>NZ_CP127382.2:347908-695817 GCF_003286645.3 Aerococcus tenax | reverse complement strand
CTTTTTTTATACCCTGATACTGAAAGGCTGCTTAATTAAAAAATCTCCAATTCTTCATGAGATTATAGGCTGAGCATTCAATTTCGGTGTTTTCCTTAATCTTCCCTAGCTTTTCCTCGCTAATGCCCCCAGCAAGGTAGCGGGTTATGGCATAATACAAGACCATCACATCTAGTTCACTTTGAGCTAAGGCCTTGCTTACTTCATCTTTTGAAGTGCCTTTTAGCAGTTCCACACGGTCATTAATGTAGTTATCGCCAAAGGTCGCTATATGGGATTCTAATTCTCTAAAACTTAACATCTTGGCCACCTCTTTTATAAAATACCTACTTCTTTGAAAAGGTCAGCTGCTGCGGTTGGCATACCTGCTGAATAGGCATACTTCTCAAGTGCTTCTTTAGGTAAATCGCCATTGAGGTAGTCTATTACCGTGCCGGCCAATCCCAACATTTCTATTTCTTGATTTGCCAATAACTTAGCAATAGTGGGACATGGTAAATTAACTAAGCCTGCCACTCGCTTTTCTATGTATTGATCAATCTTTTCTTTTTCGTCCATAAGGTCCTCCTTTATAAAATATCCATGTCTTTCATCATCTGATAAGCTTCCCGGGCCACTCCGTACTTATCATTAATTGCTTTGAGCTGGTCTCTAGTGATTTGCCCTGATAAGTAGCCATTAATTGCCTTAGTAAGCATTGCTGTGTTGTATTCTTGACCTGCCACCATATCAGCTATTAGGTTGATAGGGTATTCCAACACTTGGCTTTGTCTGATTGTTGTAAATTGCTTTTTCTTTTCTGGTGAGTCCATTTATTTCCCCTTAAAATTCAATAATGCCAACTTCTCGCATGAGTTCATAACCTTGTTTGTCGATTCCGTTTTGATCATTGATTAGTTCCAACTGATCCTTGGTAATATCTCCCTCAATGTAATAAATGATCCCTTGCATGGTCATAATCAGATTGAATTCTTGTTCTGCCAACATATAAGCCCCGTCTCCTTGGGGGCGGTTAAGTAATTGCTTCATTCGCTTCTTGATATATTCATCTTTTATTTCTAAAACATCCATTTTTAGGTCTCCTTTTGTCTTTAATCATTGTTAATGATCTATTTAGGGGGTTGTGTCCCCAGTCTTGTCCCGGTTGTTTTTAGGGAAAAATTGCCCCCAAATCCCTTGATAGCAAAGGCTTTAGAGCTATCTCGAAAAAATGTCCCGGTTCTTGTCAACTTGTTATATATATATATTATTTATTACTATAGTTATACTTAAAAAGAAGCGGGACATAGGGGACATATATGTTAGATTGTTGATATACCAGCATTTCTAACGTCCCGCCTCAAGCGGGTCAATACGGGACAATGCGGGACATTATTCATGCTTGAGAATAATTCTTATTGGGTTGCGGCCCTTGGCATAGGGTTGGATTTCCTCTGGCATATTTTCCGATTCAGAAACATTAATTCTCTGTTTGGCCAATTTATACTTATTACCCGTCAACCGTTCCAAGATCTCAATAAACTTAGTCCAAAAGCCATAGGGCAAGGGGCTATAGTTCCCCATCTCCTCTTTATAGACCGTTAAATCATGCTTAATAAAATTGTTTGGCACTTTCCCCAACTCATGATAGCCATTAGGGATATACTCATCATTAATGTATCCCTCTATAAAGTCATTAGCTCGGCGGTACTTAGCGATTTCTTTCTTAACCGATTCTGGCTCGATAAAGTGGGTGAAATCCAACTCAATGGCCTTTTTTAGGACGTATTCTAAAACAGCCTTGTCTTTTAGGTAGACTTCTTTAATATTGGGATCGTTCTTTTCCCCGTTAAAGTCAGCATTAAAGGGGATCAATAGTAACCGTCTGTACCAGCCTGTAGACTTATTGCGGACGTTAGGCATGCCGTTACCGCTAAATAAGCAAAATATTTTAAGGGTAGCCATAAAAATGGGCTTCCTTTTTTCCTCTATCATAATGGGATCTCCGGTGGCTAGACTCATAAGATCTGAGATACTATCGACATATTTATTAGAGATATCATCCCCTATGTTGCAGACTTTCCCTATTAGTGCCTCTTTCCCAAATTGACTGCCAAAATCAGGCGGTTTTAAAGCACTAACATTCTTTTTGCCAATAAGATTGATTAATAGTTGCTGAAACGTTCCTTTACCACTATTCCCATTACCGATTAAAAAACCGATTTTATTCCGTGTATGGTTAGGGTTCAGGGCTTCATTGATAACCTGCCATAGCAAAGTAACGACTTCTTCATCACCACAAGCAATAGCCTTTAGCCACTTATCAAAGTCAAAGCCATTGATAATAGGCTTAGTGGCCAAGGGATTGTAGTTAGTGGCGATTTTGCTGGTAATGGCATACTTAGGGCTAAAGGGTAGTAACTTATGTTCCTTGAGTGAGTAAATGCCATTGTTCACTGGGATTAGGTCACGACTAGAAAAAGGCTCTTTGAGGGGCACTCTGATTCTTAATTGCCGTATAACCTCGATCCAATGCTTATATTTATATTCTTCCAAGCAATTAATTAGCCCGCTCATTTCATTCTGACTTGAAATATAAAGGCCTTGTTCTGGGTCATAATAAGCCAGCATGGCCCTATCCCGGTCATTACCTATCAAAATACAATGGACATGTTGCATAAAAAGTTCTGCCCCTGTTCCCTCATGTAAAAAGGGGGCGCTTTTGTTTTCTTTTTGGTGTTCAGCATGCCATTTAGCCCCTGCGGCCTCGAGTGCTGAACGGATCTCTTCCATGGTTCTGGGGGCTTTTTCCTTAGGGGGATTGGTTAGGTTTCTGGCACGTCTAAGCACTTCATCAAATTCATTAGTCATTTACTGGTTCACCTCGCTTTCGTTCTTCTCGTGATAAAACGCTTTTCATTACACCAACCAATTCTTGATCAGATAGGGGCGGTTGAGTGAAGCGCTGATTCCAATCTTGACAAATAGAAATACAATATTCTGGGCTAACATTGGCCTTTAAAAGCGTTCCAAAGGCCTTAGTGAAAAAGTTATTGCGGCCACCTTGAGAAATTCCGGAATAAACTTCCTGTAATAGCCGGGGCACTTTGCCAATATAGCGGCCGTTCTCATAGGGGCTATAAGTCCTTTTAATTTCAAAATTAGCTTGTTGCTCAGGACGATTTACAGGCACTTTCGCACCACTAAGATGGGTAATTACCTTATAATCACCGTCTAGGCCGTTGTCTACTGGCATACCCATTAGACGGCTAAAGTCGCCACTACTTGGGTCAATGGGTAAACCTAACTTTTCCAAGTGGTCAATAAGCGCCTGAGTTGTCGCTTTACATTCTCGCTTAGTCATAGGCTGGTCAGGCTCTAAAATAACCCTTATTCTGGCATGCTGGGGCTGGCTATTGATCGTTGGATAGATGATATACCTTAGCCCCTCAAGCTCTTTTAAAAGCTTCTGAACGGCTTCTTCATAGTCCAATGGCTCATATTTAAAAGGGCTATTAGGGTCAGCGTTGGCCCTAGGTTCAATGTCTAGGGTAATGAGTGACTTGCTAAGGGTCTGGCTGTCAGAACGCTTTGAGCCTTGGATTTGGCCACTAAAGAAGTAAAGGCAGTCATTTAGTTTGATCTCATCAGAAACCGGCTTGCCACCGTCTGGCTGGGATTGAATGCCCTCTAGGTGTTGGATATTGTTTTGACAAAGATAGGCTAAGGTTTCAAAGTCACTACCATTAGAGGGGCATTCTTTGAGTTGGTTGTTCTTAACTCCTGTTGTTGTGTAGATCATGGCAGCCACCTAGTATTCAATACCTAAGGCCTCTAGGTTACTTTGAACTTCTGCTTCATCATCGCTATTGCATAATAGGCAATAAATGGTCTCTAGTGTCTCACCTTGGCGCTTAATTTGATTTTGGAAATCTTCGTCAAGATCATGCTGAGCTTTCTTTAATTCTTGAAAAAATTCTGAATTGACCCCGCTAGCGCATGAAGCCATTCTGATCACTTTGTCAATCATTTCTTGCTTTTGGATCGTGAATAAAGTGGGATTTAAAGCATTGGCCACTTTGTTCAAGTGCTCAGCGGTCAGGCAGCAAGGAGCTTCCGGGTCTCCCTCTGGGGCTGGTTTTAGCCAAAAAAGATCAGTTGTTATGTTGTTAACCGCTCCTTGAATAGCTTTGATATTAGGGTTAGTTTCTCGGGAACTTATAGCATTAATGCTATTTTGGATAATTTTAGTTTGGTTAGAAATATCTTTAATTAAATCGTCTTTAGTTGTATTCATAATGATTTACTCCTTTAAAATCCTATTGCGGCGGTCTTTGTGGATCTGTTATAATGGACGTATAAAAAGTTACCAAAGTATCTTTTTAATTCCGAAAAATTTCGGTTCATAAAATCGTCCTTAGCGACTTGTGGTTAGCCATGAGCCGCTTTTTTTATTGGTAAGGGTGTGATCTAATGAAGTCGTTTAGGACTTGACGTTCAATATAGATCTTGTTTCCTAGCTTACTGAGGGGCAAGCCTAGTTCTCTGTGCCATTTTTCTGTTACTGTGTTCCGGCTGGTACTGTATAACTGACAGACTTCATCAATTGTCAGCATTTCCCTGTTAATGGCCAAGTCCCTTTTAAGGTCTTCGGCCAGCTGGTTCAGATAGGGCTTTAACTGGTCTACAAAATTCTTTGAAGCGCTAGGGTCTAATTGAATTTGAATATCACTCATTTTCTTTTCCTCCTATACCTTAGAAAGGGCTTTCATGGCCACCTGAATGGTATTAGTTTTTGCATTAAGAACAGTTGTATCATTTTCGGTCATGGCCAATTCTTTTAGCAGATAGTAAAGTTCCCAATACTCGGCGGATTGCTCTTGGCTCTTAATCCAAATTGGTTCATCTGCTCTTTTTAAGACCTCTAGGCCGTGCATGGCGCTGTCCTTTACCGTGAAATCAATATAGCCTTGGCTCTTTAGGCGATACATTTTAGGCCGTGCCACCTCAGCAGATGGGTAACCAAATTTGTCGGCCACTTCCTGAAAAGTAACCGTTGAGTGGCTACCAAAGTAATTAAGCATAGCCTCCCGCCTTGCCGCTGCCTTTTCCCGCTGGTTCATTCCCTCTGTATTTTTAGTTAAATCAGTCATAATTAATCGCTCCTATCCCTGTTTTTGGGCATATAAAAAGCCCTCATCAAATCAATGATAAGGGCTTAAGTGTTTTAGCTAGACTGGGTCACTTTTATGGTATTTTCCGTGTTAACTCCTTATAAAAGTTTTCACGGCTACCAACTTGGATAATTTCCACCGTCACAATGTGTTCATGGATAGTGTAAGCTATGCGGTATTGTGCCTTTTGGTAGTGAATTGGCCGGGTATAAATATCTTTCAAGCCACCTTTTTTGCGATCCCCACAATGGGGGTCTTTGGCTATGACCTGGTAAATTTCCTGACTAATTAACTTGATTAGGCGTTTATCTTTTAACTTCTTGAGTTCCCGCTTGGCGCTGTTTCTGAAGTAGATTTTATAGTCCAAATTCACGATTAAAATCCTCTTCAGTCATCTGGCTAGATGGCTCGCCCATAAGCTCATTTAAACGGTCTTCCATGAATCCCTTGCGGCGTTCCATTTCCTTAATGATCGCTTCGCCGTCCGTATAGCCGTCTTTAATAATGTCCGTTAATAATAAGGCATCAAAATCATCAACAAAGCGGGGGGCGGTGTCCACTCGCTCAAAGAATATTCCATCTTCTTGCAGGTGGGGGGTAAAGCTAGCCCCCTCAGCTATGTTAAAGGCTTTTGGGATGGTGACCATTAAAGAATTCCCTTGTTTTCTGGCTTTAACTACCATGGCTTTCACTCCTTATTAGTAATTATTTTAGTAATTACATTATAATTAATTTAAGCCTGATAGTCTACACTTAGCCCTTATATTTAATTTTCAAAAATCAATATTTTCGGTATAATGTAATAGGTGTTTTAAGTGTGCCGGTGGATAACCATTGGCACTTTTTTTCTAGTCTTCTTCGGCTTCTTTAAGGTCTGCTGGGGCTTCGTCCTCAGACTCTTCTGAGCCACCAAATAACAACTTATCAAGTCCTTTGAGTAAATAGCTTACTTCAATAATTGTGTCGTCTAGTACCTCAGCAAGGCTTTGAAGCCGTGTCATTTCATCAGCGCAACTTAAAGCGTATCCCATTAAATCATCTAGTTCCCATTCAACCATCTGCTCTGATTCCTGCTCGCTCATCGCTTTGGAGTAAGCTTTTCGCTTGATAATATTAATAAGTGTTTTAGCTTCATCAATATTTAGTCCTGCGGCTGCTAGCTTTGCTTGAACACGTACTTCTTTAATTTCATCTTTAGTCATAATAAATACCTCTTTCATTTTCTTTTTTAATTATTTTTGTACATTACCATTTAAAATATTTTTGATCTTGGCATTTTCCTCAGTCAGCCGCTCTACAGTCGCCATCTGATAGCAAAAGCCGGCCACTAATAGGAATATGATTATAAATAATGTCGCCACATCTCCGGTTGAAAAATACATCGTTATCACCTCCTTGGGCTGTTTATTTGCAAAATAAAAACCCTCATCATTAGCAGACAAGGGCATTCACTCCCTTATCTGGGTTAGTCAAATAAGGGTACATGTGGTATAGTATTCATGTACTCTTATTGAGTGCTCCCCCTTAGCGGTTCTCTGTCGCCAAACTTGCGAACCTCTAAGGGGTCTTTTTTATTTGTCAGACTCTAAAACTAATTGAATTCCTTTGCGTATAGCTTCCGTTCTGGTGATATTATGCTTTTTACAATAAGCAAGTAATTGCTCATTGGTTGCTTCATCAATACGAACTTTGACATCTACATTTAAAGGATTTTTAGCTTTAGGTCTTCCCATCTTGGAACTTTTCAAAGGCTCTCACCTCCTACTAATTGAGTTCCATAAAGTAATAATACTTTATGAGTTCCAACATGTCAATACCCTTATTTATTCAATTTTCAAAGATCATTAATTTTATTGTTATTACTTAGGTCTAAGCTGCCAATAAGTTGGCTTTGATTTCTGAGTAAGGCAATTGCTGCCTTAAGCAGATGGTTGCCTGAACCTCTTTTTGGCGGTATAGGTCTAGTTCTTCCGTTGTCATGAGATCAAGGGCCGGCACTTCTTTAGAAGCGCCATGCTGCCCCCTTAATTGTCTGGGGGTCTGCCCTGTGACCACTTGGCAAAGCAGACTGGCTATATTACTGTAGGAATGCGGATTTTTGTATATCCAACCGTCAATGGCTTCATTAAGATGGCTGTGATATAACTTTTCATGGTCACGTTGAAGCCTAAATTCAGCAAGCTCTGCCCTCATAGAAAAGAACGCCTTAACCAAATCCTTTTTAAAAGCTCTAACTGGCTTTGTGTTATCTAACCAAGTTATAAGCAGCGTTGCTTGAGGTTCGGTTAATCGGTAGTCTTTCGTTGGTCGTCCACCTTTTGACCCTTTGGGAGGTTTAGCATTTTGAAATGTCAAAACTCCTAGATCCTCTAAATCGGTTTTATACTTATAAATTAGATTTTTTACGGCCTTGTGCTGTACCTCAGCACATTCAGCAATAACACTTGAAAGCGTATAAGGTTCGCTGCTCCTATTTTTGATATAAACTAACTGCATAGTGGATTCCCCTTTCTAATTTAAAAATGGATTTCTGCCCCAAATACCTGTATAATTACTAGGTAATATCTATAAGAAGTGCGGGGCTAGGTGGTATGACCTAATAGGTGCTTACTCCTTGCCTAAGCGCTATGGCGGGCGCTAACTTCTTATGGTTGGGTTTGAAACGTTGGGCTTAATGCTCAGCGTTTTTTTGTTGTCTTTTTATGCCTCTTAATATTGATAAAAAGGCACTTTTTTATAAATAGATAGGCATTAGACCCTCTCAAAATGGAAAGTAAGCGGTATTTTTTAAATTAGGCCTACTTTTTCCTTGTCAATAGGCATTAAATGTCCGCTTTGTCTAGTGCTTCAAAAGCACTGTTTTTTTCATTCTCTTATGTCAGCCATTGGCGTGGGGTGTTTTTTTACTAACATAGATACTCAATGAATCAGCCGTGGGGGCTTATTTTTTACTGTTTTACTTTTCTAATCGTTTCTAACAATAACTATAATTTTCTAGAATAATAATTTAAAAAAATAGACTTTCGATTGTTAAAGATTGATCTGCTTGTTTAAAAATATTTAGCACGATACGCTTTTCACTATCTTTAAAGGGGATTTTTCCCACTTCTTTTAAGTGCATTGCTTGCTTGCTAATGCCTAATTCTTTGGCCATATCACTTTGAGTTAGACCTAGCATGTTGCGATAGCCTTTTATTTTATTGATTGCTTGCATGCTTCTCACCTCATTTCTCGAAACTATAATAAACTATAATTTTTATGAAGTCAACTAGAATTAAAAATAATTTCTAGTTTTTTTATATGAAGTCACCTTTATTTAGTATATAATTCAATATAAAAGGAGGAGATTCAATGCAAGCTGATTTAATAATAGCTGTTGGGCATAGAATTAGGCAATTAAGAAAAAGCCTAGGTTTAAATCAAACGGAATTTGCTAAAAGAATAAACGCAACATTGCCCGCTGTTAGTAATTGGGAAACTGGAAAAAATTTACCAAACAATGAGCGTTTAAAAGCCATAGCAGACCTAGGCGGTATCACTGTAGAATATTTATTATATGGTGAAAAAGGTGGCTGGGCTACGGCTGAAGAAGTTCTATCTTCGGCCTTTAATAAAATTAATGCTTTTGATAATTATTTAAAATCATTAGGTTATGAAGTTATTAACGAAACAGTATCTAGTAAAAGAAAAGCGACCTTAACAAAAGATGGCAAAAGCCTAACACTTTCTAACGATCAATACAGCAAATTAATGAATAAATCTAAAGAAGCTATAGAATTTTATCTGTGGCAAGTATCGCAAGATTCTAATAAAGAATAGTCGCTACCACCACATTTCATTCTTTTATGTAAGCCCTTGGCGTGGGGTTATATACTAATATAAGTGCTTTCTGATTCTGCTATAGGGATAGTGAATTAGAGAGGAAATTAAAGAATGGCAACTTATAGAAAATATACCAATTCAAAAGGGGAGTTCTGGCAAGTTTGGGGCTACCTTGGAATAGATGATTTAACAGGCAAAAAGATTGAATGCCGTAAAAGAGGTTTTCACTCAAAAAAAGAAGCAGCCGCCTATCTCAAAGAACAAGAGAAAAAGTTCTTGCTAGGCGATTGCTTCAATAAAGAAAAGAAATTTACTTTTAAACAAGTATATCATGAATGGCTAGATATTTATCAAAATGATGTCCAAGATTCTACCCTGTCAAAAGCTAAACGTCTGTTTGAAAATAGAATCTTACCTGTCTTTGGGGAGTATTACATAGACAAAATAACCGCCCCTATGATTCAGAATGTCATTAATCAATGGCATAAGGAATATAAAAAATATCGGTCAGATTATAGTTATTTGAAACGAGTAATAAAATACGCCTATGTTCAGGGGTACATTTCCCAATTAGTCACTAATAAAGTCGTTGTTCCTAAGAAGCAAATAACCTATGAATGCGACAAAAAAGCCGATCCCTGCCCTTTCTATACCCGTGACGAGTTACGCCAGCTTATGGCCATTCTTGAGCGGCAGAAAAGCAGGAAATGGCATGCATGCATTAGAACGCTAGCCTATACCGGCCTTAGACGTGGGGAAATTCTCGCCTTGACTTGGAATGATATTAATTTCAATGATAAGACACTAACGGTTGATAAAGCTGTTGGGCAGCGTGACGGCAATGAGCTCTATTTAAAAGCTCCTAAAAACGCCAATAGCGTAAGGACGATTAGCGTTGACGACAAGACCCTAAACGTTTTGAAGAAATGGCGGGCAGAACAAGGGCAACTATTATTAAAAATAGGCTTCAACCTAGGTAAAGATCAGCTTATTTTCAATAACACTAAGACAAATGGTTTTCTCAACCTTACGTCTATCTATAACGCCTTTAAGCGTATCTGTGAACAGAATGATTTTAGATTTATTAAGATCCATGGTTTCAGGCATACTCATTGTTCTTTGCTCTTTGAAGCTGGTGTTCCTATGAAAGATGTGATGAACCGCCTTGGCCATGGGGATATTCAAACCACCATGAATATATATACCCATGTCACGGAACAGTCTGAAAGAAAAAGCGCTCAGCTTTTCGCAAATTATGTTAATTTTTAACTGTAGTCGCAAAATATTGCGCAAAGTGGAAAGTATAAACAAATCATATAGGGTTAAAACGCTGGTAAATCAATGTTTATAGAAGATAGAAACGGAACAAGGGTGGAATCCCACCTTCTCCGTTTTGTACTTTTAAGCGCTATTAAAAGCCCTTGAAAATGTTGATTTAACAGCATTCTTAATCAATTTGAAAACACTTAAAAACAGTCAAATCAATAGTAAATCGTACAAATCTCGTACAAGTTTTTTCTCCCCCCCACTATCGGGTTTATAGAAGAGAATGAATGAGCGGTCACCAGAACCGCTTTTTTATTGCGCTTTTTTAGCGCTTTCCCGCCCTTTTTCAATAAAATCATAAATTTGCAACTTTTACTTTGCGATACCTTATAAGCATATCCTAATAACGATACTGCGTTTTTACATAACATTAACAACATCAATAACTTAAAAATAATATTAGTTTTCATAAGGTGAATATATGACTGATGAAATGAGATCTGTAAAAGTCACTCACTTTGATTACTAGCTTACATAAAAAATAAGCGAATCGACCTTTCCAATAGGGATTTATCGATTCGCTTATTATTCATTCTGGAATTTACTACTCCAGATTTCTTTATTTTTAATCAAAGCTTATTATATAGCTTAGGTAATTTATCTTGCATAATCCACAGAACGGGATTCACGTATTACCGTCACCTTAATTTGGCCTGGGTAATCCAGTTCGTCTTCAATACGTTTAGAAATATCATGTGACATCTTAACGACACTTAAGTCATCCACCTTTTCGGGATTAACAATCACACGAATTTCGCGGCCTGCTTGAATAGCGTATGTCTTCTTAACACCACTAAATTCATTAGCTAGGGCTTCTAAACTTCTTAAACGTTGAATATAATTCTCTAATGATTCACTTCGAGCACCGGGACGAGCAGCCGACAAGGCATCAGCGACCTGAACAATAATGGCAATCGCAGAAGCAGATTCGATATCTCCATGGTGGGCCGCAATGGCATTAATAACGATATCATTTTCATTATATTTACGAGCGAGTTCAGTACCAATTTCAACGTGGGTACCTTCCACCTCGTGGTCCACAGCTTTGCCAATATCATGTAATAATCCACTTCGTTTAGCCAGTTGTTCATCTTCGCCGAGTTCACTAGCAATAATACCAGCCAGTTTAGCTACTTCAACACTATGGTTCAAGACATTTTGCCCATAGCTGGTGCGATAGTTTAAACGTCCGACTAACTTGACTAAGTCTGGATGCATATCATGAATACCTAGGTCAAAGGTGGTCTCTTCCCCAGTATCACGAATTTTTGTATCCATTGATTTTCTAGCACGTTCAACCGCTTCCTCAATTTTTGCTGGATGAATACGTCCATCCTTAATTAGATTTTCTAAAGCAATCCGAGCAATTTCCCGACGAATCGGGTCAAAACCACTGAGTACCACCGTTTCTGGAGTGTCGTCGATAATTAAATCAATCCCAGTCAAGGCTTCAATGGTTTTAATATTCCGCCCATCTTTACCGATGATACGACCTTTCATATCATCGTTTGGTAAATCGATACGGGTTACCGAAGTATCGGCGACTGTATCGGCAGCAGATGTTTCGATTGCTTGTAAGATAATTGAAGTAGCGAGCTTATGTGCTTGCTCTTTATAGTTTTCTTCTGCATTTCGAATTCGTAAAGCAATTTCATTAGATAAGTTTGCTTCTGTCTCTTTCAAAATCAAAGCCTTGGCATCTTCAGTTGTCATCATAGAAATCCGTTCGATTTCATCTTGACGTTCCTGAACCATTGCTTGGGCTTCTTCTTCTTTTTGAGAAACATTTTTTAAGCGATCTTGAATCGATTGCTCTTTAGAAAGCTGATCATTTTCCTTATTGGTAAGAACATTTTCACGCCGGTCAAGATTTTCTTCTCTTTGGAAGAGTCTTTGCTCTTTTTGAGTAATTTCTTGACGGCGATCACTTAATTCGCTTTCTACTTGATTGCGATAATCCTGAGCTTTCTCTTTTGCATCTAAAAGAATTTCTTTTCTTTTAGCTTCAGCATCTTTATTTGCTTGAGCTAAAATTCCTTTTGCAGTATTTTGCGCCTCATTACGTTCTTCTTCTTCAACATTTTGACGTCTTTTGTAACCAATTACTAATCCGACTAAAAGGCCAACAATTAAAGTAACGATAACGAAGGCAATAGTTAAACCATCCATAGTTTCACCTCCGTGTCTATTTAATTGTTTGCTTTTTTAAATAAAAAAATCATAAAATTTCAAATGCAAAGCATTTATTTAAATTTTATATTTTTTTCACATTATTGTCAATTATTCTAGAAGCGCTACCAAGAAATTCTCATTCTGCTCTGAAAGCAAATATAAGGAAATATTGATAGGATGAGACGCTTACAGGTAATAGATACAGGTCATAATCTCATTATTTATAAGACTTTTCTAAAGAAAAAACTTGGCTATCAACACCAAGTTTTTGGAAAAATATTTTATTCTTCATCATCGTTAAATAAATCTAGGGTTTCATTTTCTTCATCACTTGATGAATCGTTTTTGGCTTCTTCATTGGTGGTTTCATCCTCTGAATCGTCATCTTCAACAGCTGGACCAAAACCATACTCTGCTCGAACCTTACTATCAATTTCCTTAAATATGTCAGGGTTTTCGGTGAGATATAGTTTGGCATTCTCGCGTCCTTGGCCAATCCGGTCATCCCCGTAAGAATACCAAGAGCCACTCTTCTTAATGATATCCATGTCAGCAGCTAAATCAACTAATTCACCCGCTTGAGAAATTCCTTGCCCATACATAATATCCACTTCAGCAACCTTAAATGGCGGAGCTACCTTATTTTTTACAACTTTAATCTTAGTGCGGTTACCAATAATATCCTGACCGGATTTGATCCGTTCCCCGCGTCTAACTTCTAGACGAATAGTGGAATAAAATTTTAGGGCCCTTCCCCCTGGGGTGGTTTCTGGGTTCCCAAACATGACACCTACTTTTTCACGAATCTGGTTAATAAACATGGCAATGGTTTTCGTCTTATTAATGGAGCCCGATAACTTCCGTAGGGCTTGAGACATCAAGCGAGCTTGGAGCCCCACATGGGAGTCCCCCATCTCACCTTCAATTTCAGCCCGTGGAACTAAGGCAGCAACAGAATCGACAACGACAATATCAATCGCACCAGAGGACACTAAGGCATCAGCAATTTCTAACCCTTGTTCACCAGTATCCGGTTGGGAGAGTAATAGCTCATCAATGTCAACCCCCAAAGCTCTAGCGTATTCAGGGTCTAAGGCGTTCTCAGCATCAATAAAGGCAGCAATTCCACCTTGTTTTTGAACCTCGGCAACAGCATGTAGGGCAACAGTGGTTTTCCCAGAAGATTCTGGACCGTAGACTTCAATAATTCGTCCACGCGGATAACCTCCGACTCCTAGGGCAATATCTAAGGATAAGGAGCCTGACGGAACAGTCGACACCTGAGTATCCGTTGATTCTCCCATCTTCATTATAGCTCCCTTACCAAAGTTTTTTTCAATTTGTTTAAGGGCCTGGTCTAAAGCCTTTTGGCGGTTTGCATCATGTGATGTACTCATTCAATATCCTCCTCGTTTATCTTTCACTCTTAGTCTAACGGCATTAAGTCAAAAAAGCAAGCAAAAACAGAACAAATGTTCTTAGGGTTTTTCTTGGATAAAATCTAACACAGCTTGGTAGATAACCTTTAAACGAATGGCTGAGCGGTTGCCATTAATGTGGTAGCGCTTGACCTGGGTAGACTGCCCTCGGCTAGCAAAACCACAATAGACGGTTCCAACTTCTTGACCTTCCATCTTATCAGGACCAGCAACTCCAGTGAAGCTAATGGCATAATCAGCCCCATAGTTTGAGCAGGTTAATTCAGCCATTTGCCGGGCACAAACCTCGCTAACCATGCCCTCTTGGTCGAGAGTTGCTTGACTTACGCCAATGACATGAGCCTTGGCATATTCACTATAGGAAACTGTTGACCCTTTAAAAATTTTTGAAGAGCCTTCATGGTTGACCAATAAATGCGCCGCTAGACCACCCGTCAGGCTTTCAGCAAAAGCAATGGTTTTTTCTTCTTGGTTTAAATAATCAAATAAGGCATCCATAGGAAGGTAATTATAACCACTTCCGTAATAATAGTCACCAACCAGGGCAAGTATTTCTTCCTGGGTTTGGTCGAGCAGTTTATCTGTAACTGCGTGATCCTCCCCTTGGGCCGTGAGTCTTAAGGTGACTACTGATTTAGAAGCATAAGGAGCGATCGTTGGATTACTTTGTTTAGCGATCAGGTCTTCTAGACGACTAGTTAAGGCCGCTTCCCCAATACCAAAGAAATTTAAAAAGCGAGAAGCCAACACCTGTTTATTGGACAAATGTTCAAAGAGATAAGGCTTAACCTCATTAATAAACATAGGTTCCAATTCATCTGGAAAACCAGGCAGGAAGACATAGAGACAGCCATTTTTATGAATGAGGCTTCCACAGGCTTGACCTGTTTCATTCTTTAGTGATTGGCCATTTTTGAAAGTCAGGGCCATCTGTAGGTTGTTGGAGGACATGTTTTGATGGCGATCCTGGTAGTACTGTTTTATCTGCTCTAAACACTCTTGGTCGTAGATAAGCTCTTCATTTAAGTATTCGGCAATTACTTGCTTGGTCAAATCATCCTGGGTCGGTCCAATTCCTCCAGAGTAAATGATCATATCACTACGTGACTCGGCAATCTGAGTTAATTCAACTAAGCGCTCAGGATTGTCCCCCACCACCGTCTCATAGTAGTGTTCAATCCCTAGTTCATTCAGTTGTCTGGCGATAAATGGGGCATTGGTATTGACAATTTGTCCCATCAGCATTTCTGTTCCTACCGCAATTATTTCTGCCTTCATGATTTCCTCCACTCTATTATTCCGTACTTTCAACAATTTTTATTGTCTTCTTTAAAAACTATCACTAAAGACTTGCCAATTCTTTTTAAAATAATCATAACCTGAATAGATGGTTGCTAGTAAAGCCAAGTAGAGGCAAAGCTGTCCGAGTGAAAATGGCAAGGCTTGGAAAGGAAAATCATTCACTAATAATAAAATGATTGCCAACATCTGGGTACAGGTCTTGATTTTTCCTGGCCACTTAGCTGCCAAAACCTCTCCTTCAGTCACGATCAATAGCCTTAAGCCCGTAACGGCTAATTCACGCATCACAATAATGGCAACAAGCCAAGCTGGCGCCTTGCCTAGAGCAATGAGCTCGATTAGGGCGGTAATGACCAACATTTTATCCGCCAAGGGGTCGGCAAATTTACCAAAGTTGGTCACCAGGCTATCACGACGAGCAATATAGCCATCCAGCCAATCGGTCAAACTCGCTATGGCAAAAATAAGGGCTGTCAAAGCCAATTGAACACTCACGCTTTGACTAGCAATGGTCCATGTTCCCCAATTAAAGGGAATTTCTATCAATAAAATAAATAAGGGAATCATCAAAATCCTTAGCATGGTCAGTCGATTAGGTAAATTCATTATGACAATGTCCTCCTTTAGGAAAATATCTCTTACATTATATCACGTTTTAGACAGTCAAAAAGCAATCCAGCCTAGTAAAAAAGTCAAAGAGTGAGTCACTACTAAAGTTTCCCTTCTCTTTGACTTATTTCTTAGGAGCGTGCGACAAGTGCGTTTAAATAAAAAGCGATCTGCACCCGGAGCACCTTTTGAATTAAATAGTTTGGATTTTGAAAAGAGATAGGGAGTTTTGTCCTAGCCTCTTAGTCTTCCTGTTCTTCTTGTTTTTCACTAATATTAACTGTGCGCGGCTTACTTCCGTTTTGTTCTGAGACAATGCCGCGTGCCTCCATGTCATCAACTAAGCGGGCGGCACGGTTGTAACCAATGCGAAATTGACGTTGCAACATGGAAATCGAAACCGTTTCGCGGCCCTTAACAAAATCAATAACCTCATCCCACATCTCATCAAGGTCGTCAGCCGCGCTATTCTCATTCACTTCGCTAGGCATCATCGCCTCACTATAGTTAGCCTCTTGCTGGTCTTTAACAAAATCAACTACGCTTTCAACCTCTTCATCAGTAATGAAAGCCCCTTGTACTCTTAAAGGCTTACCCTCTCCCATGGGCATAAAGAGCATATCACCGCGACCAAGGAGTTTTTCCGCGCCATTTTGATCGATAATTGTCCGTGAATCAGTCCCACTAGATACGGCAAAGGCAATCCGGGAAGGCACATTAGCCTTAATGATTCCCGTAATAACATCAACTGACGGCCGTTGGGTGGCTAGAATCATGTGAATACCAGCTGCTCGCGCCATTTGTGCTAAGCGGGTGATGGCAGCCTCAACTTCTTTGGAAGCTACCATCATTAAGTCAGCTAATTCATCGACAATAACCACAATATAAGGCAGCAAGGCCTGTTTATCATCACTGGTCTCATTATATTCACTCACATGATGGTTATAGCCATCAATATTTCGCTGACCCGTTGCGGCAAATAATTCATAACGCCGCTCCATTTCCTCAACTACCTTATTCAAGGCTTGGGCGGCTTTGCGTGGATTAGTTACTACTGGAGTTAGTAGATGAGGAATACCGTTATAGACGTTTAACTCAACCTTTTTGGGGTCAATCATCATTAATTTGACTTCATTAGGCTTAGCCTTTAATAAAATGGAGACAATCATCCCATTGATGCAGACGGATTTACCAGAACCAGTAGATCCCGCAATTAAGAGATGGGGCATTTTCGTTAAGTCTGCCACCCGGGTGTCCCCATAGATTGACCGTCCCAAGGGAACTTCTAGTAACTTCGTATTGGCTGGTTGGTTCTCAAAACTGTCTCTAAAGGAAACCACAGACACCTTTTGGTTAGGAACCTCAATACCAATCACTGACTTTCCTGGAATCGGCGCTTCGATCCGGATATCCTTAGCAGCTAAGGCCAAGGCGATGTCGTCAGCTAAGTTGGTAATTTTAGATACCTTGGTACCGACTGCCGGTTCAATTTCATACTTGGTAACTGCCGGACCTAAATTCGCCTTAGTCACCTTGGCATCCACATTAAAGCTGGCTAAGGTCTTTTCCAAAGTTTTGATGTTTTCTTTAATAATGTGATACTCACTACTTTGATCCGTGTGGTGAATTGGATTTAAGAGACTGACTGGAGGGAGTTTATAATCGGGATTTTCTTCTTCGGCCTCGATAGTTAAATCAGATAAATCTTCTCCATCATCCTCTTCGTCGATATCCAGACTTAATTGGCTGGCTTGGTCTTGGCTTTGACTTGCCTTTTCCTGGTCAAGGCTGGTTTCTTCTTCTGACCCCACTAAGTTTTGGTAGTTGGGGCCCACAATTTCCACAGCGGATTCTTGACTTTTATCGTCGTCAAACCTGACTTCACTATCTTCATCTGCTCCATCAGTCAGCTTAGGGGAATGATCTTTCACTGGGGTTTCTGGCTGACTTTCCTTAACCTTATTCGCCTTGGCTTCTTTACGCTTAGCAGATTTCTCCTTAGTAGCATTTATAAAGCCTTGTAGCCACTGCACCGCCATTTGAAACAGATTTTGGACACTGGAAATCATTTCTTGACCGGATATATTTAGGCAGTAAGCCAGCCAAGCTAAAGCAGCTAGGAAAATAAGTAAGTAAGTTCCCCATTGGCTGAGGATAAAATAACTCACTTGATAGAGACCAGCGCCCATGATACCGCCACCAACATCAGGCTGAAAATTTCCCTTAAAACCTGCCAAAAAGTGATTTAAACTAACGGCAAATAGAGATTCCCCCTGGGCCATGACTTCTTTAAACTGGATCGCATGGCAGAGTAAAGCCAAAATGGGGACGGCTAATAGCAGAGAACTGTAAGGGCGTTTGCGCCAATTTGGCCCTTGATTGGTTAGCAAATAAGCAAGGGCGGTAATGGCCACCAGGAAGAATCCCAATAGATAGAGCTCGCCCACCATAAAGCGCATGCTGGCTTTAACAATTCGACCTAAAAAGCCCAGTTGAAAACTCCCTAGCCCGGTTAAAATTAAAATAAAAAAAGCGATAACCGCTTGTTGGTAAGTATTATTTGTTTTTTTCTTTGAACGTGTTTTTCTTTTTGCCATAGTTCCTCCCGACTCATCTCTTCTTAAGTCAATCAGTCTTCATTATATAATATCCCTCCATTTTTTTAAAGCTGGGTCTTGGTGGGCCTCTCCATAGAATCAATCAATTTAATTAGCGGGATTATGTTAAAATAAAGCAATAGGAGATGATCATATGCTAACCAGTAAAATACAAGTTCAAGGCCGGGTACAAGGCGTCGGCTTTCGTTTTCACGTTACCCGCCTAGCCAATAAACTACAACTGACCGGCACGGTAAAAAATGAATCCGATGGCAGTGTGACTATCCAATTACAGGCAGATGAAGGACAAAGAGAACATTTTATCACAGAGCTCCAAGATCCTAAGAATATCCCTTACGCTAGAATCGACCAGCTTAGTGTCACGGAGGAAAAAGATCTTCCCGCCATGCATGATTTTCACCCCATATATTGAAAAAAACAATATTTTTCGCTAAAATTAGGGGCGTTCGACAAATCTATAATTAAGGAGTGCTATTTTGAAAACAAGTCTCAAATCAAAACACCTCCAGCTGCTCAGTCTAATGGCTGCCTCTTCCCTATTCTTAGGGGGCTGTGTTAGCCGTAACCAAGACAGCTGGACTTTTCGTTTAATTGCCAGCCCAATTAACCAGTTAATTGAGTGGTTGGCCCAATTTTTCAATGGTAACTACGGCTTTGCTATTATTGGCCTAGTGATCATTATCCGCCTACTACTTATTCCACTCACCTACAAGCAACAAACCAGTTCCATTCTGGGAACAGAAAAACGCCGTTATTACCAACCTTACTTGCTGAAATTCCAAGAGTTAATCCAAGGCGCCGAAACTCCAGAAGAACAAATGGAATATACCCGTCAACAACAAGCCTTTATGAAGGATAATAATATTTCCTTATTTGGAAATATGGGCTGTTTACCCCTACTAATTCAGTTACCTATCCTTTCCGGGATGTATGTGGCGATCTATAATAACCAAAATATTGCCAACTACAATTTCTTTGGCTTCTCTTTAGGAGAACCTAACCTGGTTTTAACAATTATCTTTATTCTTTTATCTTTCTTACAAACCCGGATCAGCATGCAAACCATGCCTGAAGAAGTTCGTGAGCAACAAGGTAAATCCATGCTATTTATGCCTCTCATGCTCGGTTTTGTTGTCTTCAACGTCCCTGCTGCGATTGGTTTATACTTAGTAACAACCACCATTTGGGGGATGCTCCAACAATTGGCTATTAATACCTTTGTTCATCCTCGTATTAAAGCCAAAGTGGAAGATGAAATGAAGGATAATCCCATCCGCTTTGACCAACATTATAAACCCAATAATTCGGTTAAAGACGTCACCCATACAGCAAATTCCTCAACTTCATCAACTAAGCCTCATAAATCTAACCGGAATGCGGGAAAACAAAACAGAAAGAAATAAAATTTTAAGTAAGCATTCAAACTAAAACACCCTCTAGCTGCTAGCGCATTAAGCTCACAGTTAGGGGGTGTTTTGATGTCTTTTTTATGCTAAGAGTTATCCTCATCGCGCATAACATAACCAGCACCGCGGATGGTTTGGATATACTTTTGATTCCTATTGGGATCAATTTTATTACGTAAGTAACGAATATAAACGTCCACGACATTGGTTTCAACCACACTTTGAAAGCCCCAGACATCTTTAAGTAATTTTTCCCGACTCAACACCTTATTGATATTCTCCATAAAAATTACTAGTAGGTCATACTCGCGCTTGGTTAGGTCTAGGACTTCTTCGCCGCGATAAGCAAGATGATTTTCTTTTTCTACTAGTAAATCGCGAAAGACCAAGCGGGTCTGTCTAATGTGGTTTTCATTGGCTTCAATGGTCATACGCCTTAAAATTGAGCGTATGTGTGCTAAAAAAACTTCAATTGGAAGCGGCTTAATTAAATAACCATCAGCTCCTTGGTCCAAGGCAGACACTTGGTCAATTACCGATGAGCGCTGGGTCATCACTAGAATTGGGACCGTCATCTCTTGCCGCAAGCGGCGCATGACCTCTAAGCCGTTTAACAAAGGCAAATCTAAATCAAGTAAAATCAAATCCCATTGGTGTTGATGAGCCAGTTCTAAGCCCATTGGACCGTCATGAGCGATTGTAGCAAAATAATTTTCACTATTTAACTCATCACCGAGATAATGCACCCATTCTTCTTCAGCATCGATTAAAAGAATTTGCTTTTTTGCTTCCAAACCCTAACACAACTCCTTAATGCGGATTACTGCTTAACTTCCTTTTCTTCATCCCATAAGAAATGATAAGTTCCTTCTTGGTCCACTCTTTGATAGGTATGGGCCCCAAAATAATCTCTTTGTGCTTGGATCATATTAGCAGGTAGTGTAGCGGAACGATAGCTGTCATAATATGAAATCGCACTAGTAAATCCAGATACCGGAATACCCGCTTGAACTGCTGCACTCACCACATCCCGGGTAGCTTGTTGGTATTTAGCGGCTATTTCCTTAAAGTAATCATCTAAAAGAATATTTTCTAATTCTGGATTATTCTCATAAGCAGCCATAATTGTTTCAAGGAATTGGGCACGAATAATACATCCCCCTCTAAAAATACTTGCAATGGCCTTATAATCTAAGTCCCAGTTGTAAGTCTTGCTTGCTTCACGGTATTCCACAAAACCTTGAGCGTAGCTCATGAGTTTAGAGAAATAGAGGGCTTGACGGATTTTTTCAATAAAGGCTTCCTTATTCTCAACACCTTTCACTTGGCTTGGTCCTTCTAAGACTTGGCTAGCACGGACGCGTTCATCCTTTAAAGCAGAAATATAACGCGCATAGACTGAATCCGTAATGGTTGGTAATGGCACACCTAAGTCTAAGGCCTCTTGAGATGTCCATTTCCCGGTACCCTTATTACCTGCAGCATCAAGGATTACATCAATCATTGGGGAACCAGTTTGTGGATCTTTCTTGGTCAAGATATCAGCGGTAATTTCAATCAAATAGCTGTCTAATTCGCCTTGGTTCCATTGCTTGAAGTATTGAGCGCATTCTTCCACGCTTAAATCTAAATAATGACGCAATAAATCATAGGATTCACTAATTAATTCCATGTCCCCATATTCAATACCGTTGTGGACCATTTTGACAAAGTGACCGGCCCCATTTTCTCCAATATAGGTCACGCAGGGTTTGCCATCACTTGGTGCCTTAGCAGCCATGGCTTCAAGAATATCTTTCATTTCTAGATAGGCTTCTTTTTGTCCTCCTGGCATTAAAGCAGGTCCTTTAAGGGCGCCCTCTTCACCACCAGAAACTCCCATACCGATGAAGTGGATCCCGGATTGGGCCAATTTTTCTGAACGACGCATAGTATCTTTGAAGTAGGTGTTTCCTCCATCAATGAGGATATCGCCTTCTTCTAAAAGCGGTAAAATTTGGTCAATAAAATGATCAGTCGCTGCCCCGGCCTTTACCATGAGTAAAATACGACGGGGACGTTCAAGATGTTCAACAAATTCTTCTAAGGAACGGGTAGGGACTAAGTTCTTGTCCTTATTTTCTTCATAAACGGCCTCCATCCGTGAGGTAGTCCGATTATAAATAGCGACCGTATAGCCGCGGCTTTCAATATTTAGGGCTAAGTTTTTTCCCATTACCGCCATTCCGATTACACCAATTTGTGCTTGAGTCATAGTAGTTCCTCCTACATTCTAATAACATTCGATGAGATTGCGTCATTAGGCTTCTCATTTCAATGATAATATTATCAAAGTCTTTAGCAAAAATAAAGACGTAGCCAGGCACTTGTTTTCAACCATTGCTTAAGTGAAGGATTAAAGAAATCTTTCTAAGTCCTCGTTAAATGTCATGAGCCTTTATGCTATAATAGCAAGGAGATTATTGTAAGGAGCGTTATAAGGATATGTCAAATTCAACGAATTGGAAAGAGCAACGAGAAAAAGCCTATGAAAAATCAGAACGAAAAAAAAGACGGAAGAAAAGATGGGGCAAATTATTCACCTGGGCCATGTTACTTGCCCTCGTTTCGAGTGTAGTGATTAGTCTAGGCGTTGCCGTTTATGGGTATTTTTTCTAAATAAACGCTAAAAAGCTTGCCAATCGAAGAGAGGCAAGCTTTTTATATTATTCTGTTCTATAAACTGGATTAAATCATTGCTGTGTTTAAAGCAAGTCATCCATGGCTTCTTCTTGGGCATTGCTTTTCTCTAAGGAATGGTGGTCAATTCGTTCAAAGTTAAGCTTAGCTAGGCAATTGTCCACTAGAGTGTCAATATCAAGACGAGATTCATAATGTTCACAGCGGTCCACTTTTGGCTTAGTACTTGGTGAAGCCGGTGCAAAAACAGTACAGCAGTCCTCAAAAGGCTGAATCGACAAATCAAAAGTGTCAATCGCCTGAGCAATATCAATAATTTCTAATTTATCCATGGTAACAACAGGACGAATAATCGGTGTTGTGGTCACGGCATTGATGGCATACATGGATTCAGCGGTCTGAGAAGCCACTTGTCCTAATGATTCCCCATTAATAATGGATAAGGCGTGGTATTTTTCACGAATGCGGTCAGCCACCCTTAGCATCATCCGCCGGGTAATGGTCATTAAATATTCACTGGGAATATGCTCCTTAATTGCTTCTTGAATTTCTGTAAAAGGCACTTCAATAAAATCAATCCACGAACCGAATTTAGTCAACTTACCCGCTAATTTTTTCGCCTTTTCTAGGGCTTGAGGACTGGTATAGGGTGGTGAGGCAAAGTGGATGGCAATGGGTCTAACCCCACGTTTCATGGCTAAGTAACCCGCCACTGGAGAATCGATTCCCCCAGATAACATGAGGATACCACGAGAACTAGTTCCCACCGGTAAACCGCCGATCCCTTTAATCCAGTCGGAAGACACGACAAAGTCCTTAAAACGGACTTTCACCCGGACAGTGAGGTCGGGCTTTTTCATTTTAACTTCTAAATTAGGGAATTCTTCCATCAGATAAGCTCCTAATTCTCGGTTAATAGCATTGGTATCCATATGATAATTGCGGTCGGAGCGGGAAGTAGCGACCTTGAAGCTATGAATTTCCCTTTCATCTAACTTTTCTTTCACCACTTGTTTGGCCACTTCTTTTAACAGGTCAAAGTCGCGCTCAATTTCGTAGACGGGACTATAACTTTGGATACCAAAAATATATTGCAAGCGATCAATGACGATTCCCTTATCGACACCATTAAGCTCAATAAACATGAAATCGAATTGTTCACTCACCTTAACCTGTGGATAGTCGGAAAAGATTTGGCGAATATTTTCAGCTAAGCGGTTAATAAAACGACGTTTATTTTTTCCCTTAACTGATAATTCGCCATAGCGAATCATGATTTTAGTTTCCATAAGACCTCCTATTGGATAACAGTAAATTTTTGACGTAAATCTTCAAAAGTGTCAATAAAGCGTTGGGCTTCTTCTTCTGTATTTTCAAAGCCAAAGCTTAGACGAATAGCCGAATGAGCCCAAGAGCCATCAACCCCCATGGCTAGTAAGGTCGATGAAGAATGACCGGTTTGGCGGCTAGAACAGGCACTGGTGGTGGACACATAGATGCCCTTTTCTTCCAAAGCGTGGACCATCACTTCTCCACGAACTGCCTTTAAAGCAAAGCAGAGTACATGGGGAGAAGCACCTGATGCAGGAGAGAAAATGCGGATGGTATCAGGGTATTGTTTAAGGTAAGCTCTGATTGAAGCTTGGATGGCTTCTTGGCGCTGGTTTTCTTCTTGAGCCCGCTCTAAACTTAAACGGAAGGCCTTGGCTGTTGCCACAATTCCGGGTAAGTTTTCGGTACCACTCCGTAAATTTGCTTCTTGGCCGCCACCTTCTACTAAATTCTTCAAAGTCCGGTTTTTCTTTTTGTAGAGAATTCCCACTCCCCGAGGCCCATTGAATTTATGCGATGAGAAGGAATACAAATCTACCCGAGAATGAATGAGGGGATTCTTAAAACGACCCAAGCTTTGGACGCCATCAACATGAAAGTGGATGATGGGGAAATTGGTTAAAATTTCAGCAATCTCCTTGATTGGTTGGATGGTCCCAATTTCATTATTTACAGCCATGATTGACACCAGAATCGTATCCGGTCGTAATGCGGCCTGAAGATCCTTGGGGTTTACCCGCCCTTCCTTATCAACAGGTAAGTAAGTCACTTCAAAACCTTCTTGTTCTAGCTCTTTTAAAGTATGACTGACTGAGGGGTGTTCAACACTAGAAGTAATAATATGTTTGCCTCGCCCCGCCTTTTCATAGGCCGTTCCTTTGAGAGCCCAGTTATTGGATTCGGTTCCCCCACTGGTAAAAAAGATTTCCTCAGCCTGACAGCCACAGAGCTCTGCGATTTGCTGACGGGCTTTATTGAGCAAGGCTTTTGCTTGGTTACCTAAGTCATGCAAGCTGGAAGGGTTGCCGTAATAATTCTCCATAGTCATCACCAGGGACTTTAAAGCGGCAGGATCAATTTTAGTTGTTGCACTATTATCAAAATAAATGATTTCTGACATGATTACTCCTTTACAAACGGTCAAAATAGTGACTGCTAGTCATTCAATCAATGGATAAAAAGCAAAAGTGCATCAAATCAATAGCTATCCAATTGATTGAAGCACTTTCCTTGTTTAGAGACTGGTCAATGAGTCCCTATTAATATTTAATATAAACGCTCTTCTTTCTCTTGACGATATTGGTTCTCGACTTTATTAGAAGCCCCTGACTCTAATTGGTCAACAGCTTGACTAATAGTCTGATGGGCCTTTTTATAATCGAAAGTTTGATTAAAGTAATAAGAAGATTTTTCGATGGCTTGATTCAGTTCAGGATGGTTGGCCCGGTAGCGGTTAGCATATTGAACGGTTTGTTCGGTCAATAAAGCTTGGTCAATCATATTTTCTGTTTCTAAATCCAGGCGCTCAATCGCTTCGGAAACTTCATTGACGAGCTGGTCAATTTCATCCATATCCAGTTTGACCCGATTCATTTTGCGCTCGAGTTCTTCAACTTTATCTTCAGTAGCAAAATAACGATCTAGATAAGCATCAGGAAGTCCCGGTAAATGATATTGATTAACCCGACGTTTCATATTACGCATATCTAAGTCGAAAGTATAAAGCATGTCACGAGCATCGCGTTCTTTTTGCCGGAGATTGGCTAAGGACCCCACAATATGGGATTGGGCCTTATCAATTTCATTAAGCTGTTCATATTTATCTTTATAAACACTCTGCATGTCGGTATAGGCAATGACGTGGGCTCCTAGACGTTGGTTAACGGTATCCACTTCTTCGTGGATGCGTTCAATTTGATCGGCGTAGTCCTGTAACTTGCCCAGTTCATTATCATGGAGCAGATAATTTTGGGACACCCGGTCAATTTCTAGTGATCCATAGCGATTACTTTGGCGGACTTGGTTAATTCTTTGTTCAAGGTTACCTTGGTTTTTCTCAATATATTCCTTAGCCCGTAATTCAACTTCCATTAATTCATAGCTGCGGTCAATTTGAGCTTCAGTTGCGCTCATTAAGGAAGATGTTTCACTTAAATCGCATTCAGCTAAGGCTGCATAGCATTGCTCGATGCCCTTTTCTACCTGTTGAATTTCTTCATCAACCCGCACACCAGAAGGGAATTGGAAGTCCATATCTAGCATTTGCGAATAGCCTGATTTAAGGTCTTCAAGTTGCTCTTCATATTCATTATCAATCTTATCCAATAGCTTAGGAATTTCTTCCATCATCGCTTCTAAGGCTTCGATATCCTCCTTAGTTTGGTCTAAAACATCATGAGCGGCTAGGTAATCGGCATCGCTCATTAAGGTATTGTATTTGGTAAAGTCCAATTCAATATAAGAAAGATGTTTTTCCAAAGTTTCTTGTGAATCCCCATAGGCATAGCCATGAGCAAGGAGTTGTTTTCTTATTTTGGCATAGCGGTCATTAACCTCTTGAAAATAAGCTTCATTTTTTGACTCGCTAGCTAAGAGTTCTTCTAAGGATTGATTGATATTTTGAACATCTTGCAAAGTGTCATAAATCAACTTTTCGGTTTCTTCGGCCGTTTTTCTAGACTTAATCAGCGAAAATTTATCAGCATCTGCCTGGGCCTGCACCAGTGCCGCTTCAATTTCAGGCAACTTATACTGTTTAATCGTTTGCCACTTGGCTTGTTCAGCCTCAAATAGCCGGCGTGTGTTTCCACTCACATTTTTATTACGGATAGTGTAGAGTTTATCTGCAACAGGAATGGCCATGATTTCCTGTTTCTTCTCATCAAGTTCTAGGTTGGTTTTGCTTTGCTTGCGACCTAAGTAGTAGAGTAGGCCATAGCCAATCAAAATAATCACAATGATGATGATTAGAGCAATTATAAATCCCACTGTCTTCCCCCCTCTATTGCTAAAAAGACGCTTTTATACCTAATAATAAACATTATACGCTAAAGTTAGGACTTAGTCCACACTGGCCTTAGGGCAATGACCAAAGTATCCACCAGGCAAGGGGCTACTCCCGCTATACAATAAAAGTCTGTTACAAAAACTGTAACAGACTTTTCTAAAAGCGGATTAAACTTGGTTGTAGTATTCAACAACGAGCGATTCGTCGATTTCTTGGTTCATTTCATCGCGTTCTGGTAAGCGTGATAATGAGCCTTCGAGTTTATCAGCAT
Organism: Aerococcus tenax; assembly: GCF_003286645.3. NCBI lineage: Bacteria > Bacillati > Bacillota > Bacilli > Lactobacillales > Aerococcaceae > Aerococcus > Aerococcus tenax. The sequence goes on along the minus strand of NZ_CP127382.2, from coordinate 668,681 downwards.
CAAATTCAACATAAGGAACATGGCCGTATAAACCTTCAACAGAATCTTTAATCACTTGTAAGTTCTTAGATTTTTCACGAACGCCGATAACTTGTCCTACTTCAACAATGTAAGAAGGAATGTCAACACGTTTGCCATCAACAGTGATATGTCCATGGGAAACTAATTGACGTGCTTGGCGACGAGTAGAAGCTAAACCTAAACGGTAAACCATATTATCTAAACGTTGTTCTAAAAGGGTCATGAAGTTGGTACCCACAGTACCTTCTTTAATCTTTTCAGCACGGTTGTATAGATTATGGAATTGTTTTTCAGTTAAACCATAGATAAAACGTAATTTTTGTTTTTCTTGTAATTGAAGACCATATTCAGATAAGCTCTTACGACGTTGGTTAGGTCCATGTTGACCAGGAGCGTAAGGGCGACGAGCTAATTCTTTACCAGTTCCGGATAATGAAATCCCATAACGGCGTGATTTCTTCCAGCTTGGTCCTGTATAACGTGACATAAATTGTTTCCTCCATTTTTTAAATAATTAGTATTGGAGTAAAATAATTATGGAATTGATCGCATTCGTGTAGTTCATCCAAGGCTTTCCCCTATGCAGCCGCAGGTACTCACTACACCATTCGTGGGCGAACTATTGACGAGCTTGCTTCAACTCTGCTGCATTATTTTACACAACCAATAGTGTACTAAATATCTACCCTGCTGTCAATTTATTTGCCGATATTTTTCTGATACTTCTTCCTAAGCAGACTTATTGAAGTTTTGCTATAAAGTCCAGCGTAGCTTGGGCGCTTTGACGACCCACTTTTTCAATAAACTCTTCAAAAGTTATATTAGCATCATGGTTAGCGGTATCTGAGATGGCCCGGATAATGACAAAAGGAATCTTAAAACGATAAGCCACTTGCCCTATCGCCGTGCCTTCCATCTCAGTACACATGGCTCCAGGGAAGTGCTCTTGAATCCAAGCCACCTTGTCTTGACTAGCAATAAAGGAATCTCCAGAAACAATCGGTCCAACTTTAATGTTAGCTTGGCTAGCATGTTCAGAATAATACTGATAAAAAGCTGAACGCCATTGCGGGTCGGTTGGGTAGTTAACCGGCATCCCATCCACTTGGCCTAAGACATTATCAAACGCAGTCGCATCGACATCGTTATAGATGGCATATTCCGCCAAGACAATGTCCCCAATCTTTAGACTAGGATCAATAGCTCCAGCTGAACCGGTATTAATAATCACATCCGGATCTTCCAGAGCAACGACAGTCGTAGCCAAGGCCGCATTGACCTTACCCACACCGGATTGGGCGATCACTAAGTCCTTGCCCTGATAGCTGCCTAGCCAATAGGTCATATCGGCGATTGTCTTTTCTTCTAAATGGTCAATAGTTTCAATATAATAATTCACTTCCCGACTCAAGGCCGCGATAATAGCAATTTTCATTCTTCTCTCCTATACAAAAAAAGCAATAGCAGTAACGACAATGATGGCTAAAATTAAAATAATGATACCCCAATTGAGGAAGCGGTCAATCGAAGGCCGCTGCTTAACAGTTCTTACGCTTTCGCTTGGGTTCGCTTCGTCAAGGTCTGCTGACTCACTGCCTGGCTTAGCCGCTTCTAGATCTACACCTTCCTCTTGATTGTCTGCAGGAATCTTCTCGTTCTCATGATCACTGGCTGCTTCAGGTTGATTGACTGAGGACGTTGGGCGAGATTCATTATCCACTTCATCTTGATCATCAAACTCGTCCTCTTGTTTGAAGAGGCGCCGCCAGATATTTTTGCGGTTGTTCTTTTCCCGTGCCTTCCGATAAGAGCGTCGGGTAATTAAAGGATCCTTTTGCTTCATAATAATTACTTCGTTTCACCTCGTAATTTGATAATCTCCCATTGCTTGACGGCATAAATGGTCTTCATGTCACAAATATCTCCTTTTTCAATAGCCGCTTGTACTTCTTCGAAACTTAATTGAAAAACTTCAATATGTTCATCCGCGTCTTGGGCTTTAGGATGAGCGACTTTAGCCAAGCTGGAAGCTTGATAAATTTGAAGATTTTCATCTAAGTAGCCCGGTGAGACATAAAATTTATCCAGAGCTTGCCAATTTTCAGCTTGAAAGGCGGTCTCTTCTTCGAGTTCACGCTTGGCAGCAGTTAAGAGGTCTTCTCCAGGATCGACTAAGCCGGCCGGAATTTCTAAAATTGCCTTTTCAATAGCTTTACGGTATTGCTTGACCAGTAATAATTTATCATCATTAATAGCTAAAATCGCCACTGCGGGGGCATGGTGGATAATTTCACGATTGGCTTTTTCTTTATTTTGTAATTCCACCACGTGCTTTTCAACTTCAATCAAACTTCCTTGGTAAATAGTTTCTTTACGGAGTGTTTTTTCACCGAATTCCATGAGGCTACCCCTTTTCTTTTCAATTAAATTCTTTTTTATTGTAACAAAAATCTCTCAGAATGGGTCAAGCTCTCTTATTCTTAAGCAGAACTTACATATTATTTGTTAAAAGCGTCTTTTTCAACTAGAATATAAACAGACAAAAATAAAGGAGGTAATCACTATGGGTTGGATTTGGTCCCTCATTGTTGGTGGTGTACTTGGTGCAATCGCTGGTGCCATCATTGGTAGAGACGTTCCCGGTGGAGTGATTGGAAATGTAATCGCAGGTATTCTCGGTTCCTGGCTAGGTGGCAAATTAATGTCTGGCTTCGGTCCAGAAATCGGTGGTTTTTACATTATTCCTACCCTACTAGGTGCCATTATTATTTTGCTCATTTATTACTGGCTCGCTAAGAAGCTGGGCTAATTAATTATAAGTAAACAAAAGACCCTGAAGCACTTGATTAGTAAGTAATCAGTGCTATCAGGGTCTTTCCTTATGATTAAGGTCTTCTATTTATCAGCGCTTAAAGCAGCCATGGTGACATAGTTGTAAGGTTGGTTATAGTGTGGTAAGAAGAAGATATCCAGGAGTTGTAATTTATCCATGGTTAATTCTTCTTGAATAGCTAGGGAGAACATGTGGATTAATTGGTGCATATCGTAATGTGAAGCCAGTTGAGCACCGACAATCCGGTTACCATCTTCAGTATAAACAATCCGAATTTTTACTTTTTCATTCTTTTCTTCTGGTATGAAGCCTGGTAATTGTAAATCTTCATAGTCAACATATTTCACTGGAATATTCGCTTTATTTGCAGCCTTAACACTCAGACCAGTGGAGACTAATTTCAAGTCAAAGATTTCAATTCCGTTAGAGCCTTGGACGCCAGCGCCGTCAATGGCTGTCCCTGCGGCATTGTGGGCGCCAACGATACCGGCACGAACCGCATTACTTGCTAAGGCAATATAGGTAGTATCTTGGAGGGCATTGGAATAGTTGGTGGCACAGTCACCCACTGCATAAACATCAGGATCAGAGGTTTGGAAGCCACGGTTGACTAAATATGCCCCATTGCCAAAGCGTTCTAAGTGATCTTCACCAAGATTTGCATTAGGTCTAAAGCCGATACAGTTAATCACAGCATCCACTTCATATTGGCCTTTATCGGTTTTTAGTCCAGTGACCCGTCCATTTTCACCTAAATATTCTTGGGCGAATTCACCGTAATGGGTTTCAATCCCGTTTTCTTTCAGGTTTTCATCCATTAATTGGGAGAACTCTTTGTCATAGTAGGAAGCCAAACAAGTATCTTCAGCATCGAATAATAATACATTCTTACCACGACGTCTTGCTGCTTCAGCAATTTCTACCCCAATATAACCGGCACCAATAACGGCTACGGTATCTACACCTTCCTTGCTGAGTTCTTGGTCAACTGCTTGGCCTTCTTGGAAGAGCTTGAGGAAGTGAATGCCATCTAAGTCTTTACCTGGTAAGTTAGGAGCAATTGGTGCAGACCCTTCAGCAAGAATTAACTTGTCATAAGATTCTTCAATTTTTTGCCCGTCTTTTGTTTTGGCATAAACGACCTTCTTATCAAAATCAACCTTTTCCACATTAGTTTCCAAAGAAATTTTAGCACCTTTGGCTTCAAAATCTTCTGGTTTAGTATAGAAAAGTCCTTCATAGCCATCGATTTGGCGACCTACCCATAAGGCAGTCCCGCAACCTAAATAACTTAAGTTTGAGTTACGGTCAAGCATGACTAATTCATTGCCTTCTCCATAATTATCTAAGATCGTGTTTGCTGCTGCAATCCCAGCATGGTTTGTACCAACAATTACAAATTTCATTTTGCTACCTCCTAAATTTTGTACTATTTTCTACATGTTTATTATATCACGAAGTCATGTAAGCGCTATTTATATTAGCAAATTAGCGTAAAATCAAGGTAAAAAGACACAATTTGTATTTATTTTCACTAACTAGATACAATTATCGTTTATTTTATAACTAAATTAGCTTTTTGCTTTCCTTTTTTGTTTTTATTTACTCCTCTTCTATGGATTAGACAAATAAAAAAGCTACCCCAATCAGGATAGGAATCTGATTGGAATAGCTTATTCATTTATTGAACGTTCACCGCTTGAGGGCCTCTTTGTCCCCAAGCAATTTCAAAAGCTAGAAGATCATTGACCAGCATTTTTTCATAGTCAGCTGCCTGTAAGGCAGTCCGGTGGATAAAAACATCTTTTTCAAAATAAGGATGAAGGACTTGAATAAAACCATAGCCACGTTTTTCATCGTATGACTTTAAAATTCCTTGGTACATGACTAATCTTCCTCTTTGACTAGGGCTTCAGGGAAGTGTTTAAGGACGATATCAGCACAGCGTTGACAAAGATTTTCTGCTCCTTCAACACTACCTACTGAAGGATAAACGCCCCGGCAACGGTCACACACCTTACCCTCAGCCGGAACAATGGCAATGGCATAGGCCTCGTAATCGGCGGCTTGGTCGTCTGCTTCTTGATAGTCTTTAATTTCTAATTGGGAAACAATCAGATAAGTTTTTAGTTCTTCCCCAATGCTTTCCAAGAATTGGCGACTATCTTCCTTGGCATAAACAATGACCTTGGCTTCTAAAGACTTACCGATCACTTTTTCGTTACGGGCGCTTTCTAAGCTATGGTTAACGTCACCTCTAAAGTTGAAGAATTTTTCCCATTTTGTTTTTAATGCTTCAGCATTGCTATAGTCTTCTACTTGTGGGAAGTCTGCTAATTGGACATAGTCCTCAGCTTCACCCATGTAGGACCAAATTTCTTCCGTGGTATGAGGAATAATTGGTGTCAGTAAAATAGTCATTTTCTTCAATACTTCGTACATTACCGTTTGCATGTTGCGACGTTTAGGATCATCGGCTAAGAGAATATAAGTAACATCCTTGGAATAATCCAAATAGAAACTAGACATGACTTGGGTGAGGAAATTAATGATTTCTTGGTAAATACTGTTGAAATCATAGTGATTGTAGTAGTCAATAACATGGTCGACTAATTCATTAAGTAGGACCAAGATATATTGGTCAATACTGTCAAGCTCCTCATAAGCTACATAATTTTTCTTAGCATCGAAATCAAAGAGATTACCTAGGGTAAAGCGCAAGGTATTGCGGATCTTCCGGTAGGACTCAGCCACTTGACCCAGGATATCATCAGAAATGCGGACATCATAGCGGGAATCTACTGAAGCCACCCAGAGGCGCAAAATATCTGCCCCACGTTGGTCACAGACATCATTAGGCGACACGGTGTTTCCTAATGACTTACTCATTTTACGCCCTTCCCCATCGTTAACAAAACCTTGGGAAACGACTTCCTTATAAGGCGCATGGTCATTAACGGCAACAGAGGTTAAGAGACTAGAGTTAAACCAACCACGGTATTGGTCAGACCCTTCCAGATACATGTCTGCTGGATAGGAAAGTTCATCTCGAGTTTGTAGAACCCCAGCCCAAGATGAGCCTGAGTCAAACCAAACGTCCATAATGTCATTTTCCTTGGTGAATTCTCCATTTGGTGAGTGTTCATTTTGGTAGCCTTCAGGGAGTAAGTCTTTGGCTTCTTTTTCAAACCAAATATTTGACCCATGTTCTTCGAAGAGCTTAGCCACATGGTCGATCGTTTCTTCGCTAATGATTGGTGTGCCGTCTTCTGCATAGAAAATAGGTAGTGGAACTCCCCAAACCCTTTGTCTAGAGATGACCCAGTCACCCCGGTCGCGAATCATGTTATAGATCCGGTGTTGGCCAGAAGGGTGCCACCAAGTCACTTCATTATTGATAACATCTAGGGTCTTTTCACGTATTTTATCTACTGAACAGAACCATTGAGGGAGGGCTCTAAAAATAACTGGTTTCTTGGTCCGCCAGTCATGGGGATAACTATGGACAAAGTATTCTACCTTTAGTAAGGTGCCATTCTTAGTCATTTTATCAATAACTAAGTCGTTCCCTTCTTCGTAGAAGATCCCTTCTAAGCCTTCTGCTTCTTCAGTAAAGCAGCCTTGGTCATCCACAGGGGATAAGACATCTAAGCCATATTTAACCCCGACATAGTAGTCATCTTCCCCATGACCAGGCGCTGTATGGACTAAACCAGTACCTGATTCAGTGGTTACATGGTCACCTAAGATAAGTAGTAATTCCCGGTCATAGAATGGGTGGTTGGCCTTCATCAATTCCAGATCTTGACCTAAGACTCTATCTTCAACTTGATAATCGGTCCATTGGAATTTTTCTGCTAAACTTCCTAAAAGTTCGCTAGCAACGACATAGTGATGACCATTGACTGCCACTAAACTGTATTCGATTTGTGGATGAACGGCAATAGCTTCACTAGCAGGCAAGGTCCATGGTGTGGTGGTCCAGATAATAAATTCAGTATCCTCTGGTAATTTGCCCTTAGTATCCTTGGCCTTGAAGGCGGCATAGATACTTGGGGTTTCCACGTCCTTATATTCAATTTCCGCCTCAGCTAAGGTCGATTCACTTGAAGGTGACCAATATACCGGCTTATTTCCCCGATAAATTAAGCCCTTCTTAGCCATTTCACCAAAAACACGAATTTCTTGGGCTTCAAACTTTTTAGTATAGGTAATATACGGATCTTCCCAATCACCTTGTCCCCCTAGTCGTTTGAAATCTTGACGTTGGCTATCGATTTGTTGACTGGCATAATCTTGACAGATCTGACGAAATTCAGCTGTCGACAATGACTTACGGTCTACCCCTGAATTAGTCACTGCTTGTTCAATCGGTAGGCCATGGGTATCCCAACCCGGCACATAGGGGCTGTAGTAGCCCTGCATACTTTTAGAACGGATAATGATGTCCTTGGTAATCTTATTTAAAGCATGACCAATATGAATATTCCCATTAGCGTAGGGAGGGCCATCATGGAGAACGAATGGTTGATTATCCTTATTCTGACTCAAACGTCTTTCATAAACCTGATTTTCTTCCCATTCTTTTTGACGTTCTGGTTCTTTTTTGGGTAAATTTCCCCGCATAGGGAACTTAGTTTTCCCTAAGTTTAAAGTATCTTTCATTTTCATATATCAATTGCTCCCTCTCATTAAAATAAAAAAACACACCGTCCAAAGGGACGATGTGTGCTCGTGGTACCACCCAATTTTACAGATAAAGATCTGCCTTAAAGTCTTAACGCAACTAACGGCCCAGCTTACTCTACATGTTCAGCTAAACAGGTCAACAGATGATAATCTAAGGCTTTAATCATCTATCTCACACCCCACATAGACTCGCTCACACTAAAGTACCTTAAACCGTGTTCTGTTGTAAATCTTATTGCAATCAATTATACGCAAGAAAAGCTAAATTTTCAACTTCAAAATAGCGCCATTTGCCCTGTCCTAATTATCGCTATCCAGTTTCTCCGCTTCTTCATCAAATAGTTTTTGTGCCTCCTCAGGCATTTGGGCTGGTTGGTCTCCAGAAGCTTGGTCAAAAAATTCTTTTTGCGCTTGTTTATGCTTAGCCTCATCCAAAGCTTCTTGGTAGAGTTGGTCAGCTTCCTGGTTGCGTACCTGGAAGTTCTCCCCAACTAGGACTTCGTCCAATACCGGTGTCTCCACTTTTTCTTCTTCTTGATCACTAAAGAGTTCCTGCCATTGCGGATCATCTAAAACTTCTTTTGCATTATTAATCAAGCCTTGCATTTGGAAGATGTAGTAGCGCGACATTTCCCGGAGCCGTGATTTCTCCTTGACAATGGTATTGGCTTTATCCGCTGCCGTTTGTAGGAGTTTTTGGGCTTCCGATTCGGCTTTTTGAATAATAAGATCAGCCTCATTCAAGCTATCCGCGCGCACCCGGTCAGCGGCTTGTTGGGCAACCACTATGGACCGATTGACTGAGGCTTCTCGTTCACGATATTCATCGAGCTGATTATTGACATCGTATAATTCTTGCTGCAAATATTGGTTATTGGTCTCCAAATTATCCATGACCATGGAAAGCTCTTTGAGATAAGCGTCGACCTCTTTTTTATCATAACCCCGCATTTTGCTATTAAATGTTTTTTCTCTCACTTGTTTAGCTTGCATCGAAAGTAACCTCCTAGCGATTTTCTAAACGACTTAATTGTACCCGATACTTGCCCTTTTTGCTGACCTTAAGCACCTTGTCTAAGCGCAGCCGACCATGATGTCTAAGCGACAAAATATCTCCTTCAGACACTGTTTGAGCACTATTGGTTAAGGGCATCCAATTGTATTTCACTAAGCCAGCTTCAATGGCTGATTTTACCTTTGACCGCGACAAGTTAAAGCCCTCGCTTAAAACCAGGTCCATGCGAAAGGAGGCTAGTGATCTTTCCAAAGGCTGCCAAGGGTCTTCCACTTGGATCCGATCAGCAAAATCGATGGCTTCTAATTTAACACTCACTTTCCCAATGCGCTGAATTTGGCTGATGACAAAGTCAGTGAGAGAAGCATCAATTAAAAATTGCCAGTCCAAGTCAGAGTGAATAATATCGCCAATTCGGTTTCTTTGTAAACCCTCTCCCAGTAAAGTTCCTAAGACTTGGCGATGTTCAATATGGTTGAACTTGGCGGCATAATTAATCTGAATCAGGCTAATGTTAAAATCACTGTCATTGACCTTCTCATAGCGAGGGGCAATGATCATCCGGCGCATTTCAGCTTGAGGATAACCGCCAAAATCTTTAACCTTTAGGTCTTCATCCTTACCAATGATGGAATAAACAATGGCCTGCTCTCTAGGATCCAAAAAGTGGCTTAAAAAGGGTTGAAAAGATGCAGTCACTCGGTTTTTCCAATTAATCACCTGGTCAACAAAATCCGCCTCACTCGGCAAGAAATGCATCAAAGTCGAATCGGTCATCTCAAATAACAGTCCTTCTAGCGTAAAACATTTAAGCCACTAATGGCTAATTCTAAGACTAAGATGGCTACAATAGGGCTAAAACTAATCCCGCCGATCGGTGGAATTATCCGTTCGAACCAGTCAATATAGGGTCTGACGATCCGGTCCAATAATTGGCCCAAGCGACTTTGTCTTGCGCCTGGCAACCAGGATAAAAGTGCCCAAACGATGATAACAGAAATATATATTTGCAATACATTTTGAATAAAATTAATCATTAACATTCCTACCTTTTTGGCTAGTCTTTGAAGAAAGCTGACCCTACTCGAATAAAGCTGGCCCCTTCTTTAATGGCAAGTGGATAGTCTTGGCTCATTCCCATGCTAAGCTCGGTGCAAGGAGCGTGCATCCATTGCTGGTCAGCGACTTGGTCGCGTAAGTCGGCCAATTGCCTAAAAATTTCTTGAACTTCTGAGTCACTGGCAGCACTCGGAGCCATGGTCATCAGACCAACTACCTTGATTTTCTTAAATTCAGCTAATTGTTCGATGAAGGGAAGGGTCTCTTCCTTTGTTAGACCATGTTTGGAAGTTTCTCCAGAGATATTCACTTCAACAAAACATTTAATCTCTTTATCCGCCCGCTTGTCGATCTCTTTAGCTATCTTTATACGGTCTAAGGCATGGTAATAGTCGATTTCATTAATAACCTCTTTAACCTTCCGTGACTGCAAGGGCCCGATTAAATGCCAAATCACATCATCCGGCATAGCTGCTTTTTTAGCTAATAAGCCTTGGACATAATTTTCTGCAAAGTGACGGATGCCACAATGGTATACTGCCATGGTCTCTTCAGGACTATGATATTTAGAAACGCAAATCAGCGTGACCTTGTTTGAAGAACACGCTGATTGCTTAGTATCCTCTATGATACCTTCAATTTGTTTTACATTCGCTTGAATCGTCATGATCTTAACGACGACGCTTTCTAAAGAATGGTGGTGTGTCTAACTCATCATCTTCACTAACGTTATCAGTAAAGCGGTTGTCTTGTTGGTAGCGTGGGTCTTGGCCACCATAATTACGTCCTGAATCATTCCAAGGCTCTTGGCTTACTTGTCCTTGACGGTTTTGGAAAGCTTGGTTATTTGGAACTTGTTTTTCTTCAAAGTATTCGGGACGGTTCCCCAAATTTCTGGCTTGTCCTTGGTTTTGAAAGGCTTGATCTTGATAATTTGGTGTAGCTTGGCTAACGGGACGTTGCTTTTTTGCCTTACGTTGTTTTTCTTGGCGACGTTCAGGATCAATCCCGGTAGCAATAACGGTTACCACCACTTCGTCATCTAAACGATCATTGATAGTGGTACCAAAAATGATGTTCACTTCGCTAGAAGAAGCTGCACCAACGATTTCAGCAGCGTCTTGGGCTTCAAATAAGGTTAGGTCTTCCCCACCAGAAATATTCAAGAGAATTTGTTCAGCCCCATCAATGGATACTTCCAATAATGGTGAAGAAATAGCCTTCTTGGTTGCTTCAGCGGTACGGTTTTCCCCGCTTGCTGTACCAATGCCCATTAAGGCTGTCCCTTGGTCTTGCATCACAGTACGCACGTCAGCAAAGTCCAAGTTCACATAGCCGGGTGAGGTAATCAAGTCAGAAATTCCTTGTACCCCTTGGCGTAAGACATTGTCCGCTTCCCCGAAAGCTTCCCGCATTGGGGTTTTCTTATCAACAATTTCTAATAAACGGTTGTTAGAAATGGTCACTAAGGTATCCACATATTCCTTCATGTTAGCGATACCTTCTGCGGCAGCGCGACCACGTTTAGGTCCTTCAAAGGTGAATGGACGGGTCACAACTCCGACAGTTAAGGCGCCTAAGTCTTCCTTAGCAATACGAGCAACAATTGGTGCAGCACCGGTACCAGTACCACCACCCATACCAGCGGTGATAAAGATTAAATCAGCACCTTCTAGTGCTTCGCGAATTTGGTCTTCACTTTCTTCAGCGGCTTTTTGCCCTACTTCTGGTTGGGCCCCAGCACCAAGACCACGGGTCACTTTAGGGCCTAAGTGAATCTTTGCATCTGCTTTAGAGTTAGCCAAGGCTTGGGTATCAGTATTAGCAACAATAAATTCAACACCCTTAACACCTTCATCGATCATGCGGTTAACAGCATTGTTACCCCCACCACCAACACCAATGACCTTGATGTTAGCGTTATTGTTGTATTCTGCAGTATTATCAAATTCTAAATCCATAGTTAATCCTCCTATTTATAAGCAATTCCCTCTTAACTAAACATATCATCAAAAACTTGACGTATTTTTTGTAAGAATCCTTCATCTTCTTGGTTGTCATCTTGATACTCTTGACCAGCATCTTCAGCTGTTGCATAAACATCACGCTCATCATTCGTTACAGAATCCTTATAAGTTGGTTCATCCACAACTGCCTCTTGATGAAGGGCTTGATTGGAAGCTTGGTAACTTGGTTTACTTTGATTACTGTTTACAGAATGGGTCTTTCCTTGAGCAACATGATAAATATCTGGTAGCTTAGCTGCATAAGCCACAACGCCATATGCTGTTGTAAAGCTTGGATTTCTTAGGCCAACTTGTTCAGGAATATAAAACCTAACATCCGTGCCAAACATTTCCTCAGCCAAATCAACTAGACCTGGTAAGGAAGCGGCTCCTCCGGTGATCACAACTCCTCCAGGAAGTTCAAAGGCTTCCACTTGGTCTAGGGCTTTCTTTAGCGTTTCAAATATTTGTTGTAAACGTGCTTCAATAATTTCTGCAAGATACTGTTCATCAACACGAACAGGGTCTTTTTTCCCGATCGTTTCAACTGGGAAATATTCATCAGGACTGGTAACGTCTGATTTTGCGTAGCCATATTCTAATTTAATACGTTCAGCATTTTCTAAAGTCGTATTGAGTATGGTGGAAATATCTTTTGAAACATATTCTCCACCTTCTTGATCAACATAAGAGAATTTTAATTGACCTTCATGAATTACACTGGCTGTAGATTGCCCGCCACCCATGTCAATGATAATAGTTCCAAAATCGCGTTCATCTTCCGATAAGGCCACTTGACCATTGGCCAAGGGTTGAACAACTAGGTCATCAACAATGAGACCAGCTTTATCGACACAACGTTTAATGTTGTGAATGATGGTTTTGGGACCGGTAATCATGCTGGCGTATAATTCTAAACGTACGCCAATCATACCACGTGGGTCGCGAATGCCATCAAAACCATCAACGATAAATTCTTCAGGAACAACTGAAATAATTTCTCTCTCTGGGGGTACAGCTCTCACTTTAGCTGCTGATAAGACATTGTAGACGTCCTTGTCGGTGATTTCTCGATTTTCTCCTGAAACGGCAATCATTCCGTAACAAGGTTCAATATTAATTTGATTACTTGGAACGCCGACAACCACTCGATCAATTTGTATGTTAGCTTTCTGTTCGGCTTGGTTTACTGCACTTCTAATCGCTTCGACGGTTTTATCAATATCAACAATTACTCCTCGGCTTAGGCCTTCAGAGCGTTGACTACCAACACCGATAATATTTAAACGTTGATTAACATTTTCGGCAACAACGACTTTGACGGAAGTGGTTCCAATGTCTAATCCTACATATGTTTTGGGTTGAACCATATGATTGAAACCTCCTATTTAATTCTATAAGTATTAGATATGACTATATCGCAATTAATTTTAACATAAATCCTATTAAGACGAAACGAATTTGTTAGTAATCGGCCTTTTTACTTCTACCACTTGGCCAGCAAATAGGACTATTAATTGTTTTTAATCATTGTACAAGAGACAAGTCCTTTTTTTCAATCCAATTTAATAGATAAATTTTAAGAATTACTTGACCTAGTCTGAGTCACTGTTGATGACTGCTGGCTCGAATTAGTGCCGGGTCTAGGGTTGGACTGACGACTAGTTTGCCTTTGTGAAGAAGTCCCTTCCTCACTTGCTCCGCTTTGCTCTTCTCTTGGCTTAGGCTTATCTCCTGGCTTAGACTCGCTGCTATGCTTATCAGCCTTTGCCTGCTTTTCTTTAGACTTTTCCTTTGCCTGGTCCACTTTTTCTTGGTAGGAAGCTTTTTCCTCCAGACTCACAAAAGGGTCGTTGAGGGGATTCTTTTCTTGGAAATAGCTCCCTACCTCCATATTAATTACCCCGGTTTTTCCTTCTAATTCACTAACGATTTGGTCATAGTACTGCATCCGGTCAGCAATACTATCGATAAAACCTACCACGATATTGCCATCTTCCATTTTTAAAGCAATGTGGTTAGGGTAATTATCATCGCTAATATTCACAACTTCATTAATCTTAGCCAGTAAGTCATCAGACAATTTGGAAAGTTGGTTGGCCAGGTGAAGAAGTTCTTGGTCTTCAAAACCAGTAAAGAGGGGAATATCCTGGTCAAGATAAGGAATAGCCCCATCAAGAATAATATGATTTTCCAAAACCGGGTAATAAAAATCTTGTTTCTTCACATAGCCAATGGCACGGAATTCTTGGACATTAACTTCGACCGTTCGATTTCCCTTAGCATTCAGCTGAACACTGCGGACACTAGGGAACAATTGTTTTAAGCGGTTATCCACCACCCCGGTTTTTGATTCAATCCCTAGATAGGTCATATTTTCTCGTAAGCCTGATCCATAGAGAATCTGCTCTTGGGGGACAATATTATTCCCACTTACTTCAATTGCAGCGATACGGTTAAGTGGTGAAAGCCAAAAGACACTAAAAATAATCATAAAAAGGAAAGCAGCAGCTAAAATCAATCGTGACCATGAGACTGATTTTAACTGCACTTTTTTGTTCTTTGACCGGGATAAATAGGTCCAATTGATATATTTTCTATGATTAAAAGTCTTTTTGTGCTTTTGCTCTTGATCTTTAGCAAAATCTTCGCCCTTTGCCTCTTCTTCATTTGGCAGGCCTTGTTGCTTATCTTCTAGCCCTAAGTGTTTTTGCGGATGCTCTTGACTTAGTCCAGGGTCATCACTGGACTCATCGGCTTGCCCTTCACTTGAAGCCAATTCTTCCTGCTTCTCGGCCTCTTGACGCCGTTGACGAAAGCGTTGGGCTTCCTTATCCCAATCAACCATAATAACCTCCTTTTAAAGCAGATCTTTAATAACTTGAATAATCCGATCACTAGCATCAGGTACGCCTAAGTTTTTCGCTTGGTGACTCATTTGGATGCGCTTACCCGGATTAGTCATTAGTTCATCAATATTTTGCAGTAACCGTTTAGGGCTGAGGTCTTTTTCTAGGATCATTTTGGCAGCTTGGTTGTTGACCAAGCTTTCAGCGTTATGCTGTTGGTGGTTATTGGTTACATTAGGACTAGGGATCAAGATACTTGGTGTACCGACTGCCGTCAGTTCGGTGAGCGTCGTTGCTCCACTCCGACAAACAACTAAGTCTACCTTACGCATAAGTTCAGGCATATTATTGATATACGGCAGGATTCTAACATTGGAAAAATTCTCCATATTAGGAAAACGAGCCTGCCAATCCTCATAGTAAATATCGCCAGTAGCAATAATGCTTTGATAGGACCGGTGTTGTAGTTCACCCACCATGTCCAAAACCACTTCATTGATCCGTTGTGCCCCCCGGCTTCCGCCAAAGATAAGCACTGTTGGCAGGTCATTATCTAATTGAAAGCTATCTAAATCAACTTGAGAACTATCTCCAGCTAATTCTTGGGCCCTAGGGTTTCCGGTAAAGACCACCTTATTTTTGTGATGTTTAAAATCTTGCTTGACCTCAGGATAGCAAATACAAATTTTATCAACATAGCGACTGAGAAACTTATTGGTGACCCCAGCAACACTATTTTGTTCATGAATAATCGTTGGAATTTTCATCTTAGCGGCTTGGTAAAGAACCGGTGCACAAACATAGCCACCTGTTCCAATCACCACATCTGGTTGGAAAGCTTTTAAATATTTTTTACATTGATGAATACTTTTGATCATGTAAGCTAGAGTGCGCACATTGTCAAAGGAAAGTGAGCGTTTTAGCCCCTGGATTCTAATCGTCTGAAAGTCAATGCCCAAATCAGGAACAATTTTCCCTTCAAGACCCTTTTCTGTTCCAATATAGAGGAATTCCGCTTGGGGGTATTGCTTTAAAATTTCTTTCCTCAGTGCTAAGGCTGGATAAATATGCCCGCCTGTACCACCACCAGATAAAACGATTCGCATAGTAAAACTCCTTTTTAGCTTTCCTGTTTCTTTAATTCTGCTACTGCATCGATAAAGCGTTGACCGCGCACTTCAAAATTAGGGTATTGGTCCCAAGACGCACAAGCAGGAGATAAAAGAATCACGTCTCCTGGCTGACTTAAACGATATGCGGCTTGAGTCGCTTCCTCAATATTTTTAGCGACACTAATTTGAGAAATTCCTGCCTTATTAGCGAGATCAACAAATTTGTCCTGGGTTTCTCCCATAGCTACTAGGGCATGCACCTGACCTAGCTCTTTTAATAGTTCTTCCACACCATTTCCCCGATCCAAGCCACCAGCTATCCATACTAAGGGCTCTTTAAAACTGCGTAAGGCTGTGATGCTGGCTTCGTTATTGGTCGCCTTAGAATCATTGTAAAAGCGGCGTTCTTTTATTTGATCAACAAATTGAATCCGGTGTTTGACCCCATGAAATTGTGAACAAGCTGCTTGGATACTTGCATTGCTTACGCCTAATAATTTAGCGATGGCAAGAGCGACTAAGGCATTCTGAACATTGTGTTTTCCAGGTAAGAAGAGGTCTTCTCGTTTTAAGACCGTCTCACTCCCCCACATTAGGGCCCCTTCTTTTTCATTATACCATGCCCCTTTTTCCAACTCACTTTCTATAGAAATCGGAATAATTTGGGCAGAACTTTCCTTAGCCTTTTGCCAAAGAATTTCTTGGTCATAGTTTAATAGTAAGTAATCGTCCGTTCCTTGGTTCTTAGTAATCCGCCATTTAGCAGCAAGGTAATTTTCAATACTTCCATGGTAGTCTAAGTGGGTGGGGTAAAGGTCAATAATGGCTGCAATATGGGGACGAAAAGTTTCAATTCCCATTAATTGAAAACTGGACAATTCTAACACTAAGCGGTCGTGAGAACTTAAGCCTTGGCTGGCGGTTAAGGCCGGAATACCTATATTACCGGCTACTTCCGTTTTTCCGGTTAATTCCTTAGCTCCTTGTAAGATCTCTCCCAATAAAGAAGTGGTGGTTGTCTTACCATTTGATCCGGTAATACCAATGACTTCTGCTTGATTAAACCAGGCTAAAAGTTCAATATCAGTATAAATCGGTAAATCTAGCTCTTGGGCTCTTTGAACCATAGGATTACTGTAAGGAATGCCAGGATTTTTGACCATAAAAGCAAAGTCCTCGTCTAGGAGTTCAATAGGATGATAGCCAGAAATAATACGAACATTATGCTCAATGAGATCTTGGGCGGCTTTATTCTCATCTAGGGGCTGTTTATCATTGACAGTCACAATCGCACCTTCGGCAGCGAGTTTCTTAACCACACTCAGACCCGTTTTGGCCAAGCCTAAGACCAAAACTTTTTTATTCTTTACTGTTTGCTTACTAGATGTTTGCTCCATAATATACTCCTAAAAAATAAAAATTCCGATAACACTTAAAGCTGCAGCAATGCCCCATAAAACAAAGTCAATTTTCCATTCACTCCAACCTTCCATTTCAAAATGGTGGTGGATGGGGGTCATTTTAAAGATTCGCTTACCAGTCTTTTTGAAATAAGTGACTTGAATCATGACACTAGCCGTTTCCACGACGTAAATAAAACCGAAAACTAGTAAACTCCAAGGATTTCCACTCATTAAGCTAATCACCGCTAAGCTAGCGCCAATTGCCAATGAACCAGCGTCACCCATAAAGACTTTAGCAGTTTTCATATTAAAGATTAGAAAACCAAACAAAGAAGCAATCAAGGCAACATTGAAAAGCGCCAGGTCCATCTGCCCTTGTTTTAAAAAGATAATGAGATAGGCAGTTAAGCTAATAATTCCGTTACCACTGGCTAAACCATCAATCCCATCGGTGAGATTGAAAGCATTTGAAAAACCGGTGATCCAAAAAACCGCAAAAATAAAGACCACTAAAAATGAGGATGTACTATAGCCAAAGGGAAGCGGTAAGGAAAAATTTAACCCCGAAAAATACATGGCCAGAATCAGAACGGCCGAGGCCATAAGCTGAGATAGAAATTTTTGCTTCGATGTAAGGCCTTCATTTTGTTTTTTGAAAATTTTCAAAAAGTCATCCACAAAACCGATTCCAGCAAAAAGAATCAAAGAAAGCATTAAAGTAACTAAAGGAAGAGAAAAATACGAATGCCAAAGTTTATGAATTGTCAAGGCCAACAAACTAGCAAAGAGAAAAACTAACCCTCCCATAGTGGGGGTACCACTTTTTTGCTTGTGCCAGCTGGGACCAATGGCTAAAATTTCCTGACCAAATTGTTTAGCATGCATCCATTGGATAAAGATCGGCATTAAGATAACCGTTATTAAAAAACTCAATATAAAGGTAAATAGCATAAATGATTCTCCCGTTCTCATTATTGTAATTCTACAGTAAGCCCCTGGCCATCAGAAATTGGTCGACCAGGTTCAATATTTTGACTGATCACTTTACCTTCACCATTCACTTTGAGATTAATTCCTAACAAACGTGCTAAGGTAATAGCTTCCGTCTTTTCTAAGCCAAGGAAGTTAGGCATTTCCACTTGCCCATTAGTTAAGAGATAAACACGATTATCTAAAGACCGTCTGGTACCCGCTTGGGGAAATTGTTCAATCACCTTATCCCCGTCACCAATCACCTCAACGTTGACAAAGCCATTTCCCTGCATGGTTTGCTGACCACTTTGGATACTGGAGTTAACCACATTAGGCACTGCTGTTAAATGGGCTTGGTCGGATTGGTCTAACTTCCCATATTCCATCGCCCGTTTCATAAAGGGAACAAAGATTTCTGAAAGCTGTACCTGGGCCAACTTTCCTGCTGTCGGAGATGGTTTCTTTAGGGTTAAGTATAAAATATATTGGGGATGATCGGAAGGTGCAAAGCCGACAACTGAATGTAAATAATTCGATTCACCGGATAAGTAACGACCCGCTTTTTCGTCAAAAATTTCTGCTGTCCCAGTCTTAACCGCTAGGCGGGTACCTTCAACATCATAGATTTTACCAGTACCAGTTGGGGCATAGACGATGGACTCCAAGGCTTTCAGGGTTTTTTGAGCGGTTTCTTCAGAAATCGGTGAGGAAATCACTTCTGGTTTGACCACTTCAATACTGCCATCTTCTTTTTCTAGGCGGTCAATCACATGTAATTTCATCATCTTGCCGCCGTTTCCTACTGCGGTATAGGCTTGCATTAGGGCCCAAGGCGTGACTTGAATTCCTTGTCCAAAAGCGGTATTGGCCTTTTGGAGTTCTTCATCATAATTCATCGAACCCGCTATTTCATCAGCAAAACCTGAATTAGGTTTCTGAGTTAATCCAAACTCCACCATATACTTATGCCAGGTATCATAGCCCATGGCTTGCACCAATTTTACCACAAGCACGTTAGATGATTGGGATAATCCTTCTAACTGGGTAATCGTTCCCCAACCGACCTTATTCCAGTCACTAATGCGGATACCATCCACAATAATACTCCCCGATTGGTAGGTAGCATCAGGATCGAAAACCCCTTCTTCGATAGCAGCAGCAATGGTTAAAACCTTAATGACTGACCCGGGTTCAAAGGCTTCGCCAACCAAAAGATTGGTCCACATATCTTCAATCCCTTTGCGGGTTTGCATGTTAAAAGTCGGTCGTTGGCTAGCTGCGAGAACATTCCCAGTAGAAGGCTCAACCAACATGGCTGTCATCGATTCAGGATGGTAATTATCATAGATGTTAGACATCAAACCCTCTAGGTAGGTTTGTAAACGGGTATCGATGGTCGTGTAGACATCTAAGCCATCTTTAGCTTCACTGTTAGCCGCTTCATCATCACTATTGGCATCATTGACAGCGACTTGGTCATGGCCAGCCTGGTAATCTTTGATAGCATTCTTTCCTGCCAGATGGGAGTCTAAGCTCTTCTCTAAGCCTAATTGCCCCACGAGGCGACTATCCAGGGGATTTTCTGCTTCTTGAAATTGGGCATAACCAATCACGTGAGAGGCAAAGATTCCCGACGGATATAGGCGGGAAGGTTGGGGGTCAAAGTGGATCCCTTGCAGGTTTTCATTTTGAATTTCTTGCATTTTCGCATAAGAAAGGTTTTTCCCAGCTTGGCCAAATTCAATTTGGGTGGCATTTTCCGTGTTTAATTGTTTGAGAATGTCTTCTTTTGACATATCAATATGCTTACTTAAAACTTCTGCTGTGTGCTCTTTTTGATCATCAGGAACATGGATGGGTTCGGCGCCTTCATCGGCCCAAGCGGAGGTTAAAACAGCGTATAAATTATAAGAAGTAGCATCCGTAGCTATCGCGTTGCCACCAACATCATAGATGGTTCCACGTTTAGCCAATTGAATACTACTTCTTCCATATTGTTGCTGTGCACTTGCTCTTAAGTCCACCCCATCAACTTCTCCACCCAGCATGATATAAGCCAGTCTCCCTACAAAGAGGACAAAAATAAAACTAACCAAAAGCATCATGATATGCAGAAATTGTAAACGGTTTTGCTTGCTATTTTGATGTTTCATTGGTGACATTCCTTATATTTTCTTCTTCTAGCTTCAAGCCGTTGTCCTTAGCATACTGCATAACTCTTTCATAACTAGATAGTTCATTAACTTCTTGTTGGAGATTACCTTTTTCCGTTTTTAAGGCCTGGGTTTCTCTTTGCACATTTTGTAATTCTTGTCTTTTAGCATCCACTGATGAACGTGCATTAATCAGCCAAAAAATCGCCACCATTAAAAAGAGAATCATTCCTGCTGAAAGCAAAAAATCTTTTCCCGTAAAAAAAGTAGAGGTCTCCACATGGTAGTGACCATTTAAAGATTTTGCTGAATGACTATACCTATGATCAATTTCCTCCTTAGGCAGGGCATATTGAAGTTTAGCTTTCTCTCTTTCAAGTGCTGGTGATGACACATTAACGACTCCTCTCAAATTACTCCGATACCCGTTCAATGACACGTAACTTGGCGCTTTGTGCCCGTGAATTCTTGTCTAATTCTTCCTGGCTGGGATAAATCGGCTTTTTATTTACTAAACGAAACTTAGCTTGGGGCAATTGACTTTCCAATAAGGGTAACTGGCTAGGAAGATTATCCACAGTGCTGGACTCTTTAAACATGACCTTAACAATTCGGTCTTCCAAAGACTGAAAACTAATGGCAGCAATCCGCCCTTCAACCTTTATCAATTGCAAAGCCTGACTTAAGGAACTTTCAATAGCTCCCAATTCGTCATTGACTGCGATACGGATGGCTTGAAAACTGCGTTTAGCTGGGTGACCACCCTTGCGGCGGGCTGGAGCGGGAATGGCTTCTTTGATAATTTCCACTAATTCAGCTGTCCGCGTAATAGCAGCCTTTTGGCGGTGGTTTTCGATATTTCGCGCAATGGCCTTGGCAAATTTTTCCTCGCCATAGCGTTTGAGGATGCGAACTAAGTCAGCGTAAGACCATTCATTAACCACTTCTTTAGCAGTCAGTGTTTGACTTTGGTCCATCCGCATATCTAAAGGAGCATCTTGCTTATAGGAAAAGCCCCGCTCTCTATCATCTAATTGCGGGGAAGACACGCCTAAGTCATAAAGAATACCGTCAACTTGCTTAACGCCTCTTTGGGCAAGCTCTTCTTCTATTTGAGCAAAATTGGCATGGATCAAAGTCAGTTGCCCCGCATCAATCGCATCAGCGAAGCGGTCCTTAGCATGGTTAATGGCCTGGATATCTTGGTCAAAAGCATAAAGACGGCCCTTGGCTGATAGTTTACTTAAGAGATAGCTGGTATGACCGCCGCCTCCCAGGGTGCAATCTACATAAGAACCATCTTCTTTAACATTTAAGGCATCTACCGTTTCTTTTAAAAGAACCGTAATATGATGAAATGTTTCTGCCATAGGGGCCTCCTTCTCCTAAAGACCAAAATCAAACAGGTTTTCTGCAATATCTTCAAAATTATCTGAAAGCGACTCAGCTTCTGCTAGCCAGCGACCTTCATCCCAGATTTCTATCCGTTCACTGACACCAATCACGCGACAGGCCTTTTCTAAATGGGCAAAATCGATCAAGGTTTGGGGAATATTAATCCGTCCTTGCTTATCCAGTTCTACCTCTTGGGCAGCCGAGTAAAAAAAACGGGTAAAGGCCCGGGCATCCTTCTTAGCTAAGGGAAGTTGTTTTAACTTTTCCTGGACCAGGTCCCAGGTAGCTTTCGGATAACCAAAAATACAGCCATCCAAGCCACGAGTAATTACAAAACGCTCCCCTAAATCATCGCGCAATTTAGCAGGCATAATCAGGCGACCCTTGCTATCAATATTATGTTTATATTCTCCCATTAACATAATTTTTCGCCTTTCTGTGCCCCTGGTCCGCCTAGCTTACTAAGATAATATTAGTTTACCACAATCCTCCACAATCCTCCATTATTCCCCAAATATTTTTGAAATTTTACCACATCCCCCACTTTCCTAAAAAAGGGCAGAAAAAAAGCCCAACCTAGAAAGGAAAATTCCCTTTCTAGGCTGAGCTATTTGCTCTAGTATTTACGAAAAAGACCTATTTAATGATAACTTGGATAAAACGAACGATAAGCATAAGTAAGTAGGAAATAGAGGTCAGAACAAAGAGACGCTTGGAGAGTTTCCTAAAGAAACGAGTCCAGCGAAAAGCCCCCTCTCCTTTTTCCTCTTGGTACAAGCCCCAGAGCCCCAGAATCCCCAAAATAATAAAATACAGGGGAAGTAAGGAAAAATAAAAAATGGTCTCAGTTAAATAATGGAAGCATAGCCATAATATAGGATGCATGACATCAATAGGTAACAAGTGGATATGGCGTCCATCATTTAAATACTGACGAAAATAAAGGGCTAAAAATAAAGTTAAAAAAGGCATGAGATAAATAATAATTTCTGTCCATGAAAACGACATTGCCTGACCTCCTTAATAAGTAAAGCTAATAATAGTATCTCAAGCAGATTGATTGAATAGGCTGACTGTTGCCAGCTCTCTCAAAATGACATCTATATACTAACCTAAAGTCAAAAAAAGCAAAAGCCCTTTCGCTAAGTAGCCACAGACCTAAACTGTTTAAGACTTAGATCAGAGAGAAATAAGCTAAAAATAAAAAAAGAGATTAGAACTTATGTCCCAACCTCTCACAACAGAATCATTATTCTGCATCTTCATTATTAGACATCACGTCTTGGCCATCGTAGTATCCACAACTTGGGCAGACATGATGTGACTTACGGTATTCACCACAATTTGGACAAGTAACCATTCCTGGAACTTCCAACTTGTAATGAGTACGGCGTTTGCGTTTTCTTTGTTTTGATGTTTTACGTTTTGGTACTGCCATCTCCATTACACCTCCTAATTAGTTTCAGATTATGATTCAGAAGTATCATCGCTCAATAGATCCTTCAACTTGGCAAAGCGAGGATCGATTTGATCCGATTTTTTTTCATCATTTTGAAATGAAGCTTCTGTCATTAAATTCCAATCGTCGCCAGATGGTAATTCTGTTGCTTCCAACTCATCAGGCGTCAATCGTTTAAGAGGGATATGTGTGATGATATTATCAACAATGGCCCTCCCCAAATCCACTGTATTATCCTCAAGTTCAATCACTAAGTTGTCCTCGTCTTGGACAAGTTCACTTTGCCAACCTGATTCAATATAGCGTTCTCGAATTGGAAACTGCATTGCCACATCTACCGGTTGAAGAGACCGTGAAGATGGGAGCGTTATAGTTAAAGCTATTTCTAATTGAGCCAATACTGTATGATCGTCGTATATCAAATACCCTTGAACCTTTACTGGTGATAAGTCGAGGACTTCTGGATTTTTATTCATTAAATCAGCTTTAAGGTCCAAGGTCTTATCAACCTTTAAGGGATCTTGGGCTTTTATACGGAGTTCTTGAAAAGACCATTTCATCATTGACCACCATTAAGCAACAAGAAAAATTATACCGATTTTCAATCGCTTTGTCAATGTTATTTCCTTGACAATCTTTTTCTCTACTTGCTCCCTTTCCACTATTTTTTATAACATGATCGGAGGATGAGCGAAAAGCTGACTTTCTTCGCTTTCCATAACTATGCGCTGATAGACTTCATCCACACGAATCCATAAAGGCCAGGCCTTACTTTCATCCTTGCCTACACGGTTTATCATAGCATAAGAAGATGGATCTGTAATTTCTAAGCCTTTTAAATAATTTCTTCCCCTGGCATTAGCCCCTAACAGATAAAGCGGTTGGCGCTTCTTTAAATGATCCTGCATTTCCTGGTCAGATACCCCTAAAAAAATCATCAAGAGTGCCCGCTGAATCCGGTATTTAGACCATTTTTTATTGGTAACCTGATTAAGAAAATCGGCATAGCAGGTCTCCTTCCGAGCAGCTTCGATAAAGTTTTTTTCAATGCCTTCGTAAACTTGATAATAGTCTGCCAGCTTTTGACGGGATTCAGATAAGATTTTATAACGCAATAAGGGGTATAAAGCTGACCAGGAAGAATGGTAATTAACCAGTTCAAGCTTTTCCACCATGGCCTGGGGCATCAGCTGATCAAGCTGATGAGGGTCTACCTGGTCCTCTAGCAGTGCCTTTCTAATACTGGTACTAGAAGCATAATTAGCCCCTGGGCTCATGTCTTGGTCTCGGTGCTGACTTCCTTGTCGCTTGATTGCAGTTAGGGACATAGGCGCTTGATACTTAGCATTGGCCTTAGCGTAAGAATAGGCTAATAAGACATTACTGTTATCAGTGAAATCGATCTTTAAACGCCTTAATTCAGGCACTTCCGCCACTAAATCAGCTAGGAGACTAATCGAGCTCTTGCCATAATTATTGGCATGAAAGGCTTCATTTTGCTGTTTCAAAGCCACAGTTTCTTCATGGTCACTCACCCATTGGGCTAATTTTTGGTAAGGGGCAAAATTCTCTAGCTCACTACCAAAAGCTAATTGCTGGCAGCCCAGTGCATGTAGGCAGCCTACCGCTCCTTCTGCAAAAAAGTCAGCCGGTTGAACGGCATACCAGAAGGGAAGTTCTATCACCAAGTCGCATCCATTTTTCAAAGCGACTTCCGCTCGTTGCCACTTAGAAAGCAAGGCGGCTTGACCCCTTTGGACATAATTGCCACTCATTATAGCAATGATAACTGTATCCGGTTGACGGCCCTTAAGCTGTTGGATCAGATAAGCATGGCCATTATGAAAAGGATTCCATTCTACAATCATTCCACAGACAGTCATGTTAAGTTTACCTCCTTAACTCACTCAGTCTTCCCCTGGAAAATATCTACTTACTTTTTACAGGAAAAAAAGAGGCGGCGACTCTTTTGGCTAGGTTTATCTTGGCTAAAGTCTGCTGTGATTTGAATATCATTAAAACCTAGGCTGAGTAAGGCTTCTTGGTAGTTTTCTAGGGGCCAAATTTGTTCCTGATGGACTTCCTCAAAGCGCTGGTAAAGTTGACTGTCCTCATCCTTAACGAAGATATTCAATAAATGATCGATGGTATTAGGCCCCCTCAGCTGGTCACTTTGCCAGGTAAAAACAGCATCATCCCAGCTATCCACCCATTGAAAGTCAGGGTATATGCAATTCATCTGGTAAGAACTATGGATATCAAAAAGCAAGAGGCCACCCTTTTCTAAGGCCTCATAGCAAGCCTTAAAGGTAGCTTCTAAGTCAGCTAGACTGTCTAAGTAACAGACACTGTCACAAAAAATAGAAATCAGGTCATACTTTGTTTCGGTTTTAAAGCTGCGCATATCTGCTTGAAAATAAGGAACGTAAACCCCTGCCTCCTGCATCTCAGCTTGAGCAATGATTAACATTTCTTCAGACAGGTCCATTCCTGTCACATCATAACCCGCCTTGGCCAGTTCCAGGGTTAAGCGCCCATCTCCACAAGCCATATCCAAAATTTTTAGTCCCTCTTGCTGAGTCAAGCGCGTCTCAACCTGATCTTCTAAATAATTCTGCCAGGCCTGGTAGAGGGATTGGTCAAAAATTTGGTGGTAGACTTCACTAAACAAGGCATATTGGTTAGTCTTCATCATCATTTTCCAATAAAGCCGTTAAATTGACCAATGGCGCATCATTCCACAATTTCTCAATATTATAATGACTACGCACTTCTTTATTAAAGACATGGACAATGACATCCACACAGTCAATTAATACCCAAGCATGGCCGTCTTTCCCTTCAATGCCTTTAACCGTATAGTCTGCTGCTTCAACAGCTTCCGCAATACTTTCCACAATGGCATTGACTTGTCGGTCATTTTTAGCGCTAACAATAACGAAATAATCAGCCAGCGGGGTCAATTGGTTAACTTCTAAAGCGACAATGTCTTGCCCTAAACGATCATCAGCTGCCTTTACAATAAGCTCCATTAACGGACGATTTAATTGATTAGTCATTCACTCTTTCCTTTCTTATTAATCCAAGCATTATATACCGCTAAACTTTCAGGATAAATACTTTGTCCCTTTTCAAGCAGATGTTTTAGGTTTTGCTTAATTTTATAATCCACTGCCAAATCGAGAGATTGCTCAGTTAAAGCTCGAGCTTGATCCACACCAGGAAAGTCGCGGCCTGGCTCCATGTAGTCTGCTAAAAAGACTAACTTAGCCGTATCGGTCCAGTCAATACTTCCAGTGGTGTGCTTATAAATGGCATAATAAATTTCTAGATCGTGGAGACCAAATTCATCCACAGCCTTCATCGCTGCTAGGGGCCCATGCCAGATCGCATTACCATAGTTCACCCACTCTGCATCAAAACCAGGAAAATGAGCATAAGCCTTTAATGTGGCTAGGCTGTCTTCTTTAGCATAGTCATGGAGCAAGCCAGCTATCCCTGCCCGCTCCCAATTCAACTGATATTTTTGGGCGAGTTCTATAGCGGTGGACTCCACCCGTAAACAGTGTTCAAAACGATCCTTTGATAAATTATTCTTTAACGCCTTAATTAAGTCTTCACGACTAGCCACAATGTATTTGTGGGAATAACTTATTTCTTTAGTCACGATATAACCCTTCCTTATCAATATAGTCTCTGACCGCTTCAGGCAATAAGTAGCGGATGCTGGATCCCTTATTGACGCTTTGACGTATATAGCTTGAAGAAATATCAATTTGAGGACTATCGACATAGATAATATTATAATCACTCGGCATATCATAGCCAGGTCTTTGGATCCCGACAAAATGACAAAGCTGCATTAATTCTTCAACCCGGTACCACTTGGGGAGGTTTTCCACCATGTCACCGCCGATAATAAAATAATACTCATTGTCAGGGTGGAGAGTAGTCAAGATATCCATGGTATCGTAAGTATAGGATTTACCGGGACGATCCAGCTCAATTTTTTCTATTGCAAAGTGGTCATTTGCTTGGATGGCAAGGTCTAGCATGGCCAAACGTTTGTCGGCAGCAATGGTCTCCTTATGCTCGGCATGGGGCGGAAGATTGCTAGGCATAAAGTCCACGCGGTCCAGGCATAACTTTTCATAGACCTGTTCAGCCACCATCAAATGCCCCTGGTGAATGGGATTGAAGGTTCCCCCTAAAAGACCAATTCTTTTTTTTGCCGAACTGCTTTCCTGGGATTTTTCAAGGACTTGGCAGCTGTAATTCCCTTGTCTTTGCCTGTTTTCAGCCATTCGTTACACTCCTTTATTTTTTAAGGCGCGAATTTCTTTCGATAGCTTTTGATTCTTTTCCTCTGAGGAAGTCCGGTAGAGGACGATAGTGTGTCCGATACTATAAACGAATTGAGGCGCTAGGGTCTGGTCAATGGCTTCAAGAGCTTGGTCGGTCTCAATCCCGGCATTTTGTAAAACCGAGATTTTAACTAGCTCTCTCTTCTCTAGGGCTTGGTCAATTTGTTCCATTAACTCATCTTTTAAACCGTTTTTTCCAATTTGCAAAATGGCCTTCTCATGATGAGCTGCTTTTTTGATTGCCTTTTTTTGTTTATTAATTAGCATATTTCCTCCTAAATAAGTGGTTTTCTTTGAAAAATATCGACTGTTTTAGGTGCATAAATAGCTACTTTTCCTGGTTTTTTGATACTTAGCCAACCTAGGCCAGCAATAACCAAATCACATGGCTCCTTAATGGTATAGACCTGACCAACAAGATCGGAAAATCGCTCAACTTCACTGGCACTTGGCGGAGTGAGTAAGTCTCCTTGGTGCTTGGCTAAGAATTCATCAGATCCTTCAGTTTTCCGACGGTGAATGTCCACTTGATTACTCAAGTAAACTGTTACCCCCTGTTTGTCTCCTTCTAAGTAGTCAAAGCGAGCCATTCCCCCTAGGAATAAACTCTGACCCGGATTTAATTGAAAGGTTCTCGGCTTTATCCGTTTTTGGGGGAGGATTTGCTCAATACTCTTATAATCCAGTAAAGTGGTCATTTGACTGTCCTTAAGAATACCAGGCGTGTCAATTAAGTCACTCGCTTCATCAAAAGGAATTTTTATCAAATCTAGAGTAGTTCCTGGAAATTGACTGGTGGTAATGACACTATCGCTAAAGCCTTGGGCCCTGAGCATACTGTTAATTAAGGTCGATTTCCCCACATTACTTACTCCGACAATGTAGACATTGCGGCCCTTGCGGTGTTGGTCAATAAAGCTAAAGAGATCATCTATGGCTTTATTTTTGACGGCAGAGGTTAGGAAGACATTTCTAGCTTTAAAACCTTGGTCCTTTAAATATTTCTTCAGCCAGGCTTCAATTTTACTGCTTTTGACATCACTAGGGAGCAGGTCAACTTTATTCGCTACAAATACAATATCATTATTTCCCACTAAACGTTCTAAGGCCGGAATAATGGTAGACTGTACGTAAAAAATATCAATGACATTGACGATTAAAGCATCGTCCTCACTGATCTCATGTAAAATCTGCCTAAATTCTGCTGGGGTCATTTGGACTTTTTCTAATTGGTTATAGTGGCGCAATTTAAAACAGCGTTGGCAATAGAGCTCGCCACTTTCTACCCCCTTATCATAGGCACTTTTTGGAGTATAGCCTCGCTCCTTGGGCTGGTCTGTTTGCAAGCTCGCTCCACAACCAATACAATAAAGGACTTCCTCAGTCAATCCGATCCCTCCACTTTAATTCTGAATAGCGTCTTTTTAGTCCATTAAAGACAAAGCTTTCGATACGACGGTTTATCCGCGTGACTACACTATCACTGTTGGTCACCGGTCGGACCAAGACACTGCGCAAGCCTTGCCGGTTGGCCACAAAAATATCAGTCAATAGCTGGTCGCCAATGATAATAACTTCTTCTTCTTTTAAGCCGGAAATTTTCAATAAATGTCTTATTCCCTTGCGAAAGGGTTTAAAAGCTGCTGAATAGTATGGAACTTGTAATTGATCTGCGACATGTTTTACCCGCTGTTCATTGTTATTGGATAAAATCATGACCTCAATGCCATTTTCTTGCATCTCTTTGACCCATTCAATCAATTCCTGGGTAGCATCCGGAAAATCCCAGGCAATTAAGGTATTATCTAAATCAGTTATTATCCCTTTCACACTCAAGCTCTTTAGGGCTTGGGGAGAAATGGAATAAATTGTATCTACCAACCAGGTCGGTAGGAAGTAGTCTGTGAGCATATCCCTCTCCTCTCTACATTTCTTACATTATAGCATAATCATTGGCATTGATAATTGATGGGCTCTTTTAAATAGAGGAAAACACGACTTCTAAAACTAGCGGCTAGAAGTCGTGTTTAAGCATATTATTCAAACTCATCCAGGGTTTTCACTTCTTCAAAGCGACTCCCCTTATCATCAATAGCAAGGTCATAGAGGCTGACCTCTTCAAGGCTAGCCTCCAGCAGGTCCTTAATTTCTTGGCTATGAGAAGCCTGGACCATGGTCATTACAGTAGGCCCAGCTCCACTTAGATAAGTGCCATAGACCCCAGGAACACCTTTTAAAAGTTGACGCACTCGTTCTAATTCAGGCACTAAGCTCTTGCGATAAGGCTCGTGGAAATAATCCTGTTCCATTAATCGGCCCGCATCATCCAGATTACCTTCCATTAACTTGGAAACTAGAACATTTCCCATTCCATTGGCCCGAACAGCATCAGCATATGACAGGCGGTCGGGTAGGACTTCGCGAGCTTTTTTGGTCGACAGTTGATAATGAGGCACGGTTGCGATTAGGCGAGTATTAGGAAAGACTTCCTTAGACCAAATCACTTCTTCCGAACCGATAGCCACTCCAATCACTAGTCCGCCTGCTAAACAAGGAGCAATATTATCAGGATGCCCTTCGATTTTATTGGCTAAATTGATTTTGTGGCTAAGTGACCACTGGAATTGATTGAGATAATCAACAATTTCAATAGCAGCAACAATGGCACTGGAACTGCTCCCTAGGCCACGTGTGATGGGAATCTGACTGTGCATATATAATTGTTGGGGCGGTGTTTGGGGGGCAAGATCAAGAATGGTTTTTATCAATAGGTTATTCTCATCAGTCGGGACATCATCCCCCAGGTTATGTCTAATCTCCCAATCTTGACTAGGGCCGATAATATCTACTCTCAAATACAAGTCGACAGCCACCCCGACCGAGTCAAAACCTGGGCCTAAATTGGCTGAAGTGGCAGGAACTATAACACGCTGCATGCTTTAGTCCTCCTTCTCTTCATTAAAAATAGGATAGGAAGCCAATAATTCCACTCCTTGAGCGCTTTCAAGCTGCTTAGCAATTGCTTGATGAGAAGCATAGCTTCCTGGACTGGTTAAAATATACAACACTCCTTCTTGGTAATTACCTAAGTGGTTGATAGAGATTCCTTCTTGGTTGAGAAGACCGAGGAGGGTCTTTAGGCCTTGACTCTGGTCCTGGATGGCTAAACGATAGTAATAAGGATAGTTGGCTTGGGCAGACAAGTGGACCTTTTCATCTAAACGATAATTAGCAAAGACTTGGTAGTCATCATTTTCCTGGTTCTTAGCGACTTGGATGATATCACTCACAACAGCAACCCCTGTTGGCAACTCGCCGGCTCCGGGACCGTAAAACATCATTTCTCCCCCAGCCTTGCTCTTGGTATAAACAGCATTCATCTCTTGCTTAACCATGGCTAATGGATGTGACTTTTCTAGTAAAAAGCTTTGCACTTCACAGGCAAAATTTTCTCCTTGATGGTCGAGGACTGCCAAGGATTTAATCACGTAACCTAAATTCTTAGCGATCTCTATATCCACCGCATTTAAGTCACTAATCCCTTTGATCATCACGTCATCTAAATTGAGACTAATACCGAAGCCCATCTTGGCGAGGATAACCGCCTTACGTCCAGCATCAAGGCCATCAACATCGGCACTAGGATCAGCTTCAGCAAAGCCAAGTTTCTGAGCTTTAGCTAAGGCTTCTTGGTAGCTAGACCCATTTTCGGTCATTTCACTAATAATAAAGTTAGAGGTTCCGTTTAGAATCCCTAATATTTCAGTGACTTCATCGCCAGCGAAACTATTGCGTAAGGTGTTTAAGATAGGGATGCCACCAGCGACCGCCGCCTCGAAGCGTAAGTCAAGTTCCTTAGTTTCAGCGAGTTGACTTAAGGCAGCTCCATGTTCACAAATAAGGTCCTTATTGGCAGTAACCACCGCTTTGCCTGCTTGAAGAGCGCCTTCAATACATTGCTTGGCAAAATCTATGCCACCCATAACTTCAACCACAATATCAATGTCAGGGTCAGCAACAATCTCCTGATAATCAGTAACGATTTCAGCCTGACTTGAGAATTCTTCGGTCACTTTCTCGGGACTTCTGACAAAGATCTTTTTTACTTCAAGGGCATGGTGGAGTTGGCTGGTAATTTTGGCCTGATGATCGCGCAAAACGCGGAATACACCCTGACCAACTGTTCCTAAACCTAAAATAGCTATCTTCTTACTTACCATACTTGCCTCCTTCTTATCTATTGCTTGGATATTTCTTCTAAAGCCTGCTTCACATAATAGCGATCGGTTGGGTAAGCTTGGTCGACACCATTAATTTTCATGGTATCTTCATCCCCCTTACCAGCAATCAAGACCACGACCTCTCCATCATAAGCAGCAGCTTGTTGAAAAGCATAGTCAATCGCTTGGGGACGATTAGGGATAATTTTTGCCTGGCGCTTAGCCGCTTGAATGGGTTGGTTGATTTCTTGGCATATTTTTTCCACTGATTCAGTCCCAGGGTCATCCATGGTGAGAATAATTTCATCCGCATATTGGGCGGCGACTTCCCCTAAATCCTTGCGTCTAGATATTGCTTTGTCCCCTGCAGAGCCAAAGACCACAATGCTATGGGCCTTAGGATACATTTGACGGCTGGCTTCAAAAAGTTTTTCTAGGCTCAATTTATTGTGGGCGAAGTCAACGATAGCATGGATGCGTTTATCCGTAGAATGATAGACTTCCATCCGGCCTTCAGTTTGTGCTGTTTGTAAGGCTTTCTTTATGATTTCATAGGGAACTTGGTAGTAGCGAGCAATCGCAATAGCGACTAGGGCGTTTTCTACATTAAACCGCCCCAGCATCTTCATCCGGATTTCTCCTTCAAAGTCAGGCGCATGTAAAACAAAGTGTTGTTGATCAACCCCAGACACAATGTTTTTAGCTAGATAATCGGCCTGTTCATCCTTAGTCGAAACCGTCACAATTTCCTTGACCGTTTTCGAATCGCTTGCTCTTTGATAAATTCGATCGATATGGTCAGCGTCTAAGTTAATCACCGCCAACTGACTTTGATCAAAAAGCTTAAGCTTACTCATGAAGTAATCTTCAAAATTGGGATGCTCGCTTGGTGAAATATGGTCCGTGGAAATATTCAGAAAAGCTCCAACTTCAAAGGGAACTTCTGCTACCCGGTGATACTTAAGAGCTTGACTGGAGACTTCCATAGTCATAAAGTCGATTGCTGACTCGCGGACATGGTTAAAGCGATAGAAAAGTTCAAGGGACTCGGGCGTGGTTAAGTGAGATTCTCCTTGGTCAACTCCATCATAATAACTTGAGGAAGACAGATAGGCAGTTGGCTCCTTTCCTAAGCTTTTCTGATACAAATCAAGAATCTTAGTTAAATAGAAGGTAGTCGTTGTCTTCCCCTTAGTTCCCGTAATCCCAGTTAGGTGAAAGGCTTGGTAAGGGGCTTGGTAAAAGAAATCCGCAATAATGGGCATGGCTAAACGGATATCTTCCACTTGTATAAGGGGGAGATCCAGGCCATAGTCCTGCTCACTCACATAGGCAATGGCCCCTAAAGCTTGGGCTTGTTCTAAATAAGCAGGCTTAAAGTGAGCTCCCTTGCAGAAGAATAGGGTTCCTTCAGAAACCGCTTTGGAATTGTAACTTAAGTTTTGGACTGACGCCTGGCTCGTTAGCAGCGGACTCTTTAATTGCCCTCGTTCATCAAGTAGGCGACATATCTTTCTTAATGTCTTTTTCATAATTGCCTCACTTTCTCTTCTGAATTTTCATTATACACTAAGTCAACTTTGTTTAACAAGATCAGCCCAATGTCCAGCTACAGAAAAAGCCTGGACAATCTCCAGGCTGTTTGTTAGTCAAATTATTGAATGAGGTCATAAATCTCCATAGCGGCTAGGTCGATATCATCAAATTGAAAAGTTTGATCTACCCCATGCTCGATTAATAGAAAGCTTTCACTTTCACGATCATAGCGCACCATGCATCGTTCCTCGCCCTCTTTTTCAAATCGTCTCACTTCAATATCTGATCCCTCTTCAAGCATGGCCTCAAGTCGAGAAATAATCGCTTTTAGTTGTGAAGCTTGCATTTTCTGTCCCCTTTCATTACTCTTGTTTCATTTTAACAAAAAGTCATGAAATGAAAAGGAAAAATTATTGAAAGGGCCAGATATTTTCGGAAATTTTCTCAAAAAAGCTAGTATCGTCATCTTCCATCTGACTTTCTTGCTTTCTTATTAAAGAAGTATACAAGGCATAGACCCGTTCATAGAAAGTCTGGGCAGAAATTTCCTGCTCTAAACGCTTAAAGGCTTGGCAATTCTCAGAAGCTGATCCTGCTAAGGAAAGTACTGCCTGGCTGAACTGGTCAACCTGGTCAAGTAATTTACCAATCGAAGCTGTCCGGTTTAAGTTAAGTAAATAGTCATTCTTCATAGCCACAATGGGCAAATGATTGCCAATGGCCTCGATAAAAGTAATTCCCTGGGTCTCAGTCACGGATAAATTCACATAAATATCAGCGATTTGATAATAGCCATTAATTTCTTCATGGGGAACCATCCCAGTAAAAATAACTGCATGACTTATCTTGAGTTCTTGGCTAAGGGACATTAGGTGGTCTTTTTCCGGTCCATCACCGACTATCAGTAGTCGAGCCTGGGGGATAAGTTCCAGAAGCTTGGCCATCTGTTGAATTAAACTATCTAAATTCTTCTCTTGGGCAATTCGGTTAACCGTGATAAGAACCAGCTGGTCATCCGCAAGCCCCAGCTCATCCTTTAATTGTTGGCGGTCTGCCTTAGCTAATTGCTTTGTGAAACGGACACCGGACGGTATGACTTCAATCGGGCGCTCAACACCGTATTCCTGTAACACTTGGCGGATCATTTGACTAGGAGCAATAACCGTATTGGCTAATTGACAAAAATAACGGGTATAGGACTTAACCGCCGCCTTAGGCACTAAGTGACCATTTAAGATATAATGCAGGTAATTTTCATACCAGGTGTGATAAGTATGCACAATTGGTAAACGCAAACGGTGGGCCACCATGACGCCAAAAATCCCCATGGTAAACTCGGTATGGGTATGGATGATATCTAAATCTAATTCTTTGGCCTTCTTATAAATCGGTCGCAAAGTTGTCACCGCCACCCGACGTTCTTTAAAAAAGAGAAAGGGAATGGATTCGTACCTAAATATTCCTTCTTCCGCTTGATCCTCTTTCACCTTAGGATCTGTCGTGGTGAAAATATAAACTTGGTGGCCGGCCTTGGTCAATTCTTCTTTTAAGGTCTGAATTGAGCTAGCCACCCCACTAGTTTGTGGAAAATAAGTATCCGTAAAAAAGCCGATCTTCATTTTCCTCTCCCCTCATAATCATCTACTATTAAGCTGTGCAAAGTACTTTTATTTTAGCACAGGTCAGAGTGAATACCAATCCAAGAAAAAAGTGCTGGTATGATTGAATCACTCTCCTTCACTGAAGGCAGTATTCATTACCAGCACTTAATCAGTTTATTCTTTTTAGTCTAACTTAGAAACATAGTCATGAACCATTTCGGCCACTTCTTCTGAACTGGTCTTTTCATTCATGGCTTTGTGAGCTAATTCTTCACACTCCTTAGAATCTAAGCGAGCCATTAAGGAACGCGATTTAAGAATTGAAGTTGCGCTCATAGAGAATTCATCTAAGCCCATACCAACAAGTAGTGGGATAGCAGTTTGGTCACCAGCTACTTCCCCACACATACCGGTCCATTTACCTTCTTTGTGACTAGCTTGAATCACATAGTTAATCAGGCGTAGCACGGCTGGATTATATGGTTGGTAGAGGTAAGAGATATTATTATTCATCCGGTCAGCAGCCATGGTGTATTGGATCAAGTCGTTGGTACCAATACTAAAGAAGTCAACTTCCTTGGCAAATTGATCAGCTAAAACAGCGGCTGCTGGGATTTCAATCATAATCCCCACTTGAATATTGTCAGCGACTTCAACGCCCTCGTCAATTAATTTTTGACGTTCTTCCTCATATAGGGCTTTGGCTTGACGCCATTCTTCTAAAGTGGCTACCATTGGGAACATAATGCTTAATTTTCCATAAGCGGAAGCACGTAGAAGTGCCCGTAATTGGGTCCGGAACATATCCGTTTCTCTTAAGCAAATCCGGATAGCACGGTAACCCAAGAAAGGATTTAGCTCTTCAGGTAAGGGTAAATAAGGGAGTTTCTTATCTCCACCAATATCCATAGTCCGAATAACCACATTCTTACCATTAAGAGATTCTAAAACTTCCTTATAAGCTTCAAATTGTTCTTCTTCAGTTGGGAAGTGGTCTGAATCCATATAGAGGAATTCTGTCCGATAAAGTCCCACACCTTCAGCCCCATTTTCATGGACACCGGGTAAGTCTTTAGGTGAACCGATATTGGCAACAATTTCAAATTGTTTGCCATCTTTGGTTAGAGAATCCGCATCTTTAAGGCTTTCCCATTCAAGTTTTTGTTTTTGATAAGCCTTAGCTTTGTCCTTATAGCTATCAACAGTGGCTTGGTCTGGATTAATTAAAACTTCTCCTTCAAAACCGTCGACAATGACTAAGTCACCATCACTAACCGCTTCAGAAGCAGAAGTGGTCCCAACAACAGCGGCAACTTCTAAGCTACGTGCCATAATTGCCGAGTGGGATGTCCGTCCACCAATATCAGTAACAAATCCTTTAACATATTTGTTTAATTGTGCGGTATCACTCGGAGTTAAATCAGGAGCAATAACAATTGCATCCTCATCAATTAAACTCAAGTTAGGAATTTTGGCGCCGATTAAATGTGCGATGAGGCGGTCGGTAACATCTTTAATATCCGCTGCACGTTCTTGCATATATGGGTTATCTTCCATGGCTTTAAAGATAGCAATAAAGCCATCAGCCGTTTGGCGCACAGCAGTTTGAGCATCAAGATTTTCATCTTTGACTTTTTGTTGGTAAGTCGCAATCATTTCTGGGTCATCTAGCATTTGTAAATGCGCATCAAAAACGCCTGCTTCTTCTTCAGATAGACGTTCTTGCGCAATCACTTTAATCTTAGCGATCTCAATGCGACTATCGTCAATAGCCTTAGTTAAGCGGTCAATTTCCGCATCAGCATCTTCTACTTTTCCTTCTTCAAAGGATAAGTCAGGTTGTTCCAAAAGAAAGGCCTTAGCAATGGCGTAACCATCACTAGCCCCAATTCCTTTCAACTTTTCCATGTTATTCTGACAACCCTTCACTTTTCATGGTTTCTTGGATAGCTGCCATTGCTTCTTCTTCATCTTCACCTTCAACAGAGATGGTTACATCTGCACCTTGGCCTACTCCTAAGGACATTACACCCATGATGGATTTCAAGTTAACAGATTTACCTTTATATTCTAAGTTAATATCAGATTTAAATTTGCTTGCAGTTTGCACAAGTAAGGTTGCTGGACGAGCATGGATACCAGTTTCTGCAGTAATATTAAAGTCTTGAGTTTTCATTATTATAATCTCCTTTTTTAAATCTACGTAATTTGACGACTTTCCCAACTATCGCTTAAAGAAAAGAAAACCGTTACATTAATAATGTACCATTTTTTAGGCATGGTGACAACTACTTAATTAAATTCTCCTTGGCTTTAACATGGGAAAACAAGCTTTATGACTTGAATGTCAAACATGGTCAATGTATAATAACAATTGAAGGTCAATGTTTATCAAAAAGGTATTTTTACAATATATGTATATTAAAAATATTGGCCAATTTCTTAAGAAAGGAGCGTGGCACTATTGAAATGCCAACGTTGTAACCAACGCGAAGCTGCCATTCATATGTATGCGAATATTAATGGACAAAGGCAGGCCATTAACCTTTGCCAACCTTGTTATGCAGAGATAATTCGCAACCAATCTCAAACTGGAAAAAGCAATAATGACAATAATTCATGGGGAAACCTCTATGAGCTACTCAGACAAATGCAAGATAAAGGCCCCCATAATGCTAACGGCCAAGAGCCTCCACACCATCCTAATGATGGCAAAGGAAATAGCTTGTTGGCTAATTATGGAACCAACATGACTGAATTGGCTCGCCAAGGCAAGTACGACCCGGTAATTGGCCGTGACCAAGAAATAAATCGGGTAATCGAAATTCTCAACCGTCGAACCAAAAATAATCCTGTCCTCATCGGAGAAGCTGGTGTAGGTAAGACGGCAGTTGTGGAAGGTTTAGCCCAAAAAATAGTGGCTAAAGAAGTTCCTGAAAAGCTACAAAACAAGGAAGTTATTAGTTTAGATGTGGCCTCCTTAGTCCAAGGTACTGGCGTTCGGGGCCAATTTGAAGAAAAAATGCAAGCCCTGATTAAAGAAGTCAGCTCCAATCAATCAATCATTCTATTTATTGACGAAATCCATGAAATTGTGGGGGCAGGAACAGCCGATAATTCATCAATGGATGCTGGCAACATCTTAAAACCTGCCCTGGCCCGGGGCGAAATGCAATTAGTCGGAGCAACAACCCTAAATGAATTCCGTCGTATCGAAAAAGATGGCGCACTGGCTCGCCGTTTACAACCGGTTCAAGTGGATGAGCCTTCGGTGGAAGAAGCCATCACTATTATCAAGGGTTTAGCCGACCAATACCAAAAATTTCACCATGTTCACTTTACTGACCAAGCCTTAGAAGCAACGGTTACCCTGTCTAATCGTTATATCCAAGACCGGCAATTACCTGATAAGGCCATCGATCTGCTTGATGAAGCGGGCTCCAAGAAAAACTTAACCATTCCCTTCTTGGATAAGGAGGCCTTAGAAGATCAGATTCAAGAATTAGAAAAATTAAAGGAAATGGCTACCGATGCTGAAGACTATGAGAAGGCGGCCTATTACCGCGACCAATTAAAGAAATATAAGGATATGGCCGCTAATAATGAAGCTGTTGTTGAACAAGTCCCAACGATCACCGTCGAAGACATCGAAGAATTAGTGGAATCTAAAACTGGTATCCCCGTTGGCCAGTTACAAGACCAAGAACAAAGCAATTTATTGCAACTTGAGGATGAACTCAAGGAGACAATTATCGGCCAAGATCCTGCTGTCGAAAAAGTATCAGCAGCAATCCGCCGTAACCGTGTGGGCTTCCACCCAGGTAATAAACCCATTGCTTCCTTCCTATTTGTGGGACCAACGGGTGTCGGCAAGACAGAATTAGCCCGTCAGCTTGCTAAGCAACTCTTTGGTAGTGAAGAAGCAATGATCCGCTTTGACATGTCTGAATACATGGAAAAACACAGTGTTTCTAAGATGATCGGTTCACCACCCGGCTATGTCGGCTATGACGAAGCTGGCCAATTAACTGAACAAGTCAGACGGCAACCTTATTCTCTCATTCTCTTAGATGAAGTAGAAAAGGCCCACCCTGATGTCCTCAACCTCTTCCTACAAATCATGGAAGACGGTCGACTTACCGATGCACAAGGTCGAACGGTTTCCTTTAAAGATACCCTTATCATCATGACTTCCAATGCCGGAACGGGTAACGTTGAAGCTAGCGTCGGTTTTGCCGCTAGTCAACAAGGAAAAAACCAATCTGTCTTGGACCAATTGGATAATTACTTTAAACCTGAATTCATGAACCGCTTTGACGGCATCATCGAATTTCAACCGCTGACCAAGGAAGAATTAATTCAAATTGTCGACCACATGCTCACCAACATGAACAAATTACTCAAGGGACAAAAAATCAGCATTGCCATTGACGACCAAGTGAAAGAAGCTATTGTTGAACTAGGCTATGACCCCAAACTGGGTGCCCGCCCATTAAGACGGGTCATCCAAGAACAAATTGAAAACCAAGTCGCGGACCTATACTTAAAAGATCCAAGTGTTTCCTATGTCCACTTTACCGTGGATGATTCTGGCAACATTGTTGTTAATGAGAGTGAAAACAGCCAGGCTCTTGAAGAAACAGAAGTTGATTAATCAAATAAATCATTTTTAAAAGGAGTTGGGGTAAATCCCAACTCCTTTTTGCCTGCCTAATGAATAGGATATTTTTTTAAGTACTAATCCATCAAAGGTTTATACCATTAGCCGCGTGAATAATTAGGAGCTTCCTTAGTGATTTGAACATCATGGGGATGGGATTCCACTAGGCCAGCCGAACTGATGCGGACAAATTGACCATTTTGACGTAAGTCTTCCACATTGTGAGCACCGCAATAGCCCATACCTGACCGTAAGCCGCCCACCATTTGATAAACGATAGCACTAACAGGCCCTTTATAGGAAACTCGGCCTTCGATACCTTCGGGCACCAATTTATTGGCTTCATTCACTTCACCTTGGAAGTAACGGTCGGCCGACCCTTTTTTCATGGCAGCCATACTCCCCATGCCGCGGTAAGTCTTGAAGCGTCTGCCTTGGTAAATTTCCATTTCACCCGGAGCTTCATCAGTACCCGCTAGCATAGATCCTAGCATGACTGCGTGACCACCAGCTGCCAGGGCTTTCACGATGTCTCCAGAATACTTGATGCCCCCATCGGCAATAATGGTTTTACCAAATTCATTAGCTACTTGAGCCGCATCGTAAATGGCGGTTAATTGGGGCATCCCTACCCCAGCGACCACCCGGGTAGTACAAATGGAACCAGGTCCAATCCCTACCTTAACCACGTCCACGCCTGCTTCAAAAAGCGCTCTCGTTCCTTCAGCAGTGGCTACATTACCAGCAATAATAGTGAGATGAGGATAGGATTGACGGACTTCTTTGATCTTATTCAAGACGCCTTGAGAATGACCATGAGCCGTATCAATCACAATAGCATCGACCTCTGCTTCAGCTAAAGCTTGAACCCGACGGAAGGTATCAGAAGTCACTCCCACAGCCGCAGCGCACAATAAACGGCCACTGTCATCCTTAGCCGCATCGGGATAATTTCTTACATTAGCTAAATCCTTAAAAGTAATCAAACCGGACAGATTTCCCGCTTCATCGACTAGGGGAAGCTTTTCAATCCGGTAACTTTGTAAAATTTCTTCAGCCGCTTCTAAACTGGTCCCGACAGGCGCGGTGACTAAATTATCCTTAGTCATATAGTCAGCAATTTTTCGCGAGCTATCAGTAACAAACCGTTTATCACGGTTAGTAATAATCCCCACTAACTTATGGGAGCTTTGACTTTCCACAATAGGAACACCAGAAATGTGGTAAAGGCTCATTAATTCTTCAGCTTCTCTAACGGTACTATCAGGATAAAGATAAAAAGGATTAGTAATCACACCACTTTCTGAGCGTTTAACCTTTCTGACTTCCCCCGCCTGGTCATCAATGGTCATATTTTTATGGATGACACCCATACCGCCTGAACGTGCCAGGGCGATGGCCATTTCTGACTCAGTCACAGTATCCATACTTGCCGAGAGTATCGGAACGTTTAAGCGTATATTATCAGCTAATTGAACACTGACATTGACCTGGTCAGGAACAATATCGCTCGCTTGGGGTATCAATAATACATCATCAAATGTTAGTCCTTCTTTAACAAATTTATTTTCCCATTGATTCATGAAGCCAAAACTCCTTTTTTTGATATTTTATATTGATCCCTAATATAGCACAAGTAAAGGCAAAAATACATACATTTTTGGTAAATCTTGATTAAAATATACGTTTTATAAGCAATTTATTGGGAAATAAACCCCCTTTTTACCAAAATAGACTATTTTTGGTAAAAAGGGGGAAATTAGTGAATTAACTAGCTATAAATGTTCAACTTATAAAAACTGACAGGTCTATAGGTAGCCTATTGGGGCTGCTTTTGCCTTATTGCTCACTTGTTCGTTTCCTATAGCAAGGATTCCAATTCCACATCAGGATATTTTTGTTGGAACCAATTTTCAGCAAATTGATTTTCAAAAAGAAAGACAGGTTGGTCGAAGCGGTCTTTGCAGAGCAAGTTACGACTCGATGACATGGAAGGATCCAGTTGATCTTCGGAAATCCAACGGGCAATTTTATTGCCCAGGGGTGTCATTTCCACTTCCGAATTGTATTCATTTAATAAGCGGTATTGGAAGACTTCGAACTGGAGTTGTCCGACTGCCCCTAAGATATACTCTTCGGTGTGCCAAGTTTTATAAAGTTGGATAGCCCCTTCTTCAACGAGTTGTTTAATCCCCTTATGGAAGGATTTTTGCTTCATAACATTCTTAGGACTCACCTTCATAAATAATTCTGGCGTAAATTGTGGGAGGGGTTTAAAGTTTACCTTGTGCTTGCCTGAATAGATGGAGTCTCCAATTTGAAAGTTTCCGGTATCATAAAGGCCAATAATATCCCCTGCCACTGCTAAACTAGCATGTTCACGAGTATCTGCCATAAAGCGCGTGGTATTATTCAGCTTTAACTTCTTATCCGTTCGAGCTACAGTGACATCCATGCCTTCATGAAACTCGCCCGAGCAAATCCGAACAAAGGCAATCCGGTCACGGTGTCGGGGATCCATGTTAGCTTGAATCTTGAAGATAAATCCGGTTAATTGTTCATCAAGAGGGTCAACTAAGTCCTCTTCCACTGTTTCAACCGCTTGAGGCGCGGGAGCAAAATCGACAAAGGCATCTAAGAAGGTTTGAACGCCAAAACCCGTTAAGGCAGACCCAAAGAAAACTGGCGTTAACTTCCCTGCTTGGATGGCCTCCGAGTCGAAAGGATTTCCGGCCTCATTTAAGAGTTGAGCATTCTCCACGGCCTCCTCATACCAAGGCGATTTTTTCACTTCATAATCCCCTTCAAGTTCACCATCTTCATTTAAAGGTAAGAAATCATTTCCGTCATTAGCTTCTGGGTGAGTCAATTCTAAGCGATTATTAAAGAGATCGTAGTTGCCTTGGTAGGTCTTTCCCATGCCCATGGGCCAGTTCATCGCATAGGCATCGATACCTAGGACTTCCTCTAGTTCACTAATCAGTTCCATAGGTTCACGGCCATCACGGTCTAATTTATTCATAAAGGTGAAAATTGGAATGCCCCGGTGGCTAGCCACTTCAAACAATCTCTTGGTTTGGGCCTCAATCCCCTTACCTGAGTCAACCACCATGACCGCAGCATCCACGGCCATAAGAGTTCGATAGGTATCCTCGGAAAAGTCCTCGTGGCCCGGCGTATCCACAATATTAATTTGGTAGCCGTCATAGTCCACCTGCATCACCGAACTGGTCACTGAGATCCCACGCTGTTGTTCAATCTTCATCCAGTCGGACTTGGCAAAGTGGCCACTTTTTTTGCCCTTAACCGTCCCTGCCTGGCGAATAGCTCCTGAATATAGGAGTAATTGTTCAGTAATAGTCGTTTTCCCGGCATCGGGGTGGGAAATAATGGCAAAGGTCCTTCTTTTTTTTACTTCTTCTGCTCTATTCATGCATGACATCCTTTTTATAACATCTTTTTTCTATGGTTCAGTAAAAAACTTGCTTATTTATCATATCATAACCCTATAAAACTAAGAAAGTTTTCTTTTAAAAAGAGTGCAAGCTGACAACAAAAAAGTGAAAACTTGGAAGAAAGAGAAGTCAGAAACGAGCGAATACTTGACTCTTATTCTGACTTGCTCCAATCATCCAAGCCTAGATACCAAGTCTCACACCCTATCTGAAGCGGACGTTCGTCCTGTGACTGGAGCACATTTTAATTCAAAATTCGTGTTAAAAAAGAGCCTGGGGCAAAAGTCCCAAGCTCTTTTTAAAACACGAACCATCTATTCAAAACGTGATCTAAAAGTCAGCCCTGACGTCCACTTCACGAACTATGTGCGATAGTTTTTCAACTATCTACCATAGTTCGCTCCAGTTGCTATAGCTGTTCGAAGCGCAAGCGAGTTACAGATATAGTATGCGAAGCGGTTTAGGGCTCTTTTGACTTTTGTCACACTCTCCCTAGTAAATCTTATTTTTCTGCTAAATAGCGTGACAAGAAGGCCTTGGTCCGTTCATGTTGAGGGTGGTTAATCACTTGGTCAGGTTCGCCGTCTTCAACAATGACCCCTTGGTCCATAAAGCAAATCCGCGAAGAAACATCACGAGCAAAGGCCATTTCATGAGTCACCACAATCATAGTTAGACCTTCTTTAGCGAGTTCAGTCATAGTTCCTAGCACCTCACCGACCATCTCCGGGTCCAGAGCCGAGGTCGGTTCATCAAAGAGTAAGATTTCCGGATCCATGGATAGGGCCCGGGCAATAGCGACCCGTTGTTGTTGCCCACCTGATAGTTGATCAGGACGGGCATCACGGTAAGGGGCCATACCCACTTTTTCTAGGTTTTTCAAAGCGGTTTTCTCAGCTTCTTTTTTATTTCTTTTCAGAATTTTTTCTTGGCCGATAACACAGTTTTCCAGCACATTCATATTCTTAAATAGGTTGAACTGTTGGAAAACCATACCCACCTTGGCCCGATATTTATTCTTATCAAAGTTATTAGCTAGGATAGACTGACCATGGTAAATAAT
Organism: Aerococcus tenax; assembly: GCF_003286645.3. Taxonomy (NCBI): domain Bacteria; kingdom Bacillati; phylum Bacillota; class Bacilli; order Lactobacillales; family Aerococcaceae; genus Aerococcus; species Aerococcus tenax. Next base: position 624,816 of record NZ_CP127382.2, on the reverse strand, counting down.
ATCACCAGAAGTGGGTTGTTCCAGCAAATTCATACAACGTAATAAGGTTGACTTCCCTGATCCTGATGAACCAATAATAGAGATCACATCGCCAGGGCTAACCGCAAAGTCAATATCCTTTAAAACCATATTATCGCCAAACTTCTTCTCTAAGTGAGAAATTGTTAAAATCTCATTTTTCATGAATATTCACCTCACTAGTCGATGATTGATAAACAGTATAAGTATCGCTTCCCGACATCTTCCTTTCCACCAAGCGTAGTAACCGGGTAGTGGTAAAGGTTAGTACAAAGTAAATAATCGCTGTGATGAAGAAGGTTTGGAAGGTGAGATAGGTAGTCCCTGCTGCCGATTTGGACACAAAGAATAGTTCAGTTACAGCAATGACGTTTAAGACTGAGGTGTCCTTGATATTAATCACAAACTCATTACCCAAAGCAGGTAATATACTACGGATAGCTTGGGGTAAAACCACATAGGTCATGGTTTGGAAATGATTCATACCAATTGCTTTAGCAGCTTCTGACTGGCCGTCATCGACACCAATAATCCCACCCCGGATAACTTCAGCGAGATAGGCACCGGTATTCACTGAAACAATGAGTAAGGCAGCGAACATGGAACTCATATCAATCCCTAGGAATAATTTCGACCCATAGAAAATCATCATGGCTTGGACCATCATTGGGGTCCCCCGGAAGACTTCAATATAAGCCGTAATCAAGAATTCAACAACTTTGTATAAAATAGATACAATACCGCTACTTTCGGCAATTGGCATCGACCGATAAATCGCAATCAATAAACCAATTAAAAAACCAACAAGGGTAGATATTAAGGCAATATACATGGTCGTTGCAGCACCTTTAAGCAATTGGCCCTTGTATGTGGACCAGATGCTGGCCACTTCACCCCAAAAGCCAATATCTTCGCCGCGATTATTTAAGTCAACCATTTCTTGCATCAGATTTTCCCGATCTTTATCTGGAATGGTCGCTAAGGCTTGGTTAATCGGTTCCATTAAAGGCGAATCTTTGCGGAGCCCAACTGATGACCAGTTAGCAATATCCCCCGTATCAAAGCCTTTCCCTTCTTCAAAGGAAACAATCTTTAAATCTGGATTAGCAGCAACAGCTGAGAGGGCCCCAGGCCGGTCGGAAATATAGGCATCAATCTTATTACTTAGCAAGGAAGAGATCATAGTTGGGAAAGAATCCATTGGGGTTTGTTTGTCAATCCCTTGCATTTGATCGAGTAAATCAACGTGGAAGGTATTTAATTGTGCAGTTACCTTGGCCCCATTAAAGTCATTAATGGATTGGGCATTGGCATAAGGACCGTCCTTAAGGGTCACTACAACCATGTCTGAGCCATAATATTCATCGGTAAAATCGATTTGTTTTTCCCGTTCAGGTGTCGGTGACATCCCCGCTACAATGGCATCAATTTTTGCTGATTGTAAGGCAGGTGGCAAACCATCCCATTCCATCTTTACGATTTCCAGCTTTAACCCTAGAGAATCAGCAATTTGCTTGGCTATTTGCACATCGTAACCATTAGCATATTCCCCGCTAGCATTAGAAATTTCGATGGCGCCATTGGCGTCTGTCGTTTGACTCCAATTATAGGGAGCATAATTTGCTTCCATCCCTACTCTTAATACACCAGGTGTCTCTAATCCCTGATTAAGAGCTTCTTGATCAACCTCAATCCTTGGCTGATTTTCAGCAGCATCTACCCTTAGTGGACTAGCTAAACCAACCAAAAGGGATAAGGTTAACAAGAGAAAAGAAAGCGCTGCTCCAAATCTCTTTGACATATATCTTCGCTCCAATCTTCTATTTGAGTGGTTCTAAAATAAGAAATAAAAGTAATATTCACAAAGCTCTCTACTCCCTTATTGATAGAACATTTCTCTATTATAGACCAAAGGAAGTCCATAGTTCAAGAATAGCAAAAAATATCCAAATAAAAAGCCCTGCTAGGTCTAACTAGACCAAAAGCAGGGACTTCATCACGATTACCCGTTCATGTCTTTAATTTTGATCATCCGGGTCTTAGTCGACCGCTCATTCTCTTCTAATTTACTTTGAATATAAGCGATCGTTTCCTTGGTATCAGGAATAACCCGATATTCCAAGGCATTCACCCGTCGTCTGGTTGATTCAATATCATCAGCCATTAACTGACAGGTCTTTTCAATTTCACTGAGTTCTAATAACTTAGGCATGACTTGATTTAAGGTTGCAATCGCGTCATCTAACTCACTAGCAGTATTTAAGAAACTATAAGTGTTACGGTCCTTACCTTCTTGGTATTCATCTGAATAGTGAAAATTCATCTTAGGAACATCGACACTCATAATATTTTCATGACGAATTTCAAGTTCCACACTCTGACTAGGTATGGCCACTAATTCATCAATGTAAGCCTCGTTAACCAGGGCAGATGCAAGCACGAAATTTTCCAGGGCTAAGGATAGGTCCGCTTCAACCTCTTGACGAAGCTCATTATTTTTTCGAATGAGGTCAATAAACTGACGCATTAGCTCATCTTGCTTATCTTTTAACAATTTATGGCCGCGAGTTGCTATGGAAAGATTGCCTTGGAGTTTTTGCAATTCCATCCGAGTAGGCTTAACATTTAAAGCATTTGCCATAAAATATCACCCCTTCTTCACTAGGCCTCTTCATGACTTTCTTGATCAGCTTGATTATTATCGGATTCTTGGTCTTCCGTTCTCTGATCAGATTTCGGATAGTATTTTTCAATATACTTATCATTAATCCGAGTTAATTCTGATTTTGGTAGGATGGTTAATAATTGCCAAGCCAGGTCTAAGGTTTCATAGATCGTTCGGTTGGTATCGAAACCTTGGTTGACATACTCTTTTTCAAAACGCTCAGCAAATTTTAAGTAAAGTTTATCCGTATCAGAAAGAGCTGATTCACCTAAGACAACCGCTAATTCACGTGCTTCTTTCCCCTTGGCATAAGCTGCAAAGAGTTGGTTCATGGTATCAGCATGGTCTTCACGGGTTTTCCCTTCACCAGTCCCATCATCTTTTAGACGTGACAAAGAGGGTAAAACATCAATCGGAGGGGTAATCCCTTGGTGGTTCAATTCCTTATCCAAAATAATTTGTCCTTCGGTAATATAACCGGTTAAGTCAGGAATTGGGTGGGTAATATCATCTTCAGGCATGGTTAAAATTGGAATCTGAGTCACTGAACCTTTAGCGTCCTTAATCCGACCGGCACGTTCATAAATTCCGGCCAAGTCGGTATAGAGATAACCAGGATAGCCACGACGTCCCGGCACTTCCCGCCGAGCAGCAGACACTTCCCGCAAGGCTTCACAATAGTTAGTCATGTCGGTCATGATCACTAAGACGTGCATGCCCTTTTCATAAGCTAGATATTCAGCTGCCGTTAAGGCCACCTTAGGGGTAGCTAAACGTTCAATGGAAGGATCATCGGCTAAGTTGATAAACATTACTGATCGGTCAATGGCCCCAGTTTCTTTAAAACTGTCAATAAAGAATTGGGCATCCTCGAAGGTAACCCCCATAGCAGCAAAAACAACCGCAAAGTTTTCATCATCGTTTAAAACAGTCGCTTGGCGGGCAATTTGTGCAGCCAATTCCTTATGGGGTAGACCTGATCCAGAAAAGATAGGTAATTTTTGTCCCCGGACTAAGGAGTTCATATGGTCAATGGTTGAAATCCCGGTTTGGATAAATTCATCCGGGTATTCCCGGGCCATGGGGTTGATCACCTGACCATTAACATCACGGGATTGTTCTGGAATCGGTGTTGGGCCACCATCAACCACATTCCCTAACCCATCAAAAGTTCGGCCAATAATGTCCTCTGACACACCGAATTCCAAAGGATGTCCTTGGAAACGAACCCGGGAGTCACGGATATTAATCCCTGAGCCACCCCCATAAATTTGGACAATGGCCTTGTCTTCTTGAACTTCAAGCACTTCCCCAATGCGGGACTCGCCGTTTTGCATTTTAATTTCAACAAGTTCGTTATAGCCAACACCTGATACATCATCGACAACCATTAACGGGCCCGAAATATCAACAATGGATTTATATTCTCTTTGCACTATTTCACGCCTCCTTTTTGAACAACTTCCTGCATAGTCGGTTTGATTGAATTGTTCAAGTCATCCAACTTGGAAATTTCAGCTTCTGGAACATATTTCATCCGGGCGATTTGCTCACGAATGGTTGAAGTTCCTTCCACAATCTCATCATAATAAGCCCCTAATTCCATGGCTTTACGCGCTTCACTGTTGAAAGCTAGAATATTTCTTAACATCTTAAACTGCTTTTCTGAAGAAGTCTTGGTGTCGACTTCATCATAAGAGTTTTGTTGTAAATAATCTTCTCTCAACATACGAGCAATAACCAGAGTCAGACGGTCTTCTTGAGACAGGGCATCCACACCAACTAAGCGGACAATTTCTTGGAGGCTATCCTCTTCTTGTAGAATCGCCATAGACTTAGTGACCATACCCGTCCAATCCACATCGAGTTCTTTTGAAATTCCCTCAGTCACTTCTTTTTGATAGAGAGAATAAGAATCCAGCCAGTTAACCGCTGGGAAGTGTCTTTGTTGGGAGAGGTTAGCATCCAAGCCCCAATAAACCTTAATCACCCGCATGGTATTTTGGGTAACTGGTTCTGAGGTATCTCCCCCTGGAGGTGAAACCGCACCCACTGCGGTAACTGCCCCACGGCGTTCTTCAGAGCCTAGAGTCTCAACCATTCCGGCACGTTCATAATATTCAGCCAAACGACTACCCAAATAAGCTGGATAACCTTCGTCCCCTGGCATTTCTTCCAAACGACCTGACATTTCCCGCAAGGCTTCAGCCCAACGAGAAGTCGAGTCAGCCATGATAGCGACAGAATATCCCATATCACGGAAATATTCAGCGATGGTTATCCCTGTATAGATCGAGGCTTCCCGGGCTGCCACTGGCATGTTAGAGGTATTCGCAATCAAGACCGTCCGTTCCATGATCGATTCACCCGTTTTGGGGTCAATCAATTTAGGAAATTCGTCAATAACTTCGGTCATCTCGTTACCACGTTCCCCACAACCAACGTAGACCACAATGTCAGCGTCAGCATACTTGGCAATTTGGTGTTGCAAGACGGTTTTCCCAGCACCGAAAGGTCCAGGGATGGCTGCTGCCCCGCCCTTTGTAATTGGGAAGAAGGTATCAATGACCCGTTGCCCTGTCGTCATAATTTCATGAGGTAAGAATTTTTGCTTAAAGGGTCTCCCAACACGCACAGGCCAACGTTGAGACATACCGAAGGATTTTACTTGGTCACTGTCTTTTAAGCGAATCGAATAGACATCATCATCGAGGGTATAGTCGCCTGATTCAATGCTTTCAATAGTCCCACTCACCCCGTTAGGAACGAGGATGCGGTGTTCAATCACTGATCCTTCTTGAACGGTACCTACAACATCACCACTGACTACCTCATCACCTACTGATTTAGTGGCTTGGAAAGTCCACACTGCTTGGTGGTCAAGGGAGTCGACTTCTGATCCTCTAACCAGGTAATTCGACTCAGTGACTTGCATAAATTCATCTAAGGGACGTTGGATCCCATCAAACATTTTGGTTAATAATCCAGGCCCCAACTCTACAGAGAGTGGAGATCCCGTTGGGTGAACGGGTTCGCCTGGTTTAATTCCTGAGGTTTCTTCATAAACCTGAATATAAGCCACGTCTTGATGCATTTCAATAATTTCACCGATGAGGTTTAAATTCCCTACCCGGCAAACTTCTTGAACAGCTGCATCGTCCATATCTTTGGCTTTTACTAAAGGACCAGAAACTTCAATAATTTTTCCTGATTTCAACTAGTTTCCTCCTTCATCCTATAAAATATTTTGTCCAACAGCTTTTTCGACATTATCATTCACACGTTTCTTACCAATTCCCAAGCTGCCATTATTTGTTGGAATAAGAATAATTGCTGGAGTGACTTGGGAATCGTAAAAAGAAATGGTTTCTGGGATTTCCTTGGCAAGACTTTCTGTCAAATAAATAATCCCATAATTATTTTCAGCTAAATGATGGATGGTACGGCGAGCTTCGTCGCCACTCACCACAGGATAAGCGTCAAAACCAATGAGTTGAAAAGCAGTGACAACTTGTTTTTCACCAACTACTCCTATTTTACTCGTCATATATCGGGCGCATCCTTTCTTTTAGCTTATTTTCATCAATTTGGTTACTCTTACCAACAAGTATCAAGCGCAAATTGGTCACTTCGTTATTTAAAAAGTAGAGAAAAGCCAAGACTGGTAGGGGACCAAAGGCTTGTAAACGCGCATCACGCAAGTGGTCACTAATGACGCCTTCAATAGCCGCATCTAAGCCATCGAGGGAAATTCTATCTTGATTGGATAGTTCACTCTCCGTTTCAGATAAGACTTGGCTAAAATGTTCCCCATAATCCTTCACTTCATAGGCCTTAAAAATACTGGAATAATCCTTATTCTCAGCCCATTCTAAGAGTGAAGAAAGCGAAATAGAGCCATGTTCATTGAGTAATGAACGAATGAAGGAACTCGACCGCTTCTGTTGCATGGCACGTAGTAAAAGAGATAAATTCTCTAAATCAATCCGTAAAGCCACCCATTCAGTCACTTGGTCATCATCAATAGCTAAAGCCAAATAGTGAATGTGGGACAAATAAGCGTCATCGAGCATCACCGAAATGTCATTAATTTGTTTGGTGTCCTCAACGTAGGTCCTCACTGTATTAATAGCTTCAAGCATGCGCTGATCAATGACCGATGACTTACCAGTTTTTATCGCCTGCCGCAAACTATCGATTTGATAGGGGCCGGCTGGCAAATACATATGATGAAAGTCTTGGTCACTAAATAACTCTTTAAAAATAACCTTGGCGTTATGATAGCTATACCGCAGACCTAAAAGATCGACTACCTTTTGGTCAGGAATATTTTGATAAACTTCTTGCATAGCCTGCATGAGCCGGTCGATTAAGAAACCATCAAAATCACGACTTGATAGAATGTCATCAGGAATCCGATAAGCACTATGCTGTAATTGAGCGATAGCGTCTTCCAAGTTTTTGGCGCTTAGTAAGGCTTGATAGTCGCTCTTATCCAGGAATTCTTCTTCATGGATACGTACAGTGACATTTAAACTCGCATAACTTGTTTTAGTCACAGCTATCTTCTCCCTTCTAATCGTTCAATTGTTTAGCAACGTAGACAGATAGATGATCTTCTTGTTCACGAATCAATTGGTCAAAAGTTAGATCATAGTTCATGGTTTCTTGCTCGATCACTACCCCACCGTGGCCTTTAAGCGAGTCTTGGCTAAAGCGAATGTGGGGATATTTTTCTTGCAGGCTTAACTTTGCTTCTTGGTCTAGTTGCTTTTGGCTCAATTCTCCAACCACAATCTGGGTATTTTCCGCTTGTGGAATTGCTGAAAGCGCCTGGTCCAGCATACTGACAAAGTCCGCTTGACTGAGTTGGCTTAAGGCCAGTTGAGCTTCTTTAAATGCCTGCTGAATTAATTCTTGCTTCTTAGCTAAGAGGTCTTGATTTAATTGATTACTATAACTTTGCTTTTGTCTTTCTAGATTATCATGATAGTCACGTTCAGCTTTTTCTTTTTGCTTTTGCCATTTGGCCTGGCTTTGCTCCTTGGCATCACTTATGTCTTTTTCGAATGTTGCTTTGGCATGATCCAGCTTGGCTTCATTTTCTGAACGGACTTCTTTGTACACTTCTTCAGTTAATTGCTTAATTGTAGCCATATCCGTCCTCCTTTATCATGCTTAGCTAATTGAAAAGACCATCATTACTGAAATAACCAAGGCTAAAATCGCATAAGTTTCAACCATGATCGCTAGGATGATCCCGTTAACATTGTTTTCAGGGCGTTTTGCTAGAATTTGTAAGGAAGAAGTTGCCACTTGACCTTGATATTTAGCAGACACTAAACCAACAAAGGCTACTGGTAGGCTAGCTAAGAAATATTGGAAACCTTGACTTAAACTCATTCCTGCACTGGCTTGAATGAAGATCAAAATCCCTACCACGAAACCATATAAACCTTGAGTACCTGGCAGAAGTTGTAAGATTAAGGCTTGCACAAATTTTTCGGGTTGGTCTTTAATTAAGGCTGCAGCAGCTTCCCCTGTTTCACCAACACCACGGGCAGAACCCATACCTGCTAAAATAACCGCTAAGGCTGCACCTAAATAGGTAAATAAAATTCCGCCGTTTTCAGTTAAAAATCCTAACCAATTTTCCATTAATGTATACCTCCATTATTTATTTTCTACATTTTCATTAACGTCCGATAAATGAATATACTTTTGTAAGGTGTCAATCGGCTTAAAGCGACGTCCCCCACCTTCAACAAACTTACCAAAGAATTCCACGAAAGTAAGTCTTAGTCCGTGCACATAAGCACTTAAGAGTGAAAGGAACATGTTAAAGCCGTGCAGGGCAACAATCAATACGATCCCCACTGTAAAACGAAGTGGGACGGGTAACAAGCCCACAATCATATTGAAGGCCATGGCGATACTGCCCCCAGATAGCCCTAAGGCCATCAGTCTTGAATAGGAAACAAAGTCACCTAAATAGGAACTTACGCCATATAAGTTATATAACCCACTGGCAAAGCCAACAATTTTCTTATCAGCATAAACCATGGGAACAATAATCATACCGATAGCCGCTATAATCGCAATCACACCCGCTATCGTCATCAGCATGGGGTAATTGAAAACATAACCAGCAATGACTAAGGCTAAACTTAAGAACATCAGTAGCCAGCCACCGCTTTCGCTATACATTTCCTGGAAGTCGCCACGGCGCCATTCAGTCACTGCCTTAATAATTAAAGCGACCATCATGTGAACAAAACCAAAAGCAATCGAAATAATCAATAATTGCATGGCTTGGTTCAAGGGGTCAATTAATTTAAAAGGTAATGAAGCCCCGAAGAATGATCCATAAGCTAGCCCCACCAACATCGTCGTATAACTTAGTAAATGCCCCATTTTCATGGTGCTACGCATGGAATCTTTCATATCGACAAACTTTAGAGCCAAGAAAGTAACAATCCACATCACTAAACCATAGCCCAAGTCTCCCATCATCATCCCGAAAAACAGCATATAAAATGGGGTGAGATAGGGCGTCGGGTCCGTCTCACGATAATTAGGTGTGGCATACATTAAAGTGATGGCTTCAAAGGGTTCCACTAAGGCATTATTCTCTAACTTAATCGGAACTTGGTCATCATCAATTTCTTTTTGACTAATTTCCTCTTTAATGAGCGCATATTGATTGTCATCCAAATCAAGAGCAAGTTGCTGCTCCAATTTTTCCAGGTCTTGGACACTCACCCAACCTTTAATATAGGTGAGATAGTTGGTATCATGCGCTAAATCTTCAACCAAAGCCCGCTGACTGCGATTATAGAAGGTCTCCGAAGCAAGCTGTAAATTGAAAATCTGCGCTTCCAAGCTCCTAAAGTTTTCCACTAATTCTTGTTCAGTGCCATTAAGCCATAAGCGGTGGTCTTCTAAGGCATCATACACCTTGTCCGGCGCTTCATGATAAGGATAGTCCCATTCTTCAAAGTGACTATTATTTAGAAGTTCACTATAGGAATTGTCGTCCCTTTCATCTTGAAGCAGGACAACCCCAATATGTTCTTGAGTAGAAAAAACTTCCTCAATCGCTAATCCATCAGCTGCTTTAACCTTATTAAAATAGGACCGGTCTTCATCATTAGGCAAGTAGCCTAAGAAAGCTTTAAAGTGTTTACTTGTCAATAAGTCGCTAGGATTTATTGACAAAGCCCGCCAGTTACTAATGGTATTTTGAGCTTGTTCAACTTTTTGCCTTTGATCTATGAGCTCTTGACGGTCCTTAGATAATTGTTCAATCTCTTGAATAAGGGATTGGGCTTGATCAACGTCAACCGCTTTAATTAACTCACTCATGGTATATGTGGGACGCTTGGTCGTTAAACGACTTAAGAGCGGCTGAATGGTTAGGTAGCGTGACAAGGTCGTTAAAGCTTGCTCTGAACGCCGATACCAACTTTGATAATAATCATATTGGCGGTTATTTTTCTTGGCAAGTTCTTGACTTGAAAGCTCCTGGTCTTCACTACTTAAGTCGCTAATTTCCACATTTTGTACACCTTGCAGGGATTGAATTAATTGTTCTTTATCTGTAGGCTTGGTGATCAATGAAATTTTTTGCATTTTAGCAATTGACATATACCTTTTTCACCTCCTCTACAATATAGTCAACAATACTTGCCTCTTGGGCTTGATAATGCTCAACCAGCTTAGCGATTCTTTTCTGATTCTTCTCATCACCTTGGCGTTTATAGCTTTCCAACGCTTCTTGATTAGAGCTTTTTAAAGATTCGACATATTGGCGATATTCCGCTTTTGCTTCTTGCTCAAATTGCTCAATTTGGCTGTCTTTTTCATCTTTTAGCTCTTGAATTTTTGCTTGGGTTGCTTCACTTAATTGATTGGCTTCCTCATCAACAGCTAAGACTTGCGCCAATGTCTGATTTTCCATACTTTCACCCCCCTCACATACCTAGCCTATCTAGCAAAATCTTTGAAAAAAGGGAAGTTCGACGTGACCAAACTTCCCACAACTATTTTTTATATATTTTTGACCAAGACAGACTTTGGTGTATGTAACTAATGGACTACAATAAAAAGATACCACATTTGTTAACAAAGGGTCAATCGATACCCTTTATGTATATATTATAAGCTCCTTTTTATGGAACAGCAATAAAAAGATAAGGATTCTTTTCAGACTGAACGATTTTACCTATAATAAAATCATTACAAATAAAGGAGCCCATCCCGTGATCACTATTCATATGAGTCAAGCGCTCAATTCTAAGCTATACCATGACGCTCTTACCCTTAGAAAGCAAGTCTTTATTGAAGAGCAAGGTGTCGACCCCAAAATTGAAATTGATGACTTTGAATCGCTTTGCTTTCACTTCTGTCTCTATCGAAATGACCAGGCGCTTGCGACTTGTCGACTCTATCCTTTGAACCGAGAAGAAATAAAGATGCAACGAGTTGCTGTCTCTAAAAACGCCCGCCATTTAGGCTACGGGCAAGCTTTGATGGAAGCCTGCCTAAAATTTGCTAAAGACCGTCATTACTCAAGCTGCGTCCTTGATGCCCAAGTAACAGCCATTCCCTTCTATTTAAAACTCGGTTTTAATTAAAACTCGGTTTTAAAATTAAAAGCGATGTCTTTTTAGAAGCGGGGATTAAGCACCGTAAGATGGCTTATGCCTTAAGATAAAAAATTATTTTTCTTTATCAATGCGTTCAATAACAAAGGGTGTTTCTTGGTAAACATAATAGTTTAACCAATTAGTAAATAACATATTTGAGGTTGACCGCCATCTCAGTAAAGGTTTTTTATTGGGATTATCCTCGGGATAATAATTCAATGGCACCTTGATTTCTATCCCTTCATTGATATCTCGCTTATATTCCCGGTCCAGTGTATCAGCGTCATATTCCACATGACCAAAGATAAAGACAAAACGTTGGTCCTTGCTATGGACAGCGGTTATTCCCGTTTCTGGTGAGGAAATAAGCACTTCCAGATCGGGATTGGCCTCGATATCCTGGCGACGGACTTCAGTATAGCGGGAATGAGGGATATAGAAGACATCATCTAAACCCCGTAGTAGGGAAATTTCCGGATGGTCCATGTATTGGGGATAAACTCCAAAAAGCTTATGGTCCAAGGAATATTTCTTGATGCCAAAGTGATGGTATAGACCGGCCTGGGCTCCCCAACAAATATGGAGGATAGAGAAGACATGGTTAGAGCTCCACTCCATAATGTCAACTAATTCATCCCAATAATTAACTTCTTCAAAATCCAATTGCTCTACTGGCGCACCGGTGATAATCATGCCATCAAAGTAACGATCTTTAATATCGGCAAAGGTCCGATAAAAAGTATTCAGGTGTTTAGCTGAGGTATTTTTTGCCTTATGGGACTGCATGTGAATGAAGGTAACATTAACCTGTAGGGCAGAATTACTTAACAGCCGCAACAATTGCTCTTCAGTGGCCTCTTTGGTCGGCATTAAATTGACAATAATGACTTCCAGCGAACGAAAGTCTTGCATGGCCGCGCGACGTTCATCCATGACAAAGATATTCTCACTAGCCAATTTCTTTAAAGCAGGTAAATTTTCTTGTACTTTTATGGGCATGATCCCCATTCCTCCATTCCATAAAAAAAGCCCCTACAGCATGAATACTCATACTATAAGGACGCTTCACCGTGTTACCACCCTACTTCGTAATCGATTGATTACCTCTCATCTACACTATCATGTAGTGGTAAGTTATCGATTACCAAGCGCTAAGTGTTCACCATTGCTCACAATTAGTTGCTCATAGACCATCTTCAATCAGCGCCTCATACTCTCTTTCACCAAACAGAGCTCGCTCAAATGATTAACTGACTTACTTATCTATTCAAAGCTTACTTTTTATATTATTGATCTCATTTTATCGGTTGTAACTATCTTTGTCAAGATAGGACTAGGATAAGTAAAGCAGAAACTGTGAAGCAATTGAAAAATAGATTAAAACACTGGTCAAATCACTTAAGGTGGTAATAAAGGGACCAGAAGCCACTGCCGGGTCAAAGCCAAGTCGGTCCATAAGGAGGGGAATGATGCTTCCTGCTAAATTAGCCACGGTAATCGCGCATAGCATAGCTACCCCAACGACCAGACCCAAGACCATATTCTTTTGCCAGAGGGTGATAATTAGGAAAATGGTTCCTCCGGTGATCAGTCCACAAATTAAACCAGTAAACAATTCGCGAAAGATCAATTGAAGAAAGGTAGACTCTTCATTATCTGGATTAGCAATTTTTCTCACAGCAACGGCTAAGGACTGAGTCCCTGCATTACCTGAGGTCCCGGTAATTAAGGTAATAAATAAAGATAAAGTGGCCACTTCAGAAATCATATCCTCGAAATGACCAATCAAGGTAGAAGTTCCCATCCCCAAAAACAAGAGAGTAATTAACCAGGGTAAACGTGACTGGGCTGATTTGACGGGTGTTTGATAAGGTTCATCAACCGACACCCCAGCCAATCCAGAGTAGTCAGCCACGGCTTCTTCATCCATAACATCCAAGATATCATCAACCGTAATAATTCCTAGTAACTCCCCGGTCGCTTCAATAACGGGAATAGCTAGGAAGTCATAGTCTTGAATGGTTCTAGCCACATCTTGTTGGTTATCATCAACCGACACCGTCACCACCCGCGGCGACATGGCTTCAGAAACTAGCCGGTTAGCATCAGAGGTGATTAAATCTCTCAGGGTGAGAACCCCGACTAAACGGGAATCATCATCCACAACATAGAGATAATAAATGGTTTCAGCATTCTCAGCTTTGGCCCTCACTAGAGTCATGGCCGATTTAATGGTTTGATTGGCCTTAATCTGGACGAATTCGGTTGTCATAATCGCCCCAGCAGTTTCATCTTCATAATCCATTAAGGTCTTAATCTTTTCCGCTTGTTCGATGGGAATTAGGCGCATATAATGGACAATTTTATTAGGAGAAAACTTTTTCAGGATATCCGCTGCATTATCCCGGTACATTTCTCCCAGCATATTAGCTGCATATTGGTCATCCATGGCCTCTAAATAATCAATAATATCTTCTTGCTCATCCTCATCCAAAACGTCATAAACATCGGCTAATTCCTTAGCTGAGATATATTGGTAAAGCAAACGACGTTCTTCATCACTTAGTTTGATATAAATTTTGGCTTGGTCATAAGGATGGTTCTTAAAAAATTCATAACGCAAAGCCGACTGATCATGTTTAGCTAAGGCTTCTTTAACGCGGTCAACAATTTCTTCAGGAGTCAATTCCTCTTCTTGTTCTGGCTTAGAACTGCTAAGTCTGTTTTGTTCTTGATCCTTCATTTAGGCGTCCCCCTTTTGATAACTAGCTAACCAAGTTTTAAAGTCTTGGGATAAAGGTGCTTCAATCACTAAATCTTCCTGGGTTAAAGGCTGCTTGAAGGCCAGGCGCTGACAGTGTAAAGCCTGACCAGCCAGCCCGGCTTCCTGACTACCACCGTAGAGATCGTCCCCACAAAGAGGGGCGCCTAGATAAGCAAAGTGGACTCTAATTTGATGGGTACGTCCGGTATGGAGTTGAACCCGATAACGGTAGAGTCCCGCCTGGCTATCCTCCAACCAGTACTCTGTCTTAGCGTGTTGACCATCCGCTCTGACACAGCGTTCGATAATTGAGCCCTCCTTACGACCAATCGGCGCTTCAATCAGGCCATGCTGGTCTGACCCGATAGCAGAATGGGTAAAGGCTAAATACTGCTTATTGATACCGCCAGACTGCATTAATTGATCGATTTGTGAATGGGCATACTTGTGCTTAGCAAAGATCATCGCTCCACTCGTAAAGCGGTCTAATCGGGTCACGACATGGATGACTTGGTTTTCATAATTTTTTCTAACAAAGTAACCTTTAACAAAATTAGCCATGGAGTATTCATCCTTAAATTGTGAAGGAATGGAGGTGTAGCCGGCCGGTTTATTAACAATTAAATAATCGCGGTCTTCATAAAGAATGTCCAAAGGAAAATCCACCGCCATAATTTGATCTTGGCTACCCTCAGCTGGGTAGATGATGGTCACTTGGTCTCCCAAAGAAAGGAAGTATTTACTCCCAACTCGCTTATTATTAACTAAAATAGTCCCCCCATGGTATTTGATTTTAGCCAGTTGACGGCGGGAAACGCCTTTTTGCCTAAGAAAAGTCTTCACATATACTTCCTGGTCACAAGTCCATGAGAAAAATAACATAAGTCGTCAATTATCCTTTCTTATCGCGGTCGCCTAGGCCAATAAAGGCATTTTCCACTCGGTCCCAGAAATGCATATGACGGTACCTGGCAAAGTGAACCCGTGATTTAGCAATTCGGAACTCAATATTTTTCACTCCTTTTAGGGAAAAAGATAAGTGATCCAGGGTCATAAAGACTCCTGCTAAAAATTCATCATCCAATTTTACCCGGATCCACTCATCTCCAGCAATCAGGATAGGACTAGAGATGGTGCGGTAGACCCGGTTATTTAAAGAAGCAATCTCTGTGACTTGCAGGGTATCCAAGCGGGGATGAACCACCGCGCCTCCTAGAGACTTGTTCAAACCTGTTGACCCAGTCGGTGTCGATACACATAAGCCGTCTCCTTTAAAGAGTTCAAATTTTTCTTCCTTTATAAAGACTTCCCCAGTCATCGTCCCTTCAAAACGGCGCAAGGTCGCTTCGTTAAGCGCAATCAGGTGATTTTTTTCGCCATCAACCTTTTCTAAAGCTACTTCTAAGAGCGGGTAAGAGACACTCTCACCCGAATCATTGAGGAGAAAATCAATAAACTGGTCCAATTCATCAACTGTCCAGTCGGTATAAAAACCTAAGTGCCCAGTATGAACGCCAACAAAACGGACATGGTCGAGCTGTTGTTCATAGTGGTGGAAGGCTTCCAATAAGGTCCCGTCCCCACCAATGGATACCACAATATCTGGATGGTCTTGGTCAATGCTGAAATCAGCCTGTTTACACGCAGAAAGCAGCCTCGCTTGGACATCCTTAGATGATTCATTGTCGTTACTTACTATTGCGATACGCATTGGTTGACTCTCCTTTTACATCCATATTATGATAAAATTTTAACTTGAAAAAATAATTCTTTTGGCCTATTTTATTAAGTAATTATATTAACTTAACTATAATCCTTACCCTACTATTAAAACATATTTTTCTTGCTTTAGGCAGCGATTACTGACTTTAAAGGCAAGTTTTTTGGCAAGGCCTTGAATGCTTGTTATAATACTTGGAGAAAAGAGGAGAGTGAATTTATGCACAAGGACATTGAAACAGAATATAAAAATATTCTTAGTCCACAGGAATATCAAAAGCTCTTATCTTTATTTGATCTTCATTTAAATGAAGCCAAGCACCAACATAATATGTACTTTGATACCGAATCTCTCCGCTTGAAAGCAAACCACAGTGCCTTAAGGATTCGACTCAGTGATACCTATGCCCATCTCACCTATAAGCAGTCACTGACTAGCGCCAAATCCTTGGAAGTCACTGATAAGGTCAGCCGTGAAAGTGCGCAAGCCATGATGGAGACAGGTCAGTTTCAGCCTGGAACACACTTAAGCGCCTTATTCCATGAAATTGGTATAGACGCTAGCGAATTACGACCCATTGGTCAATTTAAAACCACTCGCTTGGAAAAAAATTGGAAAAAGCAAAAGCTTGTATTAGACGCTTGCTCTTTTTACACTTACAATGATTATGAATTAGAATTAGAAGTTGAGCCTGGAGAGGACGATCCAAAGCGTTATTTTAATGAATTTTTATCTAGCTATCATATTACTCGTCGGCCTTCCAAGCCAAAAATTGCCCGGATGCAATTAGATAAACCATTATATCCATTCGAATAATTTATACAGTTTGATCATCATTAATTGGGGGAGAATACAATGAAATCGGACTATAATTGTCATAGCATGGCAAAAAAACATCATAATAATCATATCTTTGAAATCTTTTTATTTGTTAATCCAATTGACCCGTTTTGTCTAGAGTTGGAAGAAGAGCTATTGCGTTTTGTTGCCAACAGTGATAAAAAAATCTACTTCCGTCTCGTCTCCTGTGTGGACCACCACTTCTTTTGGAACTATTTCAAGACTTTAGCCAAAAACAAGCAAAGCTTAGAAGAGAGAAATGAACTTTACCAATGCATGTATAAGGTATCTTTGGGATACAAGGCCGCTCTCTGCCAAGGTAAGAAGCGAGGACGCACTTTCCTAATGACCATGCAAGAAGTCTTTGGCTGTCAAAAGAAATCCTACAGCTTAAAGCGTATGGAGAAATATGCTAAAAAGATTGGACTTGACTTTGATATGTGGATGGAAGATCTCTATTCTAAGCAAACCCGTGAAGATGTTCTAGAGGATTTACAATTGGCCCATCAAATGGAAATTGTGAACTACCCTTCTTTAGTTATCTTTGATAACTTAAACTACCAATACGGTCTTAGAATCGAAGATGCCTTCACAGCCCAAGATCTGGAAGAATTGACCACTCAAATGTTGCCCCAAGCAGAAAAAAAATTAGCGAGCCGGCTCATTTAGAGAGAGAAAACAAAAGCCAGTCAAAGAAAAAATCACAATACCGCTCCTTAGATAAGGACAATCTCAAATTAATCCGCCATTGAAATCAATTTGGCAACCTTTTTCCATAAAAAAAAGCGATCCGCAAAAACGGATCGCTTTTTTTATAGCAATTTTACCATGGCTTGACTGATCTGCCATAACCAGTTCTCATAAGCAAAGCTCAATTGGGGCCTAAAGGGACGCGGATTAAGGTAATTCAGTAAAAAAGTATAGATCTCTGAATCAAGTAAATTTTCTTCTTTAAGTAGAAAAACATAGGCAGCTAATAACCAGAGTTTTTCTTTGATATAGATAGACTCTCCCCTAAAGAAAAAACAAGTATCCGGTAAGTCGTCTAAGGACAATTTTCGAAAATAGAGCTGCTCTAGGAGCTTTTTCTCGGCCTTAAGCGGACGTTGACGAATTTTGCGCCTTAAAGACCGGGTCTCCCTTGCTTTTAACAACTGACTAATCCCGGGTCCGCTAGTCCCCTCTTGATTAAGTATGCCAACTTGCTTGGGGTAAGAAAATAAATAGAGATAATCGTCAATACTTAAGTGATAACGGCATAAGAGATGACCATAATCGTTAAAACTTTGAATTTCAACTAAGCGAGTCTCCTCCACCCAATAAGGCAAATAAGTGCCAAAGCAGGGCAAATACTGAAAAAACGGGGCTAAGCGATTTAAATTGTTAGACGTCAAGCGTAAGTCTCTTTGTTTAGGATTGAGTAGCCACAAAACCTGCACTTTTGCTCGGTGATAATCCTGCTCGCGAATGATGACAGCTTCTTTAGTCAGTAGGCTAGCCTGAAGTTCAATACTTACCACCACATCTCCTGCTTGAAAGAGAATATCTGAACGATGGTCAGGCGTGTAACTAGCTACTTCTACATGGGCCTGGTAACCCTTAGCTACTAAGATTTGCCTGATCTGCTCTTTATTATTCAAGTGCCAGTGGGATTCCCGGCGCCAATATTTTAGACTTAATTGATTATTTTGGTGGGCAAAATGTGGCTTCTTCCTTGAATGACTACGATAAACTAATTCTTGCCCGCAATTTGGGCAGTAGAAGCTCTGCTGGTTAAGGGCTAATATTTTTCTTTGAATGCGGTCATCGACCTCATAAGAACTAATCAACTGGCCATTAGCTAATTTTGCATAATACATGATTATTCCCCCTCATAGGAATATATCCGTAATCAAGGTTAAAATTAGCTGATTAGTGCAGGATCAATTCTTTTTATCTAAAGCCAATCGCTTTTTCAATGCGTGCTAGGGTTTGGTTAGCGACTTCATTGGCTTGTTTAGCACCAGCTGCTAAGACGTCATCCAGTTCACTGCTTGCTAAGAGACGTTGATAGTCTTTTTGCATCGGTTCTAAAACGGCAATTAGCGCTTGGCTGAGGTCCGTTTTCAGTTGGCCATAACCCGAATTAGCATAGGTTTTTTCTAGTTGACTAATGCTTTGGTCAGAAAAGGCTGAGAAAATATCTAATAGGTTAGAAACACCTGGTTTATTTTCTGGATCGTAGGAAATTTCTCCGCTCGAGTCCGTTACCGCACTTTTAATTTTCTTTTCAATCGTTTTCGGATCATCCAGTAAGGAAATAAAAGCTTTTTTATTGTCATCTGATTTACTCATTTTCTTGCTTGGATCTTGTAAACTCATAATCCGCCCACCTGCCTTCGGTGTATAGATTTCTGGTTTAACCAATAGCTTTTCTTCCTTAGTACCGAAGCGGTTATTGAAACGATCGACAAAATTACGGGTCAATTCCATATGTTGCTTTTGGTCTTCACCTACTGGTACCAAGTCAGCATCATAAAGCACAATGTCAGCCACCATCAAAGCGGGATAGCCTAAAAGGCCGGCAAAAATATTGTCTTGCTTTTGCGCCTTGTCCTTAAACTGAGTCATCCGTTCCAATTCCCCTAGTGGAGTCAGACATTGGACAATCCAAGCCGCTTGAGCGTGGGCTGGAACCTGACTTTGAATAAAGATAGCGGATTTGTTAGGATCAACCCCTAAGGCTAGGTATAAGGCCGCCAAAGATCTGGTGTTCTTTCTTAAAGTCTCTGGATCTTGGGCAACAGTGATGGCATGTTCATTGACCACACAATAATAAGTGTCAAATTGATCCTGTAAATCGACAAATTGCTTTAAGGCACCCACGTAATTACCAATGGTTGGCGTGCCGCTTGGTTGTACCCCGGAAAAAATTCGTTTCATGAAAAGAAAACCTCCTCTAATTTTCCCTATTATATCACGAACCTGATCGGATAGACGGTATAAGTAATAAATTCACGAAGTCTTTTTTTAATCGAGCTGGTGATTTTTTCGCTTATAAATCGTAAAAATAGCTTTCTCAAACAGAGTTTTACTCTGTGTTATGTTTTATAAGTTAAAAAATCAGAAATTGATCAAACAAAGGTCAAATAGCGACTATATTGAAATACCTAGTTCCATATTGCTTATTTTATCACAAGCTTCGCTAAGTTTTGCTCATTTATTTTTAAAAAAGAACTAGTATACGGTTCACTTTTATGATATACTGTGTATGTATACGGAACACAAGTCAAACCTTAAAGGAGAAATTGACATGGTTAAATTATATACTTCCCCTAGTTGTACTTCTTGCCGCAAAGCTCGGGCTTGGCTAGAAGAACACAACATTGCCTATGTGGAACGTAATATATTCCAAGAACCTCTAAGCCGCGATGAGATTAAAGAAATCTTAAGAATGACAGAAGATGGTACTGAAGAGATTATTTCTACGCGTTCAAAAGCCTTTCAAGAATTACATATTGATTTAAATGAAATCAGTTTAAATGAATTATTCGATCTTATCCAAGAAAACCCAGGACTATTGCGTCGACCAATCATCATGGACGAAAAACGTCTGCAAGTAGGCTATAATGAAGATGAAATTCGTCGCTTCTTGCCAAGAGAAGTAAGAACGATCGAACTTCACGAAGCTTTAAGAAAAATGGGATAAGATCCCTTACTTTTTAAATCGATGGCATGTTCATCCTCTAGCTTTTTGAATGGAGGGTGAAGATGCCTTTTTTCATTTTAGATGATTTATGGTAAAATAATCGTTGAAACAAAATATGCTTAAAGAAAAGATAATCACTAAATATTCGGAGGTGATTTGTGATGGAAATGGAGTATCTTAATGATAATACCATGCGCGTATTCATTGCCAAAGATGATCTCGAATCGCGCGGAATTACCCTCTTAGACCTCATGAAAGATCAAAGCCAAGTTGAAAACTTCTTTATGAGTATCTTAGAAGAAGCAGATGTTTCAAAGCGCTTTCAAGATTCAGAAGCTTTAACTTTTCAAGTCCTTCCTAAAAATGGCGGTATCGACCTCTACATTAGTAAAGCCACAGCAGATGGCCAATATATGGACAAGGATGGCTTGGAAAATCTACTTGAAAATATTACACAAAATATGAGTTCCGAGGAGGAAAACTCCTCTACAAACCCAAGTGAAGCAGACACAAAGGGAGGTCGGCCTGAACTTGCTTTAGCCTTTAAGTCCTGGGACCAAGTCCTGACTTTTCTGAAATCCTACCAAGTGGATGAAGCCAGGCTAGAAGTCTATGTCTACCAAGAGCTTTTTCAAGTGATTATAAGATTTGAAAAAGAAGACCTAACCCAGGCTAGACAAGCAGATCTGACTAGCTATGCCTTAGAGTTTGGTCAGCTGAGTCCCTTTGCTCCTGCCCTGCTTCGCGAGCATGGCCAATTATTAATTCATCCAGAATCAATTAACCAGGTCGCTCAATTATTCCAATAAAAAAATTCCAGCTCATCAGCTGGATTTTTTTATTGGAATAATTTTTTCATAGGCATAGCGTCTGCCACTACCCGCTAATTCAATCTCTCCTAAGTACTGGTAACCGGCTTTTAAGATAATCTTCTGCATGCCAAGGTTATTGGGATGGGTATCAATTCTTAAGTCATTAATCTTTAAGTGATAGGCTAGGTCTTCAAAGGCTTGAAATAAGGCCCGACTAAGCCCCTGACCGCGGTACTTAGTCGCCAAGGCCACCCGGTGAAAAGCTAGGTAGTCTCCCTGGCCCTGCCAAATTGAATAGTTGTCATAATCCCTGTCTATAGGCCGGGCAATAAAAAATCCGGCCACATCCTCTTCGATTAGGCCTAAATACGCGTGTTTTCCTTCAATATCTTTTAATAGGCTGTCCGCTTGGTAGACGGTTGGATCCTGCCATTGATCAATATTTTGTTGGCGTAAATAGGCCGCCCCCGCCTTAATAATCGCCTGGATAGCTGGTAAATCTTCACTCTGAGCTAAGCGAATTCGCATTTTTTCCATCCTAATTCCTCCCGGTAAAAAGTTCATTACCACTTTACCATAAAGTCCATTAGCATGAGTAATGAAAATTCTTTAGCTCAAAATAAAAAAGCTTCCATCCACAGCTATTTCTAAAGTCTCATGTGGATAGAAGCTTTTAATGCTTAGTAGGTAATCATTAAGAAGTTAGGACTATTTTTGCCCTTCTTCTTGAAGTTTATGGAAGTCTTCTTCTGGTTGATCATTGTCGGTCCAGGCTTTTTGGTCAGCGTTACCAGAGATTTCTTTAATTTTCTTCTCAACGTCTTCACTTTGGTAGGCTTTGACAATCTTCTTATAAACTTCATTGTCTTTATTTTCAGATTTCACTGCAATAATATTCTTATATTGAGTTCCTAAATTATCAAGGTCATCGGTATCAGAGAAAATACCATCATTAGGATCAAAACCTGCTGAAACCGCGTAGTTGGTATTAGCAACAATAGCGTCAGAGTCTTTCAAGGCACGTGGCACTTGGGCAGCATCCATTTCAACCAGCTCAATATTTTTAGGATTCGAGGTAATATCATTAACAGTAGGAGTAATCCCTGCATTATCGTCGATTTCTAAGACACCAGCTTGTTCTAATAAGAGTAAGGCCCGGCCCCCATTAGTAGCGTCATTAGGGATAGCTACTTTAGCATTTTGAGGAAGGTCTTTAAGGTCTTTAACCGTATCGGAGTAGACCACCATGGCTGAAATATAAGTATAACCAATCGGCACTAAGTCAGCATTATTGTTCTTATTATAGTCCAATAAATAAGCCACATGTTGCATAGCATTCATGTCAATTTCGCCTTCTTGAACGGCCCGGTTAGGTTGCACATAATCAGAGAATAGTTGAACTTTTAAGTCAATATTTTCATCTTTCAATTTTTCAGAGACTTCGGTCCAAATCTTTTCTTCATTTTCACCAGCAACCCCAACAGTGACAGTACCGCCCTCTTCTGGCGCTTTGGCTTCTTTTGAACAGCCTCCTAGTAATAATAAGGATAAGGCTGAGGCTAAAACAACATTCCATTTCTTCATAAAAATTCTCCCCTTTTATAATTCGTTTAATGTTCGAAATGTTTTACTAAACGGTCAGCAACAGCTTGACTGATGAAGACCATAATTAAAATCAATAAGGTAGCAACTAGGATTACATCATTTTGGTAACGTTGGTAACCACGGTTAATAGCTAAGTCCCCAAGACCACCGCCACCAACGACACCTGCCATGGCGGTTAAGCCAATCACATTAATAATGGTGAGGGCAGATACCCGAATCAAACCTGGGATAGCTTCTTTCAAGTAAACCCGGGTAACAATTTCAGTTGTGGTAGATCCCATGGCTAGGGCTGCTTCTATGACACCAGGATCAATTTCTAATAAGGCGTTTTGGACTTGGCGGGCATAGAAAGGAATCGTTCCCACAATTAGGGGAACCAGGGCTCCCGCTGTCCCGATGGCTGTCCCCATAATTAGGCGGGTAAAGCCCCCTAAAAGTGCTATTAAAATAACGAAGGGAATCGACCGACCGATGTTAACAACCTTATCTAAGACATTATAAACTGCCTTATTTTCTTTAAGACCTCCTGGCATATAGAGAACTAGGAAGACGCCGATCACTAAACCAATGGCAAAGGCAAAGAAGCAGGTAATAACCGTCATAAATAAGGTTTCCCAAGTGGCTTCAACGAATTGGTCGGAAATAGCCACCACATTTGGCATGATTTTTTCTAAGAATTCCATGCTTATTTATCCCCCTTCTCAATATGATCGAATGTATACTCCTTAGTATGAGACCCACTGCTATGGACAAAGTCAATGGCTTCTTGGACTCGGCTAGGTTCTCCATTTAAGGAAATCAAAAGCGTCCCCACCGGCGTTCCTTGAAGAATTTCAATATTGGCATAAAGGATATTAGCTAATAAATCATACTTCTTAGTCAAGGAGGCAATCAAAGGCTCCCCAGTAGAAGCTCCGGTAAAGTCAATCCGTAAGAGGCGGTCACCGGGCTCAATATTTAATAAATCAGGGTTGGCCAGGATGGTTTCAATGCCTTTTTCTGTCGGACTGGCTGAACTAATAAAGTCTTGGGTTAATTCTTCATGTGGGTTTGAGAAGATATTTAAAATACTGTCTTGTTCAACCACTGAGCCAGCTTCCATAACCGCTACCCGGTCACAGATTTGTTTGATAACAGCCATTTCATGGGTAATAATGACAATGGTAATTCCCAATTCGCGGTTAACTTGCTTGAGCAAGTCTAAGATTTGGCTAGTTGTCTTAGGGTCTAAGGCACTGGTAGCTTCATCACAGAGAAGGACATGGGGATCATTGGCCAAGGCCCGCGCAATAGCGACCCTTTGCTTTTGACCACCGGATAATTGACTAGGATAAGAATCCCCCCGGTTACCCAAGCCTACCAGGTCCAGTAAGTGTTGGACTTTCTTTTGACTTTCTTCTTTAGATAAGCCGGACCCCTTTAAGGGATAGGCAACATTTTCGGCAACTGTCCGGGATTTCATTAAGTTAAAATGTTGGAAAATCATTCCAATTTTTTTACGGGCTAGACGTAGATCTTTTTCAGATAGAGCTGTAATTTCTTGACCATTAACAAAAACCTGTCCACTACTTGGTCTTTGCAGGCAATTAATGGTTCTAACTAAGGTACTTTTTCCAGCGCCAGAGTAGCCAATCACACCAAAGATTTCTCCTGATTGGATGGATAAGGACACATCCTTAACGGCATGAACGGCTTTATCATCACTCTCAAAAGTAACGGATACATTTTTTAATTCAATCAAAACGACCGCCTACCTTTCTATCACTTTCATAAACACTATTCTAACATTTTTTTGTCTTTTCAGCATGGCTTCTATTATATTACACTTGATCGCTTTTATCGATAACAAAGTTGAATTGCCCCCACAGGTCTCTTGCTTTACTTTCAAAAACATTAATTTTATAATTATTCTAAAGTAGAAAGTAATGCGAGAGAAAGGATATGATACATAATGGCATACACAGAAACAAAAAAAGCACTTAATCAATTAGTTGCTGACCTGGTTCAAGCCCACACCGTTATCCATCAAATTCACTGGTATATGCGTGGGGAAGGTTTTCTGTTCTATCATCCAAAACTCGATAGCTTTATGGATGATATTCTTGAACAGCTCGATGTTGTTTCTGAACGTATAATTACTATCGATGGTTCCCCCTTCTCAACCCTTAAGGAATTTTCTGACCATACCCGTATTCCCGACCATAAGGGCGAGTGGAATACCAGTATCCAAGAAGATATGCATCGGGTGGCTGATGTTATCCGCATCTTAGCAGACGACTATCAATTAGGGGTCGACGCAGCAAGTAAGGAAGGCGACGTCGCTAGTGAGGACATCTGTACTGGCTACCTCCGTGACGCTCAAAAAACCCTATGGATGGTTGAAGCGGAACTGGGCCAAGCCCCTAATATTGACAAAGACTAAGGCCAATAAAATTTACTTATAAACATAAAAAGGACCGCTGTGGGTCCTTTTTTAATACTTATTTTTCAAGTGCAGCCTTGGCTTGGTCACAGATTGCAGTGAAAGCTTCAGCATCGTTAACAGCGATATCTGCTAACATTTTACGGTTGATATCCACGTTAGCTTGGTGTAAACCATTCATTAAACGGCTATAGCTTAAGCCATTTAAACGTGCAGCTGCATTAATACGGGTAATCCATAAACGACGGAAGTCACGTTTTCTTTGACGACGGTCACGGTAAGCGTATGAATAGGATTTCATAACCGCTTGTTTAGCTACTTTATAGTTGGTTGATTTGCTACCAAAGTAACCTTTTGCTAATTTTAAATATTTTTTACGACGACGGCGTGTAACCGTTCCACCTTTAACACGTGCCATGTTATTCCTCCTTGATTATACTTAGTTCTCTATCTATGCGTCCTGCTTAACTGATCTTACTTGTAAGTGTCAAGCATTTGTTTAATACGTCTTTGGTCGGAAACATGCACCATTGCTGGTTGTTTGTGTTGACGACGTTGTTTCTTGGTTTTACCGTGAAAACGGTGTGAACGTTCTGAATGGCTACGTTTTAATTTTCCTGAAGCAGTACGTTTAAAACGTTTAGCTGACGCACGATGTGTTTTTTGTTTTGGCATAATATATCCTCCTGAAATTAATCTTCTTTTGGTGCTAATTGTAGTTGCATAGAGCGTCCTTCCATCTTAGGTTTTTGCTCTACAGTAGCTACATCAGCAAGTTCGCTGGCAAAGCGTTCCAAAACCTCGCGACCTAAATCTTTATGGGTAATGGCGCGACCTCTAAAGCGAATAGAAACCTTCACCTTGTCCCCTTTATCAATGAATTTCTTTCCTTGACGTACTTTAGTTTGAAAGTCGTTTTCATCAATCGTTGGGCTTAAACGGATTTCTTTCACTTGAATCGTCTTTTGATTTTTACGTTGTTCACGCGCTTTACGTTGCTGTTGATAACGATATTTACCATAATCCATGATCCGAGCAACAGGCGGCTTAGCATTAGGTGAGACCAGAACTAAATCGAGTCCTGCTTCCTCAGCCCGCTCTAAGGCATCTCTTTTTGAAATTACCCCTAGCTGTTCTCCTTCTGGATCGATAACGCGTAATTCTTTTGCACGAATATCTTCATTAGTAAATAATTCGTTAAATTTATTCTTAGCGATATACCTTCACCTCCGAATGTTAAAGTGACAACAATAAATGAGATTTCGGCATAGAAAAACGGCGAATATAAAACACTATACCCGCCGTACTTGCACAATAGTCCCTAGGGACCATTGTGTCACTGTATCTATCGGCCCGAGGACGTCCTTGTCAACTCAGGCGAGAAACGGGTGTTTCTGCTTCTTTTCTCAACTTTTATAGATTACTATAAAGCTTTCACCTTGTCAAGAGATTATTCTGTAATTTGTGCTTTAAAGGCTTCTTTCACTTTTAAGAGCAAGTCAGGATCTTGATCAAGTTCAATAGCTAAAGCGACAAAGGCTTCCACGGCTCGCTTAAGTTGCTGGTGGGCTTCCGGACTATCAGCCACTTGGAGAAAGCCTTCTTCATGAACGAAAACCTTACCCTGACCAACGCCCACATTGCCATAAAAAGTTGGGCAAGCATAGCTCACATTGCCAATATCAGTAGACCCAGGTTTTTCCTCTTCCTCGCTAATATCGTCAAAATCACTCAGGCGCATGTGATCTTCCATGCGGTCGGCCAAGACTGGATTAACTAAGAGGTCATAGAATTCATTTTCTGGATAGCTGATTTCCAATTGACAGCCTGTCATCAAGGCAGCGCCGCGGGCACAATTAATGACCCGATCCATGGCATGACGATAAGTGGCTAATTTAGGTGCCCGCACATAGAAAAAAGCCGTCGCCGATTCAGGAATAACATTGGCGGCCTGGCCCCCTTCTTTAATAATGCCATGGATGCGAACATCACTGGGCAGTTGTTGCCTGAGGTAAGAGACCCCGGTAAAGGTCAAGTTGACAGCATCCAAGGCGTTGATTCCCAATTCGGGACTCATGGCGGCATGGGCGGCCCGACCGATAAAGTGAAAGTTGACGGCATTCATGGCTAGGGCACTGGCCTTGAGGTTGGTACTTTCATAGAGGTGCATCTGCATACAGGTATCAATATCATCAAAAGCTCCGCTCCGAGCTAAATCGACCTTGCGGCCAAAATTTTCTTCCGCTGGCGTACCAATCACGACCACCGTTCCTTGGAAGAACTCCTTCATTTGACTTAAGACAATTCCTGCCCCTACAGTCGAAGCTGAGATCCAATTGTGGCCACAAGCGTGACCTGGTTTTTTATCGGGTCCGAAACCCGGCAAGGCATCATATTCCGCTAAAAAGGCAATCTTAGGCCCATCTCCCAAGCGGAATTCTGCTCGGAAGGCGGTTTCAATCCCCTGATAGGCTCGGTCTACCTGAAAACCAGCTTCTTGGAGGAGCTTGGCGAGATAGTCCGAAGAAACATATTCCTGGTCGCCTAATTCTGGATGTTGGAAAATGAACTGACTGATATCAAGAATTTGCGGAAAATTTGCTTTAACTTTTTGTCGCACCTGTTCATGAAGGGCGGTAATTTTTTGCTCATCTTTCATTAATGCTTTACCTTCTCTCTGTGAGTTATTAGGGATAGAGGACCAGAAAGACGTCGAGGTCTTTGGGAGAAGTGGCTAAAAAACTTTGAATGGTACTTTTTGCCACTGACAAGGCTTGGTCCTTGGGATAGCCATATACCCCAGCGGATATTAAAGGAAAGGCCAGCGACTTTACCGGGATACTAGCAGCTAGCTGGAGAGACTCTAGGTAGCAAGAAGTTAATAGGGCTTCTTCTTCCTGGTCGCCACCCTGCCAAACTGGCCCTACCGTGTGAATAACATAATCAGCAGGTAATTGATAGCCGCGGGTTAATTTGGCCTGACCAGTTGGACAGCCCCCTAATTGCTTGCATTCAGCCAAAAGTTCAGGGCCAGCCGCCTGGTGAATGGCCCCATCGACACCTCCACCCCCTAGCAGGGAGGAGTTGGCTGCATTGACAATGGCTTCTACTTCCACTTGGGTAATATCCCCATGAATGATTTGAAATGTCATATCACTGCTCGCTTTCTAATAATGCTTTTCGGCTAAGAAAATTATAAACCATGACCACAAGAATTCCAGCTAATTTAGCCAGATGGGCGTCCAGGCTTAGTTGCTCTATCAGTAGGTATAAGATCAGTTCTTGAATCAGCAAGCCTGAAAGAGCTAAGACTAAAAACAGGAGAAATTCCCGCCAACGCTCCTCCTTAGAAAAGCTAGACTGAAAGACAAAGTGCATACTGGCCCAATAGTTAAAGACTAGAGAAAGCATAAAGGCGCATAAATTAGCTCCTAAGTAATGGACTTGACAGCTGATTAATAAGCTAAAGACGATAAAATCAAGAAGCGTGCTTAGCCCACCTACCAGGATAAAGCGCATAATTTGCCTGATCATCTTTTCCCACCCACTTTTCTTTTTAGAGGTCGCTTGCTTTTAACTGATAAAAAACGTGCCAGCTTTAAGCTAATTGGTCACTAGATCATTAGCTTAAAAGCCTAAGCACGTTGTCAAGTTAACTAGTCTTTTACACCATAACTATCAATTTCTGCATGGATCATGTTGATGAATTCATCTAAGTCCACAGTTTCTGTTTTCTTAGAGCCATAACGACGAACAGTTACCGTGCCATTTTCAATTTCATTGTCACCAAAGACTAATTGATAAGGCACTTTGCGGGTTTGGGCTTCACGAATCTTGTAACCCATTTTTTCATTCCGGTCATCAACCTCAATCCGGAGCCCTTCACTACGCATACGGTTAGCCACTTGGTAGACATAATCCGCATGTTGGTTTTCATTCACTGGGATTAAGATGGCTTGTTGTGGAGCTAACCAAGTTGGGAAGGCACCCTTATATTCTTCAATTAAGTAAGCTACAAAACGTTCCATAGTGGAAACAATTCCCCGGTGGATCATCACAGGACGGTGGGTGTTTTGACCATCTTCACCAACATAAGTCACATCGAATTTTTCCGGTAGGAGGAAGTCTAATTGGATGGTTGAAAGGGTTTCCTCATTGCCAAGAGCGGTTTTCACTTGGACATCCAACTTAGGCCCGTAGAAGGCCGCTTCCCCTTCGGCTTCAAAGTAGTCCAAGCCTAATTCATCCATAGCTTCCTTTAACATGGATTGGGCTTTTTCCCACATTTCATCATCATCGAAGTATTTCTTGGTATCTTTAGGGTCACGGTAGCTTAAACGATAGCGGTAGTCAGTAATATTGAAGTCATGGTAGGCATCTTGCATGAAGCGTAAAATGCTCTTGAATTCGTCCTTAATTTGGTCTAAACGCACAAAGATATGGGAGTCATTCAGGGTCATTTCTCTTACCCGTTGTAAACCGGATAGAGCACCTGATTTTTCATAACGGTGCATCATCCCTAGTTCAGCAATACGGATAGGTAATTCCCGGTAAGAATGCACCTTATTTTGGTAAACCCGGATGTGGTGAGGGCAGTTCATTGGACGTAAGACAAAACTTTCACCATCTTCAAAATCCATGGTTGGAAACATGTCGTCACTATAATGGTCCCAGTGACCAGACGTCTTGTATAAGTCTACATCAGCCATGATTGGGGTATAGACGTGTTGGTAACCGGCTTGAACTTCCTTGTCGACAATATAGCGTTCAACTTGACGGCGAATGGTTGCTCCGTTTGGTAACCAGAATGGCAGGCCTTGTCCGGTCTTAGGATCAATCATAAAGAGGTCTAATTCTTTACCAATTTTACGGTGGTCACGTTCTTTAGCTTCTTCGCGACGTTTAAGATCCTCTTTAAGGTCTTTTTCATTGAAGTAACTGGTCCCATAAACCCTTTGCATCATGGCATTGTCAGAGTTTCCTCGCCAGTAAGCTCCTGCTAAGGAAAGTAATTTAAAGTGTTTAATATAGCCTGTTGAAGGAACATGACCGCCCCGGCAGAGGTCAGTAAATTCTCCTTGGCTATAGGTGGTAAGGGTGGCATCTTCAGGTAAATCGGCAATAATTTCTAACTTATAAGGGTCATTTTTAAAAATTTCCTTGGCTTCTTCACGGCTAACTTCCTTACCCACCACTGGGTAGTCTTCTTTAACAATCTTTTTCATTTCAGCTTCAACCCGTGGTAAGTCTTCCTCACTCACTTGTTGGCCTTGACCATTATCGGTGTCATAGTAGAAACCATTTTCGATGGCTGGTCCTACCCCAAATTTAATATCAGGATAGAGACGGCGCAAAGCTTGAGCCAATAAATGGGCGCTGGAATGGCGGAGAATATCTAAGGCTTCTTGTTCAGTTTCTTTATTCTTAGGATCGATTAAACGAATACTCCCGTCACTTTCAATGGCTTCATCTAAGCCCTTTAATTCATCATTTAAAGTGTAAGCAACCACCCGTTTGGCTAAAGAATTACTAATGGATTTAGCCACATCACGGCCACTCACACCAGCTTCAAATTCCTTTACACTTTGATCAGGAAAAGTTAACTCTATCATTTTATCAAATTCCTCCTATAAAAAAATCCCTTCTGAGCATGCTCAGAAGGGACGATTACAAATTAATATCGTGGTTCCACCCTAGTTTACACTATTGTGTCTCTAGTACGCTGGTAACGTTGCGCTAACGTCATAATGAAAGTCTAAGAAGTGGTATCCTATAAAACCTGTCAGGCATTTGCACCATCTAGCCTGTCTCTTATACAAGTTGATTATATTCAGTCTTCTATCACTGACTTGCTTTAATTAAAGCACTTTTTATGAAACAATTCAAGCTTTTATTTAGGAAAGAGACCGGACTCTATTCCGAATAGCGACGGTTGCGCCCGGACATGGTTACTTCCTCGCTCAAATAACGAACCCTTTCCATAATCCGCTGCGCCTTGACGGTTTCCGAATCTCCTTGGTTAGTATGGGCCAAATGATTTTCTAATTCCTTCATGGAAAAATTAGAAGTGAAAAAGGTAGCCTGGCCTTGACTCATACGGTTCTGCAAGAGAACCCCTAGGACTTCATCACGGACCCAGGCCGAATTACTTTCAGCACCAATATCATCAATCATTAATACTTGGGCGTCTTGGAGGCTCTTGAGTCGTTGGTTCACACGATTATCTTTGATGGCACTCTTGATCTCACTAATAAAAGTAGGATAGTGGAACAAGGTAGTCGTGAACCCATGTTCAGCCAAGTGATTAGCCACAGCTGCCGCTAAAAAGGACTTCCCCACGCCAAAGGGACCATGTAAGTAAAGGCCTTGGTGAAATTGCTTGGTCTTAGACTGCATGGCTTCGACAAAATCAATGGCCTTCTCCAAGGCAGATTGCCGTTTGGGATCGGTCAGGTCAAAGTTTTGGAAGGAGGCTTGCTTTAAATCCTTAGGCATTTCCAGTAAAGTGACCCGTTGCTTCTTCTCCCGGTCTTTTTGGGCGGCGAGGAATTCATCAGTCGCCTGGTATTCAATATCAATATAATTAAAATTCATAATGAGCTTAGGATAGAAATTAGGAAATTTGGGTCTTTTCCCCGCCCTTATCCGTTCTTTTTCTTGAACAAATTCATAGAGTTTCGATATCGAACGGTCAATCGTTTCTTGGTCCAAGTCTTCTTTATGCTTATCAATAAATTGTCTAACATCCGGATCACTCAAGACTTGAGCCTTGGTTTGGTCTAAGCGTTGGCGAAAGTTGCCTTTATTGAGCTCATGGCTGATATCTTCTCCAATATTTCTCATTCGTCTCCCTCCTCACTATTCAGTGCCCGAATCCGATCGGCTAAGGCTTGGACACTTTCATGGTCCATTTTTTCCTCCTTATCTGCCGTCTCTTGTTTTTGATTAAACCAAGCGGGCTGTAATTCTTGATAGGTCTTGCGTTTGGTATTTTGCCGCTTATTTTTGCTTTGTCTTTGTTTTTGAATCCGTTTAGTCCGTTTGTTGAGATAGGTCAGCGCCTGTTCCGGACTTTGAATATTTTTTTGACTCCAATCATCCACTGTCCGCTCAAAGGTCGACCTGACGATACTTGAACTTTCCTGGCTGATCAAATAATAGTGAATCATAATATTCAAGGTCGGTCCATCGATAAGGCCCTTATTCATGACCATCTCTAAGGTTTTTATCTCGTTGGTAGTTAGATAGCCGTTTTTTTGTTCTTTGATAGTCTTAGCAAAGGTTAGAGGCGGATAAGCCTTAGCCGCCTTGATCAAGGCTAGACTAGCTTCATCCTGATTTTCTTTGGGTAAATCCTGCCCCTGACTCTCGGTCTGCTGCTTGGCTTGGTCCATTTGATAGTCAGGTCGTTTATTTACCGGTTGGTCCGCCATGGCCTTGATCACAAGGCCTTGGTAGTAATTAATGTCCACTTGGTTGGTTCTTACATTACTTGCCTTAATGGCAAACTGGGACAGGGCAACTTCATCCAAACCATAAAGAGCATGGAGGCTTTGGGTCATCTCCTTAACTTCTTGACTGACCGCCCGCTCACTGAGGAAAGACCTTTGTACCAACTCAGTAAAATAAGCCATATCAAAATCACTGACCAGGCTAGTTTTTATAAGGGATTTACTAGGCTTCTTTAACAAGCTTTGCTTTTCGCTTTCAGTCAATTGGCGACTGCTTTGGGACAGATGAAAAACATCCTGAAAAGTAGCAGTGACCTCCTGCCAATCATTTTCCTGGCTATCAGCAATCTTTTCAAAGCTAAAGCGGTCTAATAAGCGATTAAAACGCACTTCCCCCACATGGTCTAAAAGTAAGCTAGTCATTAAGCTATCCTTAAAAAACTGCTCAGAAGAAACCGGTGCTAACAACTGATAGAGGGCCTGCACTGTGGCTTGACCACTTTGCTGAGTGTAGCTACGTAAGAGGCCAATAGCTTCTAATCGGCGCCTACTTCTGACATAGCGTTCTTTAGAAAAAACCAATTGGTCCATAATTTCCCCATGATTAATTACTTCTGATTGATAAGTCGAACGGTCAATATAGGCATAAAGAGTCATATAGAGAGCAAAGGCTTCAGCCCCAATAATTGGTTGGTAGAGATAGGTTAAAACTTCCAGATCGGCATTGGAAACAATTTGTGTGAGGATAATTTTGAGAGGTTCACGTGGATTTAACTTTTCCCATGGATTCAAGACTGATCTTCCTCCGCGTTATTGGCTTCTAAGTCTAAATTCGTTTGCCCCTCCGCGTTATTTTTTTGCATTTGCTTCAACTGCTCAATTTCTTGCAAAAAGACGGTAGGATCTTCGAAGTGACGGTAGACACTGGCATAGCGAATATAGGCAACTTCATCGATCTTGGGCAAAATATCCATGACCATTTCCCCTATTAGGGTTGAAGGCACCTCGTTTTGTCCTTTTTGCCGAATGTCCGATTCGATATTCTTAACCACTTCTTCTAAAGTCTCTAGGGCGATTGGCCGCTTTTCACAGGATCTCACTAAGCCCCGTAATAATTTTTCTTTGGAAAATTCTTCCCGGGTACCGTCCCGCTTGATAACCAGTAAAGGCATCTTTTCTACCCGTTCAAAGGTCGTGAAGCGAAAATCACATTGCGTACATAGGCGTCGCCTTCTTATCGATGTATTTTCCTCCACAGGCCGACTATCGATTACCTTCGTATTATTATCTTGACATCTGGGGCAGCGCACAATATTCACCTTCCTTGGACATTTTCTAAAATATTTCTTTTATTAATTATAGCACAGTTTAAAGGCGGAAGGATAAGGGGCAAAATCCAGCTTGGTCAGCTTATTTTATGGCTTGAAAGCCTTGGATGCTTAACCAGGCCTCGACTTGCTTTTCCGTTTGCTGGATGCTGCCCTGGTTATCAATCACAATATCTGCCCAGCGAAGTTTCTGTTCAATATTATATTGAGACAGCATGCGGTCAAAGGCCTCGTCTTCACTTAAATTATCCCGGTCCATCAGTCGTTGCAATTGAATGCTTTCTGGAACATAGACCAACATCACCGCATCACAAGCGTCCTGGTACTTGGTCTCATAGAGTAAAGGAATATCCAAAACAATCAATTGGTGGCCCTGGTCTTGGTAAGACTGGGCTTGGTCGTTGACCCAGTCATAGATATAAGGCAAGAGCAGTTGATTAAGAGCTTTGAGTTGATCCTTATCTGTAAAGACCACATCCCCTAATTTCTTCCGGTTAAGGGTGCCATTGGGAAAGAGAAAATCCTCTCCAAAATGCTCTTTTATAGCTTGTAAACCCTGTGTTCCTGGCTCAACAACAGCTCGAGCCCCCAGGTCTGCATCCACTACCGGAAAACCAACTTTTTTAAAATAATTAGAAACAGTAGATTTTCCTGTAGCAATTGACCCTGTTAATCCTAAGCGAAAAGTCATTCATACACTCCCTTTATTTCTGACAATTGGGACAAAAATGCGTCCCTCGCTGTCCTAACTTAATTTTCTCAATAGTATTTCCACAATTTAAACAGGCTTGGCCCTGGCGCTGGTAAACCTTGAGATAATTTTGATATTGACCGTCCTCCCCTAAGGTGTTCTGATAGGTCCGCACACTAGAGCCGCCTAAGTCTACCGCTCGACTCAGTATATCTCGCATGGCTTCTAATAGGAGCAAGGTCTCTTGGTCAGTCAACGAATTGGCTGGCCGACCTGGATAAATTCCCGCTTGAAATAGAGATTCATCAGCATAAATATTACCAATTCCGGCAATTTTTTGCTGGTCCAGTATTAATGATTTAATGGGTCGCTTGGATGCCGCTAATATTTTTTGGAATTGATCCAAGCTGATATCCCAGGGTTCTGGACCGAGTTTTAAATTTTTAATAGCTTGGGGCATATCTTGACGAGAAAATAAGGATATCCGACCAAATTTACGCACATCATGATAGCGTAGGTCCCTGCCATCACGCAAGTGAATGATGAGGTGACTATGCTTTAAAACCGGCGTCTGCCTATCGCAGACAAAATACTTGCCTTCCATCCGAAGATGGCTAATCCAGGCGTAATCGCTCCAATAAAAAAACAGGTATTTTCCATAACGGTCGACTCGTTCAAAGGTCTCCCCTTGCATGGCTTGGCGAAAGACTTGGGCTGGACAATTAATAATCTTTGGCCATTTTACTTCCACATCCTGTATTTGGGCTTGAGGAAGGACTCTATTAAGCCCCCGTCTCACATTTTCTACTTCAGGTAACTCTGGCATTAACTACCCTCCTTCATCCCGCTAAAACACTGTTAGCAGTCTAACCTATTCTAATCAAACACTAACTATAAATAAAGTAAAGAGTGTGACGGGTGCGCCAAAGATCGATAGAGCTACGCATACTATATCTGTACGTTGCTTCGCTTCCTACAGCTATAGCAACTGGAGCTAAAGAGCAAAAATTCTTGAAAAGAATTTCTCGCACTTTAGTGAAGTGGAGATCGATCTGCACCCGGAGCACGTTTGAAAGAGTGCGACGGGTGCGCCAAAGGACGAAAACGCTAGGCATACTATATCCTCAGATTCGGACAGCTAAAACAAAAAACGAAGAGAGAACCGTATTCAATAGTCTCCCTTCGTTTATGAAAATGCCAGCAAAGCTAATTTTTAAATCAGGTTTTACTCCCTTTATTTGAAGGGCTTTGAACTCCTGTCCCAGCCTATCTTCTCTATTAAAACCTTTCTTAGATTTTCTTACTTGGCATCATACCAAGTGGACCCATAGTTACTATCAACAATTAATGGGACGTCTAAGGAAACTGCATTTTCCATGACGTCTTTAACTAAGGCAGCTAAGTCTTCTAAGTCCTCTTTGGCTACTTCAAAAATTAACTCATCGTGGACTTGGAGGAGGAGATTTGCCTGAAGTTGATGTTCCTTTAAGGCTTGATCCATCTCAACCATGGCTACCTTAATAATATCGGCTGCCGTCCCTTGAATTGGCGAATTCATTGCGGTTCTTTCGGCAAAGGACCTAACATTATAATTTTTAGCCTTTAAGTCAGGAAGGTAGCGACGGCGGTTAAAGAGGGTTTTAGCGTAACCGGCCTCACGGGCGATTTCCACACTTTTATCCATATATTCAGCCACTTTAGGATAAATTTCAAAATATTTATCAATAAAGGCCTTGGCCTCTTGACGAGAAATCGAAAGGTTTTGACTGAGACCATAGTCACTAATCCCGTAAACAATTCCAAAATTGACTGCCTTGGCTTGACGTCTTTCATCCTTACTAATGTTCTTTTCATCTTTATGGAAGACTTTGGCCGCTGTAGCGGTGTGGATATCCTTATTTTCTTTAAAGGCTTCTTGAAGATGAGGGTCACCAGAAACATGGGCAAGGACACGTAATTCAATTTGCGAATAGTCCGATGAGAAAATGACCCAGTCCGGATGAGAAGGCACAAAGGCTTGGCGAATTTTACGCCCTTCTTCGGTACGGATAGGAATATTTTGTAAGTTCGGATCAGCTGAACTTAAGCGCCCGGTAGTGGTTAGGGTTTGAATGAAACGACTGTGTACCTTGCCATCTTGATGGATATAATCGAGGATCCCTTGAACATAAGTGGATTGAAGCTTAGCTAATTGGCGATAGGCTAGGATCAAATCAATGATGGGCACCCCTTGTAATTTTTCCAATTCAGATTGGGCCGTTGAATAGTTACCAGACTTGGTTTTCTTGCCACCCTTTAGTCCCATATCTTCAAAGAGAATCTTGCTCAGCTGTTGGGTGGAATTAATATTAAATTCAACCCCGGCTTCTCGGTAGATTTCTTCTTGCAGCTGGTCAAGTTGCTCTTCATAAGACTGGGATAAACCTACCAGCCTGCTGCGGTCAACGGAAATCCCCATAATTTCCATTTTAGCTAGAACTTGGGCTAGAGGGAGTTCAATTTTTCGGTAAAGTTCGACCATCTCATCCGCTTCTAGGCGATCTTTAATAATAGGTAGTAGGTCATTAATAACAGATACCTTAGCTACCAGGTGGTCATAAAGGCGGGTTTTATCTTCAGGAACCGCCACTTTCTTGCCTTTCCCATAGACTTCACTATCATAGGCTAGATAATCCAAATTGAATTCTCGGGCCACATTAGCCACATCGCCACTTAAATCACGGGCATGGATGAGATAGGAAGCGATAAGGACATCATCACTAACCCCCGCTAAGTCCATCCCCAAGCCTTTTAAGATCACTTGGCTTCGCTTAGCATCATAGAGGACCTTTTTAGCATGGGGATCTTCTATCCAATTTTTAAATGCTTGGCTTTCCCTCACCAGGTCTGGTGAGGCCAAGTAGATATGATCCTTATTCCCCCAAACAACGTAGATTAACTCCCCTTCATGGTAATTATTTTCGAACATTTCTAGGTAGAGGGCTGTTTGGTCTTGGGTGAAATGCTTAGCTTCAAGTTGGTCAAGGACTTGATAATCAGGGACTTTCCAGCTGGAATCCTCTAATTCAAAGTCAGCGTCAGCCCCAGAGTTAGCTAAGAATTTTTCCATAAATTGCTTGAAGTTCATCTCACGATAAAAGTTAACCAAATCTTGAGCCTGAATGCCTTGGCATTTTA
Source organism: Aerococcus tenax (assembly GCF_003286645.3). Classification (NCBI taxonomy): domain Bacteria; kingdom Bacillati; phylum Bacillota; class Bacilli; order Lactobacillales; family Aerococcaceae; genus Aerococcus; species Aerococcus tenax. Next base: position 586,987 of record NZ_CP127382.2, on the reverse strand, counting down.
AGTCTGCCAGGGATTTTTCAACTGGAGCATCAAGAATAATTCGGGCTAATTTTTTGGATAAAAAGGCTTGATCCTTATCCTTGACTAAGTTTTCCTTACGTTTTTTCCCGGAGACTTGATCGATATTAGCATAGACCTCTTCCATGGAACCAAATTCCTGGATTAGTTTCAAGGCGGTCTTCTCCCCAATTCCAGTCACACCAGGATAATTATCGGAATTATCGCCCATCAACCCCTTAACATCAATGTGTTGTTCAGGGCTGATTCCTTGGTCTGCTTGGATGGATTGAGGAGTATAGGAATCAATATTAGTCACTCCCTTACGGTTAATATCTACCCTAACCTGGTCCCTAGCCAGTTGAATCAAGTCCTTATCGCCGGAGATAATCACTACATCCATACCAGCCTCTGCGCCTCTTTGGGACAGGGTACCAATGATATCATCCGCTTCATAATTTGCTAATTCATAGTGGGCAATACCAAATGCATCCAGCAATTTATTAAAATAAGGCATCTGTTCTACAAATTCTTGCGGCGTTTTATCCCTGCCCCCCTTGTATTCAGGATAATATGCCGTCCGAAAGGTGGTCTTACCAGCATCCCAAGCCACCAGGGCATGGCTAGGCTTTTCTTTTTCTAAGACGTGGGTCAACATCAAGTGAAAAGCATATAGGGCATTGGTATGTAGGCCTTTATTATTTTTAAAACGATTTAAATCATGCATGGCAAAGAAAGCCCGAAAGGCTAATGATGAGCCATCGAATAGCAATAATTTTTCTTGCTTGGACAAGTTGATTCTCCTTTACAATCTTAATGGTCCATATATTGGGGAAGAACGGTTAGCATGGCATCCATAACATTTTTTTCTCCCGTGGTTTCATTATTAGTAATGACATGAATAGTGAGATAGCCCTTTAATTCATCAACTCTTAAAATTTCAAAATGAAAGGTCAGGGTCACATGATGATAGATGGGATTATTAATCGTAAAATTCAATTCCACCAAATCTGAATGGGGGCCAGGGAATTGACCTGAAACTGTCCGAGTTACGGCTCCAATTAGAGCAATAGGCGGAATTTGGGCACCCTCCTTACCAGGTAAATAAAGGGGATTATGATCATCCGTTACTCCCATGTAGAGCATGATATCGCGTTCACGAAAAGATTCCGTTGTGGAAAAAGTATCGCCCACTTGAAATCTTCTTTTCTGATTTTGATTTTCTTCCATTAGCCACCACTCTTCTCCCTTATATTTTAAGTATTTCTTTTATTTTAGCAAAAGCAAGCCCAGTTGACAAAAAGCCTAGCTAGGCAAAAATAATAGCCAATGATTAAAAAAGCCTGACCAAACTGGCTAGGTCAGCGATGACTTAGAGACAGTGGTCAGACTTTTCAAATATTTTTATATTTTATTGTGGAATAACCAATTGTTGGCCAGGTAAAATCAATGAGTTGGCCTTTAATTGATTGGCTGCCAGTAATTGGTTTAAGGAAACGCCATGGTTAAGTGCAATTCGATATAAGTTATCGCCGGCCTTAATTTGATAAGTATTGGCCGCTTGAACTTGACTGACTGGCTTAGGGCTGGCTGGTCTTTGACTAGGGGTTGGTGCACTAGTTGCTTGACTAGCACTTACTCCTGACTTAGCTGTGGGTTGATAAGCAGCTTTAGCCGCTAAATTCAATTTTTGCCCTACATAAATCGCATTGGAAGTTAAGCCGTTCATTTCTTTTAACTGATTCACAGTCAGGCCTTGGTTACGGGCAATGCGGTAGAGGGTGTCCCCAGCTTGGACTTGGTAGACCCCTGCCTGACTACCATTATGACTTGGTCTTGGGGTATTGGCAGCTGGGCTATTGTTAGATGGCTTATGACTGCCTTGGCTAGTTTGGTTAGTAAAGACTTGGCCTGGATAAATGAAATTCGAAGTTAAGCCATACTTAGCCTTTAACGTATCCACAGTCATACCCAAATGCCGTGCCACTGTCCACAAGCCGTCCCCAGCTTGGACGGTGTAAGACTTGTAGCCTGCATTGCTTTGACCTTGAGATTGCTTATTGGTATTTGTCACTACTGGGCTAGCTGAGTTTTGTTTTTGCCCAGGAGCATAGAGAACCTGACCAGGGTAGATAAAGTTAGAAGTTAAGCCATTAGCAGCTTTAACTGCTTCAATGGTTGTTCCCAAGTTCTTAGCAACCGTCCACAAACCATCGCCAGCTTGGACCCTATAGGATTGTTTGGCAGACTGAGCGGGCTTAGCAGCAGGGCTAGAAGGCCTTACTGGTGAGCTCGTGTTTGCCTTAACTGGACTGGATGAGCTTCCCCCAGCGTAAAGGACTTGGCCTGGATAAATCAGGTTGGAACTGAGGCCGTTAGCTTGTTTGACTGCCTCAATACTAGTTCCCAGTTGGCGAGCTACTGTCCATAGGCCGTCACCAGGTCTCACCACATAGGACCGTCCGCCTGGTTGAGCTGTAGGCGTGCTTACTTGGCTGGAATTTGTTTGCTTGTTGCTAATCGTTTTCCCTGGCGTATCGTATTGGCTTAAATTATTCTTAGCGATAATGCTATTTAATTTGCTGCCATAGGAAGTATCAGTTGCATAGCGACCGGTTAACCAAGCTGTGGCATCCTTATAGGAATTGGTGTTGCTCTTCCAGGCTCCACTATAGAAATTAGGGTTCCAAGAAGTCCCATTTTTTAGGACGCCAACATAATCGATGAGGGATTCCCGGTAAGATGGATACATCCGAAAGCCATCATTAATTTGATAATAATTTCCGCGACCATCATCCTCTAGGGTGTTAAAATTAGCCGTTTTTCCTTTATAATTCCCCTTGATACCAAAGAGATTATTATAGGGTGCTTGAGATAAGCGGCTAGATCCCCAGCCTGATTCTAAGGCTGCTTGTGCCATCATCACAGAAGCATAAAGGTCATTTTGATTGGCTAAGTCATAGGCGTAAGGTAAAATTTTATTAAGAAAATTATTACTAGTAGGTGCCAAAGTCGTTGCTTGGACGGGTGTATAGTTTGCCAATGCATCGGCCCCAGCAATAGCAACTACGGAGCTCAATAAAACCGCACTGGTCTTAATAAGTTTCTTGGACTTTTCTTGATGACCTGTCATAATATTAGAAATCCCCTCTCATCATCTAGAATTACTCATTAATAATTATAGTATAAATCGCGAGGAAAAAAATGCCTTTTAACAAAAGATGGGATTCTTAATATTCGTAATAATTTTGTAACATTGCTAGCGTATAATGTAAGCAATTCGATAGAATGCGAGGAAATTTTATGTTAAAAAATGTGATCGAAGTCAGCCATCACATTATCAAAGGACATTTACAAACCGGCATGACCGCCTTAGACGCAACCATAGGGAACGGCCATGACACCTTACTCTTAGCCCAACTCGTCGGCCAGTCAGGCCAGATTTATGGCTTTGACCTCCAAGAACAAGCCATTGAAAACACTGAAGCTTTATTAGAAAAACATCACTGTCAAAAGCAAGTGAGTCTTTACCATGACTCTCACGCTAAAATTTCTCAGTATCTTAAGGCTGATGACTACTTGGACCTGGTCATTTTTAACTTGGGTTACCTCCCTAAGGGAGATAAAAGCATTATTACCAAGCCCGAGTCGACAATCCCAGCTATCGAGTCTAGTCTTTCACGTTTAAATCCCGGCGGAATCCTCTTAGTGGCGGCCTACTTGGGCCATCCTGGGGGAAGAGAAGAAGCTTCGGCGATTCAAGACTTCCTCAGTCAAATCGACCAAGATCAGTATAGCGCTAGTCACTTTGAATTCCTTAACCAAAAACACCTCCCCCCAAAATTATTTCTTGTCGAGAGGAGATCCTAATATGAATAGAGTGAAATCCCTGTTAAAAAGCTTCCAGCAGTCTTTTTCTTGGTCGAATTTTTGTTTTCAATTTTCTTTGCTTTTATTAGCCTTCCTTCCTGGATTAAAAGCCATCGGGTCAACCGAAATCATCAATTTTTACGGCCTAGGCCTAGCTTTTATCTTTCAATGGCTTAACCAGGAACTCTTTTTACTCTTTAGCTTTGGTGAAAAGCATTCCCTGATCGGCCAGACTAAGGCTTTACTCTTCATCGAATGTCTATGCTTTATAATCATTTTTTTAGTGGCCTTTTCTTTCGGGTGGTTGGCCCTAGTTCTAAGTATTCTTATCTGGCTTTTAACTCATAGCCATATGATCAGCCAGCAGTGGACCCCTTATCTACCTATCATCGTCTATTCCGGACAATTATTATTAGTGAATAACCTGTTAGAATACTTAAATTTTTCAACTTTTCTTACCGCATTTAGCCTGAGCTATTGGTTGATTTACTTAGGATTTCTGGCCTGTTTGACCCAATTAATAACAAAAGCTAAGAAAAGCTTGGTCCTCTGGGGAGCCTTGCTCCTTATTGTGGCGATCCCAGCCGCCATTTTCATTAATCAAGACCAAGTCTCACTAGTGGTCGGGCTGATTCTCTTAAGTATTGTCTGTCTCATCAGTAAGCACTACCAAGGAAAAAATAACCTCCATGAAAACTAACCCTCTTTGCCCCCAGCAAGAGGGTTTTAGCATCTTAAGATCCTCTCCCTGAAAGCAGCCTGTATCACAGCAAACCTTGTTCTCTTAAACTGATAAAAGAGCTATGCCCCACCACTAAATGGTCCAAAAGTTCAACCCCTATTATTTTTCCTGCTTCCTTTAATCGGCGAGTGAATTCGATATCTTCTGGGGAGGGTTCTGGGTTTCCTGAAGGGTGATTGTGGCCTACCATGATCCGGGCCGCCGATACCCTGACCGCCTCTTTATAGATTTCCCGAGGATGGGCCACCGACATATTTAACCCGCCGATAAAGATAATCTGTTTTTTGATCACTTCATTTTTAGTATTTAAGTAAAAAACCAAGACCTTCTCCTGATGGCTATCCGCTAATTCACTGAGATAATAGTCCCCTGCTTCCTGACTTGAATGAATGGTTCCCAATTTTATTAACCGAGCTTGGTGTAAACGCTTGGAGAACTCAAAAATAGCCTGGAGTTCCACTGCCTTAGCCTTACCAATGCCTTCAATGGCCAGTAATTCTTCCGTAGCAGCCATTTTCAATTGATATAAGTCTTCAAAATGGTTCAAGAGTTTATGGGCTAACTGGATGGCTGACCCATATTTGCCCCCTGATCGTAAAATAATAGCCAGCAATTCATAAGTTGGCAAACTATTGGCCCCATATTCCATTAAACGCTCCCGCGGTCTAGCCGATTCGGGCAAGGTTTTAATAGGAATACATGTTTTTTTACTATCCATATCTAAGCCACCTCCACCCTATATAGCCGCGAAGCCCCATTGAATTCATCAAACAGCGAAGAGTTAAAAACACAAAAAGATCAGAATCCTTAAAATCCTGATCTTCTTTTTTATAACTTCTTATAAGAAAAATATGTCTATTCTACTGTTACCGATTTAGCCAGATTTCTGGGCTTATCGACATCTAAGCCGCGATCAATGGTCGCATAGTAAGCGAGGAGTTGAGCGGGGATGACAGTAATCAATGGTGTTAACAAATCATGCACATGGGGGAGGACAATTTGGTCCCCTTCTTGGTCTAGTCCTTCCATAGCAATAATTAAATTATGGGCGCCACGTGAGCGAGTCTCTTCCACATTACCACGAGTTAACAGGGCGGTGTTAGCTTGGCTAATGATCGCCACAACAGGGACGCCATCTTCGATCAATGAAATGGTACCATGTTTTAATTCTCCAGAAGCAAAACCTTCTGTTTGAATATAGGAAACCTCTTTTAATTTCAAAGCCGCTTCAACAGAAACCGCATAATCTAGGCCACGACCAATATAAAAGGCTGATCTTTGGTCTTTAAAGTAATCGGTTGCCAGTTGATGGAAATAATCCGCTTGGCCAACCACTTCATCCATGGCTTGGGCTGCAATTGATAATTCATGTTTTAAGTCAAAGGGAAGCTCCAAGCCCTTCTTACGGGCAATTTGATCAGCAATAATTGCTAAAACTGTTATTTGTCCAGTATAGGCCTTGGTAGAAGCCACCGCAATTTCAGGGCCAACATGCAAGAGTAAAGTAAAGTCAGCCTCCCGTGATAAGGTAGACCCTGGCACATTGGTAATGGTTAAGGAAGGATAACCTTGGGCATTGGTTTGGACTAGGACTTGGCGACTATCCGCTGTTTCCCCTGATTGGGTTAAGTAAATAAAGAAAGGTTTCTCAGGTAAAAGCGGCGGATTATAAGAAAATTCCGAAGCCACATGGACCTCTGTAGGAACCTTAGCAATTCTCTCCAGGAGCACTTTACCAACTAAGCCAGCATGCATACTAGTCCCAGCAGCTACAATAAAGATACGGTCACTAGCAGTAATGGTTTCCAGCAAGTCATGGTCGATACTTAAGTGCCCCTTGTCATCTTCGTAGGCTTGAATAATCTTACGGATAGCTGCTGGTTGTTCAACAATTTCTTTCTCCATGTAGTAATCAAAGGTGCCTTTTTCTAAATCGTCAGCGTCCAAACTAGCGGTATAAGGCTCTCTGCTTACGTCTTCACCCGCTAAATTCTCAATTTTAACTTGGTCTTTGCTTAGGCTGACTAATTCACCATCATGGATTTCAATATATTGGTCAGTATAGGCGATCGAAGCCATGGCATCAGAAGCGATGGTATTAAAACCTTGCCCTTTGCCAATTAAGAGCGGGCTCTTATTCTTAGCTGCATAAAGGTGGTCTGGATCTTCAGTATCAATCAAACCTAAAGCATAGGACCCTTCTAAGAGACCAACTGTTTTTCTTAGGGCGCTTGGGGCATCAATATTTTCTTCCCGGCTAAATTTAGCAAGCAATTCCACGACAACTTCAGTATCAGTATCCGAATAAAAATCAACATCAGCTAAATAGTCATTTTTTAAGGCTTGGTAGTTTTCAATCACCCCATTATGAACCAAGGCAAAGCGGCCATCGTGGGATAAATGAGGATGGGCGTTAGGGACTGATGGCACCCCATGGGTCGCCCAGCGTGTATGACCTATCCCTAAATGAGCCGGGATAGACAGATCGACTTCTTCGCGTAATTGAGCAATCCGCCCTTTGACTTTAAAGAGGTGTCCTTGGTCTTCTTCATCGACCACATAGATTCCCGCTGAGTCATAGCCCCGGTATTCTAGGCGTTCTAAGCCCTTCAAAAGCACCTCTTGAGCCCGCATTTCGCCAATAAATCCTACAATTCCACACATAAATAGTTTCCTCCTAAAAATACCCATCACTTAATGGGCACACTGATATTAACTACTTAAGCACGAGAAAAGGATTTTGTTTCATTTGCTAAAAATGATTTTTGTGCTTTTCTATGGATTGTGCAACCCCTAGGCCACCCGCCGAATCTTCGATAAACCTAGTCCTCGTCACTGAAAAAATCTCTTTAATCAGTCAGGCGCTATCTGTCTGTAACAGATTTTATTAATAACATTTAAGTAGTAATTACATCCTAGGCCATTGTTAAAAGCTTGTCAATATAGGCAGAGCCCCTGTTATCAAAATTAAGTAAAATTTATAAAAATAAAAAGATAGAAAGTGCGACAAGCGCGTTAGAAGGCAAGACCGCTACGCATACTACATCTGTAACTCGCTCCGCTTCGAACAGCTGTAGCAACTGGAGCGAAAAGGAGAAAGAATTCACGCAGGGAATTCGTCGATTTTTCGTGAAGTCGACGCTTGCCTCGCGCTTGGAGCAGGTTTGAAAAGAGTGCGACATAAATTAAAAAAGCTAGGACTTTAACCCTAGCCTCTTCTTATAAATTAAAGCATCCTTAGATTCTTTTATTTTTACTATTGATGAGCATTCGTTCTGCTATTGGATTTGGTAGTTGAAGAGCCATGTCACCGGCTCGAGCACAAGGTCTCTCGCCTAGCGAGCTTCAAATGGATAGTACGGCTAATGCCTACTATCCGGCTACGCATACTGAATCCGTAACTCGCTTTGCTTCGAACGGCTTCAGCATATTTCACATCGAGTCGGGTTCGGCCTAGCAGCTTGCGTGTCACTTCACAAGTCCCCGCCGCAGTCTTATAGACTGCTCTGGTGACTTGCTCCAGTGAACGAAAGCCCCGCGCTAGTCCTCACACCCTACACCCTAATACTTGCTTATTCATGGCTAACAAGCAAATTCAAAGCGCCACTACTGCTCAAAACTATTTAGAGATCAAAACTGGTAAATAATTAATCATCAACAGTAAACAATAAAGAATACAAATTCATCCACTAATTCGTAGCTTTTAAATCAGCTAAGCGTTCTTTAGTGGCTTGGTATTTTTGTTGGTAATCCTGGCCTTTTTGCCGCTCTTTCTCTACCAGGTTAGCGGGAGCATTATTAACAAAGCCTTGGTTGGCTAGTTTCTTGTCTACCCGTTCAACTTCACTGGCCCATTTAGCGAGTTCCGCTTCTAAGCGTTGAATTTCTTCATCGATGTCAATGAAACCTGCTAAAGGAAGGTAAATTTCCCCATCACTAAAGAATAAGGTCATAGCTTGGTCAGGAATTTCCGTATCTAAGGCCATTTTTAATTCACTTGGATTAGCAAAGCGATTAATGTATTCTTTGTTTTCCTCTAACATGGTCAAAATTTCTTGAGAATTAGCTTTGACATGAATAGCAATTGGCTTGGAAGGTGCGACATTGTTTTCATTCCGTGCCGTACGGATAGAGCGAATAAAGGAAATCAAAGCCTCCATATGGCGAGCAGCTTCTTGGTGGATTTGACTTTCTTCGACTTCAGGATACTTAGCCGTCACAATAGAATTGCCTTGGTGAGGAATATGTTGCCAGATTTCTTCGGTAACAAAAGGCATAATGGGGTGAAGTAGGGCTAACATTTGTTCAAGAACATAGCTGAGGACGCTTCTGGTCGTATGTTTAGCCGCTTCATCATCGCCTTGCAAGACTTCTTTACTCATTTCAATATACCAGTCACAGAAGTCATTCCAAATAAAGTGATAGAGGGCCCGGCCAGCTTCACCAAATTCAAAGGCATCAAAACGGTCAGTCACCTTGGCAATGGTTTCATTTAAGCGGGTCAAAATCCACTGGTCAACAATGGAAGTGACGTTACTTAGATCAATGTCCTCATAGATCATCCCATCCAAGTTCATCAAGGCATAGCGGGAAGCATTCCAAATTTTATTGATAAAGTTCCATGCAGCTTCCAATTTTTCTGGATAGTAGCGGATATCTTGGCCTGGCGTTGACCCTGTAGCTAAGAACCAGCGTAAAGCGTCAGCCCCATATTGGTCAACAACGTCCATGGGGTCCACTCCGTTGCCCAGTGACTTAGACATTTTTCGCCCTTGAGAGTCGCGAATCAAACCGTGGATGAGAACATTTTTAAAAGGACGGTCTCCGGTAAATTCTAATGATTGGAAGATCATCCGACTGACCCAGAAGAAAATAATATCATAACCGGTTACCAAGGTATCTGTTGGGAAGTAGCGCTTAAAGTCACTAGCCTCTTCATCTGGCCAACCCATGGTAGAGAATGGCCAGAGAGCACTGGAGAACCAGGTATCTAAGACATCAGGATCTTGCACCCAATTTTCTTCATCCTCAGGCGCTTCCATCCCAACATAGACTTCCCCACTATCCTTATGGTACCAAGCAGGAATTTGGTGTCCCCACCAGAGTTGGCGGGAAATAACCCAGTCATGAACATTTTCCATCCAGGAAACAAAGGTTTGTTCGAAACGTGGTGGGTAAAAGTCGACACGGTTTTCGGTATTTTGATTGTCTAGGGCTTGCTTAGCTAAGGGAGCCATCTTCACAAACCATTGGGTCGAAAGCCGGGGTTCCACTACAGCGTCAGAGCGTTCGGAATGACCCACACTGTGGACAATCTCTTCAATGTCCACCAAGCTACCATCAGCTTTTAAGTCTTCAACAATGGCTTGACGGCATTCATCCCGGGTCATGCCTTGGTACTTGCCGGCATTTTCGTTCATTGTACCGTCATCATTCATGACGTTAATCCGCTCTAAATTGTGGCGGTTGCCCACTGCAAAGTCATTAGGATCATGGGCTGGGGTGATTTTAACCACACCAGTACCAAAGTCACGGTCGACATAGTCATCACTAATCACAGGAATTTCTCTACCCACAATTGGTAGGATAACGGTCTTACCGATGTAGTCTTGGTAGCGTTCATCATCAGGGTGGACCGCAACGGCTGTGTCCCCTAACAGGGTTTCTGGACGGGTAGTGGCTAGGCGCAAGGAGCCTGACCCATCAGCCAGAGGGTATTCCAAATGATAGAAAGCGCCCTTGTCATCTTTGTAGACCACTTCAATATCTGATAAGGCGGTTTGGAAGACCGGGTCCCAATTAATAATGTACTCACCCCGGTAAATAAGGCCCTTTTCATACAAGGTCACAAAAACTTTACGTACTGCTTCTGATAAGCCATCATCTAGGGTAAAACGTTCCCGGTTATAGTCCACAGAAATCCCCATTTTGGCCCATTGGTTACGAATGGTTTGGGCATATTCCTCTTTCCATTCCCAGGTTTTATCGATGAATTTTTCTCGTCCTAAGTCATAACGGGAGAGATTCTCCTCTTTACGTAACTTTTCTTCGACTTTGGCTTGGGTAGCAATTCCCGCATGGTCCATCCCAGGTAACCACAAGGTATCATAGCCTTGCATGCGTTTTTGGCGGACGATCATGTCTTGGAGAGTCACGTCCCAGGCATGGCCGAGGTGGAGTTTACCAGTAACATTGGGGGGAGGAATCACCACGGAATAGGCTTCGACTGAAGCATCTCCATTGGGTTCAAAGACTTTTTCATCGAGCCATTGGTCATAACGGCCTCTTTCTACCTCATTAGGATTATATTTTTTGGGCATATCAATTTCTTGCACTAAAAAGCACCTCTCTTTATGGAATGATTTCTTAAGTTTATTAGAAATAAGTAAAAAGCCCTAGCTTCCTGATTAGGGAAGATAGGGCGCTAAGTGCACGGTGCCACCTATATTTATGACTGGATGATAACGGCATCGACCGGACAGTTCAGTTTGTAAGCAACCATGCTTTTTTCTCTTGATGGCCTCTCACCAAACGCCACTCGCTTCACCGATTCAAAAACAACCTCTTACGCATTACCTTTACTTATTTTCCATCTAGTTTAACAAGAAAGCTAGGAAAAAGCAATTGAATTTCAAGGCCTAGGCTAACCAACCATGGTCGGTCTGAGTCCTCCCCTTGGGCGAGGAAACATAGGGATTGCCTTTCACATAAAAGCGTAACAGTTTATGAGTCCACTCGCCCTTATTGGAAATACCAATACGGGGACCTCGAGCAATCTCTGCTACTGGTCTTGGCTCATGGAAATCAATGGTCAAGGGGTCTTGTAAAATCGACGTTCCGTAGTCGACTTCCTTATCGACCCCTAAAGCTTGAGATAATTTGCCCGGGCCATTGGTTAAGAGCCTGCGCTGGTCTTGTTTGCGCCGACTCTGCATGAGGTCAATACCTTCCACAGGTTCCAAGGCCCGGATCAATACCCCTTGGGGTTCATCTTTACTTTGGGTAATCATATTCACACACCAATGGCCGTGAATATTATAGATATAAAAAATCCCCGCCTCCTGGTAAAAGGCTTCTAAACTGGCGGTCCGCTTGCCACCATACACATGGGCTGCTTGGTCACTTTCCCCCAAATAAGCTTCCGTTTCAACAATAATACCACTAGTCACTCCAGATGAGGACTTTCTTCTTAAACGGCAACCTAATAATTTTTGGGCGATTTCCGGAGTCGATAAATCAGGGTTCTTAAAGAAAAGTTCAGCCATTAGTCAGCCGTTCCTTTAGTTTTACCTTCCCATTCATTGAAGCCGCCCTTTAAGATAAAAATATCTTCATAGCCTTCCTGCTTTAGGACTGAAGCCATCCGCGTGGCAATATTTACCCCATTGTCATAGAGGTAAATCTTTTGGGACCGGTTGAGACCAGGGGTTTTTTTCAATTGACGGACCTCACTATAAGGGATATTACGGGCGCCAAGAATATGGGATGAACGAAATTCTTGGGCTTCCCGAACATCAATAATTTGGGCTTGATGCATGGTAGCTTGAAAATCTGCTTGGTCAATCATACTTGCTGATTGCTTTCTTTTGATCCAAAAATACCCTTGATAAATCAAGAAAGCTAATAAAGCCACGACTAATAATAGATAAATTAAAGTAAAACCACCAATTGTTTGTGCTAATAACATAAATTACTCCTTACTTTTCTGTCTAACTAAATTGGCCGCACCAATCACTCCCGCATCATTACCCAATTGGGCTAAAGAAATTTTGACTTGCCGGAGATTAGGGCGGTAAGTATATTCTTTAAGAATAGGTGTCATTTTGTCGATCAGATACTGGCCGGCATTAGCTACTCCCCCACCCAAAACAATCTGTTCGGGGTTAAAGATGCAGGTTAACTGGCTCAAACAAAGCGCCAAGGCTTTCAGAGACCGTTCCATCACCTTCTCAGCTAATAAATCGCCCACCTTAGCCGCATCAACAATGCTTTTGACGTCCACCTCTTGGCCTCCACGAAGCTGCTTGGCTAAGGAAGAATCAAAGCGCGAGTCCCTGGCATAGTCCTTGCTGAGGCGAAGAATACCTGTCGCTGAAGCCAGGGTTTCCACACAGCCTCTGGATCCGCAAGTGCATAAGTAGCCATCGACTTCGCTAGTCATATGGCCAATTTCTCCTGCAGAACCTTGACCTAGCAGGAGCGCACCCTGGCAGATAATGCCACCGCCCACACCCGTTCCCAGGGTAACCAAGATCATATTTTGACTCTTACTTCCTGCTCCTTTAGCGAGTTCACCCAGAGCAGCCACGTTGGCATCATTTTCAATATAAACGGGAAGCTGGCCTAAGCGGTTTTGAAACTGGTCGACGACAGCAATCTCATTTTCCCAACCAAGATTATAGGCCCCAGTAACCGTTCCACGCTCGCGATTTATAGCGCCAGGAGACCCCATACCGATCCCCATACAGTCCTTTAGGTCTAAATGGGCCGCCTCAACATGGTCTTGGATGGTTTTGGCCAGATTAGAAATAATATTTGCCCCATGGTCAGAAGTATCCGTGGGAATTTGCCACTGATCGATTTTTTCAAGCTCCGGAGTAAACAAAGCCAGCTTGGCGGTTGTTCCTCCTAAATCAATACCAACTATAAATGCCATACTTGCCTCCTAATGTATAAATAGGGTATTAAAAGCCCCATGATTCGCAATAATTATACCAGCAATCACTGAATAAACAAGAATTGATAAGAGGATACTGCTTAGACGGTGTTTAGGATTATTGGTGATAATGAGGGTGGCTAAGAAACCACCGACAATGCCCCCAATATGTCCTGACATATCCACATTGGCCATGAACAAATTCATAACAATATTCAAGATAATTAGGGTCTGGTATTGGTAGCCCATGGCCTGAAAATAGCGGTCATGGGGGTTGAGATAGCGCATGGCTAAGAAGAAAGCAAACAAGCCAAATAGCGCCGTACTAGCTCCTGCTGAAACGCTCGTTGAGAATTGGTAACTAAATAAGTTCCCCATAATTCCCGAATAAAGATAGATAAATAAAAAGCGCCAGGAACCAATAATCCCTTCCACTTCACTCCCTAGATACCAGAGAGTAATGGAATTAAATAAGAGATGAGAAAAACCGATATGAACAAAAATTGGCGTAATTAAGCGCCAGTATTGCCCATAGATAGCTATTAAGGCATTCTCCTTAGCGCCAAAATGCAGGAGGGTTGAGATACTGAGACTCGATCCCGTGACTTCCATCAAGAGATAAATAATAATTTGAATAGCTAATAAAGCATAGGTGATATAAGCTTTTCTTTGCATTTTAACTCCTTCTGTGTCAACTAAGTCTAATTACCTATTAACTTTACCATACTTTTTCTAGACAAGCTGTCAATAAATAGGTAAATCAAATAAAGCACAATAGACAAGATGACGTTAAATATTTGGGCTTTACAATTGAATTTTTTTATGGTGCCGATGATAAGATCAAGCGACCAAGTCAAAGCGACTCTATCCTTAATATAAGTGATTCTATCAAATGTAAAAGACTTCTTTAGGGACCCACAAGGTAATTTAGCTTGGTAGCTTTCATTATACTGCTAAACGTTCTCCTTCTTCATAGGAAAGTTGATAAGATTGTATCTTGTTTGAATAGCACTTAGCGATATTTTTGGTAGTATAATCTGCTAGTAAATGATAAGGAATATTTAGCCATGAAAATAACCCCCAAGACTTGAATGCTTGGTCCAAGTCTTGGGGGGGACTATACACAAGTCGTTTTTATATTTCTCCTACACGGGCAAAAATTTAACCGTGCATTACTAAGCCACCATCAACGTATAATATTTGCCCGGTCATCATCCTACTCCAATCTGAAGCTAAAAATAATACTGGACCAACTACATCATCGACTTGAACCATTCGAGCTAAAGGAGTTGATTCAATAATCTTTTCTTTCAATATTTCTTTCGTTGTTTTAGTTGAATCTGTTGGATAGACCAAACCTGGTGCTACACCATTCACCCTAATATTAAAGACACCTAAGTCCTTAGCCATGCTTTTCGTATAGCCAACAATGCCGGCCTTAGTAGTGATGTAATCCGCATAGGGGACAACAGGATCAGCAACCAAATTAGATACCATATTGATGATACTGCCTGAATTATTTTCCATCATAGTATCTAAAACCGCTTGGGTGAGTAGATAAGTTGATTTTAAGCCCCCTTTAAGCTGCCTTTCATAGTCTTCCCAAGAAAGCTGCCAAACTTTCTTCCTTTTCTCGGCATCGAATTGAAAAGGAGAAAAGACATTATTTACTAAAACGTCAAGACGACCGAAATTATCTAATGCTTTTTTAACAACCTGATGGACTCCTTCTTGCCTTGTAACATCTCCCTTAGCGAGAATAGCTTGAACACCTTGAGAGGTACAATATTCTGCCACCGCTTTTGCATGATCTTCACTTTTGCGATAATTAATGACGACATTAGCGCCTGCTTTTGCAAAAGCTTTTGCAATTCCGGCCCCAATCCCTCGACTTGATCCACTAATTAAAACAACTTTTCCAGCCAGCAAATTACTCACTCCTTCATTTCTAATCTCTATAGGAATTCCAGCGTTCAGAATCTCTAAGAGAAGCAGAGTCAATATCTACTATTCGAACTAATTCTCTTAGTAGGGAATAACCATCAGAATTCCAAGCTGAATGGACTTGCATCATCGCAGATAGACTCGTTACGCGAGTAACCCCTAATTTTCCCCAATGGTTAGCCATTTTAAATAAACTTTCTGTAGGAGCTGCTACCCCTACGCTCTGTAAAATGGATAATTTATTCACTAGTAAATTATCAATATCCTCCCATTGATCTACAGCAATCACTTGTATCACGCGAGACAAAGGCGAAGGACTGAAAGTCAATGCTTGGCTATAAGTCACTAACCACTTCTCAGGATGAGCTGGGAAGATCTCACACCCTCCCTGCCATTCGATTTTTTCGCGCCACTGAGATCGTAAGTAAGCTTCTTCGAGCGATAACTTTCTGAGTGGATAACGATTTTCATAAGCTCTTAATTCTCCTGCTAACATGAGGGCAAACTCCCTGGGAGAAACTTGACCTCCTCCTTCCACAAAATAAATCTGAGGGGAATAGCATCCTTGTTGATCATAATAAACGACTGCTTTAGCTGCTTCATGGACGATATGATTTACTTTTTCAGCATTTAATACTTGATGATGAATAAGTCCAAAACTCAATTTATTGCCAAAAGCAATGAAATGACTTGTTGGTGACAGCTTGGCTTGAATAGCTGCCATAGTTTGATTATTTCCATAAGCAAGGACACAATCAGAAGAATCAATTAAGGTTTGCTCACGCTCCTTATCTCCTCCCTGCCAGGAAAGGATTGCTAATTTATTAGCCAATTTAGGCTCAATTCGAATCAGTAATTGACAAAATAAGCCAATAAAACTCGGTTCACTAGAAGATACTTTTCCAATTAGCTTCCCTTTCACTAATAAATTAGCGACCAAACTCCATAAGGGTAAGGCAGGCACATTTCCTGCCCATATATGCGCACACAATTGAGGGGCAAAAGCGCGACTATATCCTCCATGTATTCTGGGCACAAATTCTTCTAAAATATTAGGATTTTCAAAATTTTCAGCTAGCCAGCGCCTTAACTCATGTTGCCTAAAATTCAATAAAAATTTAGTTAAAGCTAAGCGTAGAATTTCTGAATCATAGCCGGTAACAATAGGAAGTATTTTTTCATATTTCTTTCTAAGAGAATTCTGGCGATCTAATAAACAAAGGATCGCCTTATCGATAGCTACTACGGTTTCTGTTAAACTAATTTCAGAAGTATCATTTTTCATGCGTTCTATCATTATTTTTAACTGTTCAACATTAGGAGCTGGGACTTGGATCCGTATTGAATCAAATATCAGTTCACGGTTTTCAATAGCAAGGTCATTTACTATAGGCGGCAAATAGCCACAGTTTATGTCAATCATGGTGACCCTCTAACCAATCTTTAGCTGCTATCGAGCAGCCCTTAGGCTCTCCATTTTTTACTCGTCCCAATAATTCAAACCCTTCTCCATGGTCAATGGCTAAGTCCCCTGTTTGAATAGCAGGGACAGAATTAATATTTGCTAAATCAATATGAACGAGTAAACCTGGTTTCCCTTGCTCAACCTCTAGACCCGTCGCGGGGTCAATAATTTTGTATTTTATCCAATGTGGCCCTCGTTTTAATAGCACTTTATCAAAAGCAAACTGGGTATAATATTCTGTGGATAATTCTGTCATACCATACATATTCACTGGATTTGTTCTTACCGGAAAAACCGAAAGCAGCTTTTGATAAAAAGTATCTAGCTGATAAACCTTAGAAAAATTTTTGAACCCACCCGTATCAAATAATAGACTATCCGGATGGATCGGAAGCACTTCTCCTTGGCTTAAAGCTTCAAACAAGTGTACGAAACTATAGCTAGCTCCTAAAATAATTACTGGTTGCTTTTGATGCGCTATTAGCCATTCTTTTAAAGCAGCGACTTCTAGGCCTTTCTCAGTGATAAAATGCATGGAATCCGGCTGACCATTAGCCTTCAATATTTCTAAATAGTGAGCCAGTGAAGAATTAGGCATCTCTTCTTCATTAGGAAAAAGAATTGCCGTAGGTAAACATTGATCAGTGACATACTGCTTGAAACCTAACAAGGCAGACAAATCATAAATTCCTAGATCTTTATGATAGTGTTTTCCACTGATTCCTGTCGTCGTCCCGCTTGTCATAAATATACGCGAACATTGTTCATGTGGTGTTGCACTCAGAAATGCATTTTTAAAGGCGTCGGTTGACACTGCCGGGATGTCCTTCCAATGACGCACTTGTCTTATCCCTACAGCTCTTCTTTGACAGAATTGCTGATAATCTTGATTATGTTTATATAAATATTCAAATAAAAGTAGAGCCATATCATTAAAATTTTCTTTTTCTTCGGGATGCTCTATAAAATGTTTAATAATCTTTTTCATTTTTCCCTCCTACAAAATAAAAAGGCCACTATCCTCTTGAGTTCAAGACGACAGTAGCCTTCTCCCGTTGAATAGATTTCCCTACGCAATAACTTGATCAGGTTCTACGGGTATATTCTCAGCCATCCGGCACCCCGAATCTCAATTCACATAGATTTTATCATAGCGCTTACATAGCATCAATATGTAAGGTTTTTTTTAATGATTTCATAAAAAATGACTTGTAAGGAGGAAAGTGTGCTAAAAGTAAAAAAGCCCTGATATTCATGAAGGAATTATGTGCGATAGACTTTCGATTGCCTTCCATAGTTAATTCAACTAGCTCAGGTCAGATTTTTGCAAGCTATTTCGATTAGAAAGCTTTTAAAAAGAGGCTGGAAAGTTTTCCAGCCTCTTTTCACTATATTAATGTCTAAAAAGAAAATGTCATTCTAAAAGCAATCTCAGCCTTAACTGAATAAGAGCTTCCAACGAATATCAGCAAATCGAGCAATAGTCTGAAGACTATCGGCACATTCTCTTTTTAGCAATAGAAATATTTCTATTTTTTAACTTCTCTAAATAAGCATACTTTACGTAATTTTGGACTATATTTTTTTAATTCGATACGGTCAGGGTTGTTACGACGATTTTTTTCTGTTAAGTAAATGCGTTCGCCCTTAAGTTCCGTATTTTCTAAAAGAATGTTAATACGCATTATTTTCCCTCCATCAGATCAATAATTTATCATAGATTTTTAATCATACCTTAAAAGTCTACCATAGTTCTCAGTGCTTTTCAAACTTTTTATAAAAATGCCCTTTAATTATTTTTTATGGTAATAGGCATCCAAGACTTTATGTCCAATAACTTCTGCTGTCTTATCATAAGCTGAGGCACTAATTTCAGGAATGACTACCGATAAGGCAATCTTAGGTTGTTCGTAAGGCGCGTAAGAAACAAAGGTCGAGTTAATTATCCCTTCGGTCCCTGTTTCCGCCGTACCAGTTTTAGCAGCAATAGTCACCGGGAAGCCTCTAAATTCATTATATGAGAGACCTTGCGGATGGTTGGCTGCTGACCAGAAACCTTGTTGAATTCGTCCCAGTTCTTCTGGACTTAATTGTACGGCATTCAACAATTTAGGTTGGTTTTGATAAACCACTTGAGGGGTGTCAGACTCATGCTCACCATTTTCTCTGAGCACTTGTTTAAGCACATGGCTGGCATAGCGTTTACCACCGTTAGCGATAGTTGCGACATATTGGTTCAATTGCATGGGCGTATAGGTATCATATTGACCAAAAGCCAAGTCAATATAGTTACCAGGGTTACCCCCTTCACCTTCCAGACCAGTCACTTCATTTTGTAGGTCAATACCGGTCGAGCTTCCTAAACCAAATTGATGGTAAAAATTACGCAACTTATTACCCGTTTCTGGATCTAAACCAGCCAAGGACATCCCTGCTTCATAGTTGGGTAAGCCCCCGATAGCCATGGCAGTCCGGATCATATAGACATTGGAAGACCTTGCCAGAGCCATGACATCATTAATAGGAACGGGGCTAGTATTGTGGGCTGCCCACCAGGAAGCCTTCCTTGGTGTCCCAGTAAAGTAAAGCGGTTGGTCAATAAAGATATTTTCTTGACCCGGTTTTAAGACGCCATAATGGTAACCGGCCCCAACTGTGGCTCCTTTGACTGTAGATCCCATGGTAAAGGATGAATTAATAGTTCCCAGGGCGTCGTCAATGATTTCGCCATGTTCATTGCGGTATTTACCAGCCATGGCCAGGATCTCCCCATTATTAGGGTCACTGGCTACCACATAGATGGAATTATTTTTACCGGTACTTGACCCGTGCAAGTAGCCTTCCAAAATTTCTTCAATTTTCTTTTGAAAATCAGTATCAATGGTCAGTTGAACGGTATTTCCCATGGAGCCAGGATATGCCTTGTCGGTTCTAACGACCTCGCCTCTTTGGTTAATTTCAGTTTCGTACTTGGTCTTGGCGCCGTGCAGGATATCTTCATGCATGGCTTCCAGGTAAGACTTACCGACCCGGTCATTGCGGGCATAACCTTGGGCCAGGTAGTATTCAGCCTTATCACTCGGCAATCCTTCTTCTTCAGAAGTCACGCTACCGATTACTGAACGGAGTAAATCTTTTTGTGGATATTCTCTGCGCCAATCCATGGTGGTATTGACCCCAGGCATTTCATTACTATGCTCACTGACCAGGGCAATTTCTTCATTGCTGACATCCTTGTTTTTAATCAAGGTTGGTGTGAGGGCGTAGGCCCCATTCATGCGCTTATAAATCAGAACCGCTTCGAGATCATCCCCAGAAAAATTGATATCCTCTTCAGAGACGTAGGATAATTGCTTCTCATAAAGTTCACTATCCCTTAGCCGCAAGTCTTCTTCTGACATCCGCTCATTTAATCGGTCTTGATTGCTGGCAATCCAATAATCCTTTCGGTCTCGTTCAGTAACTTCTTCAGTATCTAAATGAATAAAACTAGCTAATTTCCGGGCAGTCTTGGCCATATCTTCCCCCGTGACATTGGGGCCTCGGGTGTAATTAATGGCTTGGAGTCCCTCGTTATCCACCAACATCTTATGGTTACGGTCCACAATATAACCTCTAGGAACACTTTCTTCAGACATATTCTTTTCAGTCATATGGACCAGTTCTTGGAAGGCTTGACCATTAACAACCTGTAAGTAGCCTAAGCGGAAGATAAGCAGGGCAAATAAAATAAATACAATATAAAGTAAAATGTTTAGCCGATTCAGGTAATTATGCCAATGGGGCGATTTCCGCCGTAAAGTCTTGGAATTAACCTGGGCTTGTTTTTCTCTCCCCTTGCGCTTAGCTGACTTATCAAAGTCATGCGACATGCCTTCACCTACTTTCTTTTTCTTATCGTCATTAAGTGCCAACACTCACTTTCTAAAAAGCAAGTCACCTATCATTATAATCGATTTCTATGATTTTGTCTGACTGAAAGTAGACTTTTATAAATTCTTTGAAAGATCTCTTGGCCTTGCCATGTTCTGATAAATTAATTTGTGCTAAGCTAAGGTGAAATCAAGCATCTTTAAGGAGTTAGCACGGTGTCTTTAATGAAGAATTTTTCCAAAATGAATGCAGTTAAACGGTCGCTCTTATTAGCGGCCGGCCTCCCAGTTTTAATCCTGGTCTTTATTTACCTGGTTAAGGGTCTCTTTCCCTTTGGCAATCAGACGATTTTAACTGTGGACTTAGGCCAGCAATATATTGATTTCTTCCAATATTACCGGGAGTCCCTGCTAGGCAATTGGCAGCAAATCTTCTACTCTTTCCAAAAGGGAATGGGAGGAGAGATGGTAGGAACTTGGACTTATTATTTAATGAGTCCCTTTAACCTCCTACTCCTTCCCTTTCCCCAAAAGGCCCTACCCATAGCCTGTGTCTGCCTGATCCTAGCCAAGAGCGCTGCTGCTAGTGCCAGTTTTCTCTGGCTACTTTACAAAAATTATGGCGACCACGGCCCCTTGACCATCAGCTTTGCCTGTTTCTATAGTTTAATGGGCTATTTTTCCGCTAACCAACTCAACATCATGTGGTTAGATGGCCTGGTCTTTTTGCCTTTAATCATCCTAGGCATCCAGGACCTTATCCACCACAGAAGGAGCACTTATTATATCATTAGCCTGGCTCTCTTATTGATAGCCAATTATTATATCGGTTATATGGTTTGTCCTTTTGCTGTGCTCTTCTTTCTTTATGAACTCTTTGGCGCCCAATTTACCAAGAGGCTTAAACAAGCAAGATTCCCATTCAAGCAATATTTTACTAGAGTCCTGCGCTTTATTTTGTCTTCCGTGGCAGCCGCCGGACTAGCGGCTTTCACCCTTATTCCGACTTACTTTGCCCTGGCCCAAAGTAAAGGCAGCTACCAAGAGCTTCATTTTGACTGGTCCTTTGCCTATCCACTCTGGCAGCTTATCAGCAAATTGGTGGTCGGTCCCTTTAACTTTGACCAAATGCCGGAGGGGTTACCTAATATCTTTGTCCCTTCCCTGGCCATTTTAGCTGGCCTAGTGTTTTTCCTGCAAAAGCGGTTCAGCTGGCAGGAAAAACTGATGAGCTTTTTAGTCTTAGCTTTCTTACTCTTATCCATGAATGTTAAAGCCTTAAATTTAATTTGGCATGGTTTTCAATATCCTATCTGGTATCCCTACCGTTTTTCCTTTGTCTTTTCCTTTTTCGTCCTTTACCTAGCTTATCGGACTTTAAGAAAAGTAGAACCTCTCAGTAATCAGTCAGCCTTTGTGACCCTTTGCCTAATTGGTTTATCTACCCTGACCTTGGCCTTACACTACCAGGATTTTTCTTATATTAGCCCTAATAGCCTACTTTTCTCAACAATAGCCTTTGTATTTAGTTTTTTTGGCCTTTACTATCTCAGTCACTCCAGTAAGAAAACGGCTCCCTTGCTACTCTTGTCTACCTTGGCTTTGATTGAAAGCATGACCAATACTGCTTTAACCTTAAACTCTATTTCTTACCTGAACTATGATAGCTACGCTCAGTATTTAGAAGTCAGTCAACCGCTTTTAGCTCGTTTGCAGGATGATTCCGGCGAAGATTTCTACCGCATTGCTAAGACCTTTCAACGGACTAAAAATGACCCCATGCAATTGTCCTACTATGGCTTAGACCATTTTAATTCAACCATTGAAAGATCGACCACCGAGCTTTTTAAAGCTTTGGGCCAACCGACAACCACTGGTTCAGTCAATTACTCGAATGGCAGCCTGGTAACGGATAGCCTCTTTAATGTTAGGTATCTGATTAATAGTCAAGTCCAAAGCCAAAAAGAGGTCGAAGATAAGGCCTATGAACGCCGCTTAGTTAGCCACCGTCCCGATTTTAACCATTATCCTCTGCTTGACCAGATCCAAGGTTTTTCTGTTTTTAAGAACCCTTACGCCCTGTCGCTCGGCTTTCTGGTCAATAAAGCGATCATTCAAATGGACTTGAAGCCTGACCAAACGATCGATAACCAAGATAAACTCTTGGCCTGTCTCAATGGTCAAGACGATCGATCGACTAAGGACAGCTCTCTGGATTTCTTCCAGGTCAGAGATTTTAAGCGAATGGATTTAACAAACCTAGAAAGTGATGACCCCAGTCGGATTAATACCAGCTACCATAAGACGGACCGAGAAAGTAAAAGTTTTATCGACTTTACCCTAAAAATTGATAGCAAGCAAGCCTACTACTTGACTGTACCAGGAGATTTATCGGAGGAGGATGTGACTTATTACTTAGATGGCAAAAAGCTAAACTATGATAAAAGTTACAATTCTACCCAAGTCTTTAATATCGCCAACCAATCCACTCCGGGAGAAAGGATTTTTACCATCGAGGTAAAAGCGGATAGTATCAACCTTTCTCAGCTCAACCTCTATTCCTTAGCTAACCAAACTTTCGATCAGGTGATGCATAGCGTGGCGGATCAAAAACTACATATTGACCGCTTCGCTGATAACCACATTAAAGGAAGCTTTGAAGGCAAAGCGAATGACCAAGCCCTCCTCCTTACCATCCCCTATAATGAAGGCTGGCGGGCCCAGGTCAATGGTAAAAAAGTCAATTTGGAACCGGTTTTAGACCGGAGTATGATGGTCATTAAAGAAATCCCCCAAGGAGAAAATCAACTAGAACTCCGTTTTCGTCCCCAAGGATTAACCTTAGGTGTGATTATTTCTCTATCCCATATCCTTGTTTTGTGCTTACTTTACTCAATCAAACGGAAATAAAACAATTAGAAAATGCATCCAATCATCGTTTTGAAGGGATGCATTTTTTGCTTGATGAATATTATTTCTCTCCAGCTTTTTGCCAGAGCACACAGGTGAAACTTGGACTAGCGGATTTAGCATAGTTGGCTTCCTGACTGGCTAAATCAAGGTCAACATCAGGGTGAACAGGGAGATATAACCCTTCGCGGTAGCCAAGAACCTGCTTAGGGTAGTGTTTTATAAAGTCTTGGGTATCTCGGAAATGGGCATAATTATAAATGGAGTCTTTTTTCTCTTGATAGTATTGCCCCCAGTCTCCAGACTCAGTAATAGAACCGATTAAGAGATAGCCCCCCGGTTTTAATAAGTCAAAGCATGAAGCAATAAAGGCTTCTAAATCCGCAATAAATTCAATAGCGGTCATAGAAAAGATCAGGTCAAACCTCTCCCTGGGGAAATCTAGGTGATTCATATCCATTTTTTGAAAGGCAATGGGCAGGTCCAGCGCCTCCGCTTTCCTTTTTGCTTCTTTTAACATTTGGCTGGAAATATCGATCGCTTGCACTTGAGCCCCCGCTTGAGCCAGGCGGATGCTATAATTGCCTGTACCGCAACCTGCATCTAAGACCGACATGCCTGCCTGAACATCAACTAAGGAAAAAGCCAGGTCCGCTTCAATCTGATCGACAAAAGCCCCGACTTCCCCTTGGTACCAGCTATCATAATCTCCTGCTAGATCATCAAATAAGGCCATTGACTTCATCTCCTTTACTCAATATAGTTTATTTTATCCTATTTATTGATAAAATGGTGCTTGTAAGAACTTTTTAACCAGGCTAGAGTCTTTAAATATTAGTAAAAAAGCGATTTTCTAAGCGGACTCGGTTAATTTTTTGCTATACTAAACTGATGCAAAGACTGTTTAATGAGGAGGAAAATTTTGAAAACCTTACGTTTATTCTTTGATAGTATCTTTCGCTTTAAAGATACACTTGTGGCTTTTTATATGACTTTGAAGCATAAATTAGTCTACATTTTATTATTGAGCCTAGTGATGACCCTACCGGCTATCCAACCCAGCTACCAGCTACTTCATACGGTGAGAGGCAATGGGGCCAGCATTATCCAATCCATACCCGATTTTACAATTGAAAATAACCAATTAGTCAGTGAAAAGGACCAGGCCTTTATCAATAAGACTGATTTCTTAAACTATGTCTATAACCCCAAAGATCAAATCAGTCAAGAAGACCTTAAAAAAATCGATTCATCAGCTCTAACCATTTATACCAACCCGAAAAATATCACATTCTCCTTTATGGGTCAGCAACAAAGCTTTCCTTATGCTGACTTTAGCACGGACTTAGATAGTCAAGGGCAAAAGCAAATCATCCAAAGCCTGACACAATTCCAACCTTGGGTCTATCTCTTAGTCTTTTTAGGGATTTTTCTATTTAATAGCTTACAGGTAAGTCTATTAGCCCTAGTGATTGCCTTGTTTATGGCACCCATGGCCATTACCCGTAAATTGCAATTGACCTTTGGCAAGCGCTATAATTTTGCCTTAACGGCCATGACTTTCCCTCTAGTTCTTATCCAATTGGTTCATCTCTTTGGCTACCAGGTAACCTTTTCTTTTTACATCATCCTCTTTACTGCTTTAATCCGTATCTGGGCCTTTACCAAACAGATTAAAGTGGTAAAGATTGACCCTAAGCAATGGGACGCCAACAAAGATCAAGTAAAAAACGATAAGAACTTGGTAAACTTAGACAAACAAGATGAAGAGACTGACCGAGACCAAAAAGATGGCCCTGATCATTCCGATAAAAATGATGACTAAAAAATGCGCTCCAGCGAGCGCATTTTTTAACGGTTGTTTTCTTTATTTTGCTTGCGTTTTTGCCGAGCAGCTTGTCTTTGTTTTTTATTATATTTGTCTCGTTTATATGCTTTAATTTGCCGGTCGAGTTTTTTCTTATAACCGGGTTTAACTTTCCTTTTCTTATTACGGTTAATCATACCCTTAACAACGTGGTCCGTTTCCTCTTGGTGGCGGTCTTTTCTTAACTGCCGTTCCTTATGGTCTTTGACTTCGACCCATTGACCATTTTTAATGTCTTTCACCTCAAAGTGGATCCCACGATCTTCTAACCAGCGAATCGCCTTTTCTTGGTCAGGATGGTAGAAGGTCAAGGCAATGCCCTTCATTCCTTGCCGTCCCGTACGGCCTACCCGGTGGATAAAGAATTCTAACTCTTTAGGAATATCATAGTTAACCACATGGGAGACCCCTTCAATGTCAATCCCGCGGGCAGCTAGATCCGTAGCCACCACATATTGATAATCAAGGTGTTGGATTTGACGCATCACCCGCCGGCGTTCACGACTGTCGAGATCGCCGTGCAACTTAGCTACCGATAGCCCCCATTGCTTGAGTTTTAAATAGAGTTGGTCCACTTCCTCGATGGTATTTGCAAAAATAAGGACCAAATAGGGTGCCCCCATGGTTAAGGCTTGCTTGAGCAGGTCATCTTTGGACCGCCCTCTTAAGGGGAGTAAGATATTGGTAATGGTTGGCGAAATCAGCTTTTCGTTAGCAACTTGGATCCATTCTGGATGTTCCAAGTACTTTCTAAGGAAGGGATGTAATTTCTCCGGAATGGTGGCAGAAAAGACGTAAATCTTCAAATCATCGGGCATCCGACTGGCGATTTGGTCAACCGTATGCAAAAAGCCCATATCCAAAGTCATATCCGCCTCATCCACAACAAAGTGTTCTACTTTATGGACATTGATCGAGCCTTCAGTCACTAAGTCTAATAAGCGACCCGGAGTCCCAATTACCACTTGGGGATCTTGATTTTCTAGGCGTTCTTTTTGCCGCTTGGTGTCTGTTCCCCCATAGGCTCTTTCAATATGAAAATCAAAGTCACTATCCCCCACAAGCTGTTGGGCAGTTTGATACAATTGGTCAGCCAATTCCCGACTGGGTGCCGTGATAACTAATTGGGTATAATTCTCAGGCTTTAATTGGTCGATTAAGGGGAGCAAGAAAGCATGGGACTTTCCTGATCCGGTTTGACTTTGGGCAACTAGGCTTTTTCCCGCTTGAATAACGGGAATAACTTTCTTTTGAATCGGGGTAGGTTCTTTAAAGGCTAATTTCTCTAAGGCCGCCTCAATAAAAGGCTGGAAATGGTATTCTTTAAATGACATAAAATTCTCCTTTAGCTTTTAAGACTTAAGCAATGATTGTTAGATTAAAATACAGCTTGCCAAGCCGGCGACTAGTGGTTATAATTTAGGGTTTATAAAGACCTGCTCGCCAGATTGCATTCAGCTGATAGACATTCTATAATAAAACCACTCTGAAAATGAAAAATGAAAGGACTTATCACAATGGACCAACAAGTTTCGGGAATCATTGTCCTCTTTGGGGCATCCGGTGACCTTGCCCAACGGAAATTATATCCCTCTTTATTTCACCTCTACCAACAAGGCTGGCTAAGCCAACGTTTTGCCTTGATCGGCACTTCTCGTCGCCCTTGGACAGATGCACATTATCATGAGATCATCGTTGAATCAATTATTAACTATACCAAGGATGACAGTTTGAGAGCAGTAGCTGGTGAATTTGCCCAGCATTTTTATTATATCTCAAATGATGCTTCACAAACAGAGGATTATATCCTACTCAAGGACAAAATGCTAGCCCTGCAAAAGCAATATCAAACTGATAAGAACTTTCTTTATTACTTATCCATTGCCCCTAGTCTCTTTGAGATCACCTCACACCACTTAAAGAAAACTGGGATTATCGATATTCCAGGTAACCACCGGGTTATTTTAGAAAAACCTTTTGGTGTTGACCTGGATTCTGCCCAATCACTAAACCAAGCCCTTAATATTTCCTTTGAAGAAAGTGATATTTACCGGATTGACCACTATGTAGGCAAGGAAAGTGTCCTTAATATTTGGGCAACCCGCCAGTATAATCCCTTTTTCGAAGCCATTTGGAACCACAAGTATATTGACCACTTCCAAATTACCCTATCCGAAGATTTACCAGTTGGCAGTCGGGGGGGCTATTATGATCAAACTGGAGCCCTCTTAGATATGTTCCAAAACCATATCCTACAAGTGATCTCCTTTGTAGGCATGGACTTACCCAGGTCTCAAGACGACCTCCATCCAAAAAAGGAAGCCTTTTTAAGAGAAATCCCTTCCTTTGACCTCGAAAGCGTCCAAACGAACATTGTCCGGGGCCAATATGGTCAAGCAGCAGATGGGAGTGAGCCGGCCTATCGCGACCTAGAAGGGGTTAGTGAAGACAGTAGTACCGAAACCTTTGTCGCTGGTAAGTTCCGTATCAACAATGACCGTTGGCAAGGAACCCCCTTTTATTTCCGAACGGGTAAGGCACTCAGCAGCGGAAAATATACCACAGTTGAAGCGGTCCTCAAGGATAACTTGTCGACCTGCGATTCACCTAACCGGATGACCTTTGTGATTACCCCTGAATACGGCTTAGAAGTCTCCATGAATCAAAAAGCCTTTAAAGGTTGCTTTAAACCGCAAACCATGCGCATGCTGCCCGATAAGGAAATTCTCCAATCACGGGTGGCCAGTGAATCCTACGAAATTCTCATCTACTACGCCTTCCTTGGTAATCAGATGCTATTTACGACCTGGGACGAGCTCAAAGAACAATGGCGGATCGCCGACTCCATTAAGGAGGCCTGGTCACAACTCGATCCCCCAAGCTTCCCTAACTATCCCGCCATGACTAAGGGCCCCGAAGCTGCCAAAGATCTCATCGAAAGCGACGGCCGCCGCTGGATCAACCCACAATACTAAGAATAGAGTGTGACAAGCGCAAAAAGAAGGGAGACCATTGGAAGAAGTGCGCAGTAAATCCTCAAAGAGGATTTGCAAGGACTTCTGAAATGGAGCTCACCTCGCGCTTGGAACAGATTTGAGCAGAGTGCGACAGTCACAACAAAGGACGAAAACACTGCACATACTATATCTGAAAAAAGAGGCTGCAAGATTAGTTTGCAGCCTCTTTTAAAATATTCAACTTTAGAAAGATTAGTCTCAAGAAATAGAAAAATTTCCTTAAGTAAGACTAAAACTATTCCTTATTGCCTTTTTCTTTTAAATAATTTATAGCGGCTTGGTTTAATTCTGCCACAATTTCTTGGCACTCTGCTTTTGAATAGGCATTGGCCCCTGATGCCTTGGCATGGCCGCCCCCTTCATGAGCTTGGGCAATCTGATTGATAGCTGGCCCCTTACTGCGAATGCGACAGCGCATGGAACCATCAGACTTTTCAACAAAGATTACCCAGGCCAGCACCCCTTGGATCGATCCCGGTGTTTGCACAATATTATGGGATTCCGCCTCGGTCACTCCCAAATCCTTTAAGACTTCTTGGCTAATAAAGACCGCATTAACCAAACCATCTTCGCTTAATTTAAAGTTTTCTAGGACATAGCCTTTCAAGCGCGCTTGGCCCATGGTTTCAGTTAAGGATGCCTGCATGCGTTCGCTGGCTGGAAAATCGTATTTACGTAATTCGGTGGCAATGGCCATGGTTTTTACTGAGGTATTGTCGTATAAGAAACGCCCAGTATCGCCGACGATGCCTAAGAATAAATATTCCGCTCCCTGGTCAGTCATAGTAAAGGTCTCCGGATGACTCAAAAGAATATCCGCCCAAATTTCACTAGCCGCACTAGCCTCTGGCAGGACATAGTTGATATCCCCATAAGAATCATGGTTAGGGTGGTGGTCCACTTTAATCACCATTTTGGCTTTTCGATAACGTTGGTCATCAATACGTTCGGTGTTGGCCGTATCATTGATGATGACTAAGGCCTCAGGATAAAGTTCGTCAGGGATATCATCCATTTGACCAAAATTATCTAGGGAAGGTTCATTTTCCCCAGCAGCATAAATATTTTTCTCAGGATAAGTGGCTTCTAAGACAGCCTTGAGTCCCATTTGTGATCCCAGGGCATCTGGATCTGGGTTGACATGGCGGTGGATAATTATGGTTTCATAGTCTTTAATGGCTTGAATGATATCACTAATCATAAGTTTTCACTCTTTCTATATGGCTTCTTACTGTCTAAATAAGTTGACGGATATAATGGCTTGGGCAATATTTAATTGCTGGTAGTAGACTTTAATACTTATCTTACAATTTTGTCTACTATGATAAAGCATTTCAGGATAGATTTGAATGGATTTGTCGCAGTCAACAGCGGCAAAGTAATAGTAATTCATTGATTCAATAATGGCTAACTCCCCGATAGCGTCTTTTACATAGCGGCAAGTTGCCACATTGATCAGAGTGGCTAGAAGACTCTCCGATAGGGTCCCCAGGTGGTTAGCAAAAGACCCATCACTTTGGAAGGTATAAAATAATTCCGACCGGTCACTGGCCGCACGTTTGAGCTTATCGTTTAATAGAATCTCTAAGCGGTAATCTTTGTAGGCAGCGTTTTCGTTAAACTGCATGGTATAGAGGACATCTTGCCGGGACATAATTCCCACTAACTTGCCCTGGTCATCGACCACAGGCGCCATTTCTAAATTATCCCACAGCATGAGCTGGGTGATACTGGCCACACTCATTTTTAATTTAGCGACCAAGGGCGAAGAGGTCATGACTTCAACAATGGGGGTATCCGCATTCGCATCGAGAATATCCTTGGCTGCAATGACTCCGACCACTTCATAGTTATGATTGAGGACAGGAAAACGCGTATGGTTACTCTCTTCATTCAACTGCCGGTAGCGGCTCACCTTGTCGTCTTGGAAGAGGAACTTGACCCGGTCTAAGGGGACATAAATATCTTCGACCAGGACAATATTTTGTTGAATTGCTCGCTCAACCAGGACCTTATTAATAATCTTAACCGTCGAATAAGAGTCAAAGCTCACGCCAAGCAAAGGAATTTGGCGTTGGTTAGCCAAGTCGACCATCCTTTGACTCGGGCTAAAGCCCCCAGAAATAATAACAGGAACATCGTGGGATAAGGCCAGTTCTTGAACATTGTCCCGGTTCCCCGTGATCATGAGGAGGTTTGGTTTCAAATAGCTAGCAATCGAAGAGACCTTCATAGCTCCAATAATAAAGTCACGGATCATATAGTCCAGTCCCTCTTCACCGCCAAAGACCTTAGCATTGGTCAAAGAGACGACTTCTCCTACTGACATAGCTTGGTATTTAGGACTTTCCGCCTCTTCAACCCGGACTGTTCCTACCCGGTCTATGGTTTGAACGAGGCCGCGGTTCTCCGCCTCCTTAATCCCCCGGTAGGCGGTCCCTTGGGACACGTCCAGGTTGCGTGCTAGACTCCTGACCGAAATGCTGTGGTCGACGGGAAGGTCTTTAATATATTGAATTACTTGTTCATGCTTAGTAGTCATTTTTCTTCCTCTTCGTTCACTAATACAAGGGTAGCCGAATATTTTCAAAATCCACGGTTAATAAATCACTCAAGGTTATACCTAGTAATCGAACCCCTTGACTAACATCACCATATTGTTCCCACAAGTCTTGGGCATGGAAATAAATATCATCATAAGAGTTAATCGGATCTTTCAAGGCCCGTTGGCGGGTGGTGGTTTCAAAATTGCCATAGCGAAATTTTAAGGTCACTGTTTGCCCTTGAATATTTTTGTCTTGCAAGCTATTGGCAACCTTTTGGGCGAGATGTCTTAAGACATCATTAACTTGGTCATCATGATAAAGAAAGGGATATAGGGTCGTTTCCGTGCCATTCGACTTACGACTAGTCCGTGCTTTAACGGGACGGTCATCGACTCCCCTAACCCGCTCATAAAGGACAAAACCCGCCTTACCGAAATAATTAATACAATCCTCTTGGGACAACTGCTTGAGATCTTTTCCCTTATAAATATTTAACTCATGCATTTTTTCACTGGTGCGCTTACCAATACCGTAAAACTTTTCAATGGGAAGCTCTTCTAAAAAGGCAAGCGCCCGTTTTGGCGTAATGATGGTCATGCCATGAGGTTTATGAAAATCAGAGGCTAATTTTGCGATAAATTTATTATAGGATACCCCAATACTACAGGTAAGGCCTAGTTTATGATAGATATCCTTTTGAATCCGTTCAGCCACGTCCATGGCATAGAGGAGTTGGTAGTGGTTGTTAGTCACATCCAGAAAAGCCTCGTCGATAGAGAGAGGTTCAATAATATCAGTATATTCACGGAAGACATCGCGGACCTCTTCACCGACTTTGCGGTAATAATCCTTATTGCCCTTAACAAAGTAAGCCTGGGGGCATAAGCGGTAGGCTTCACTAGCACTCATGGCAGAATGCACGCCAAATTTTCGTGCTTCATAGCTCGCCGTTGCCACTACACCCTTGCCACTGTTTTCTTTAGGATGCTGGGCTATGATGACCGGCTTACCCCGTAGGTGGGGATGGTCACGTTGTTCAATTGAAGCATAGAAGGCATCCATATCCACGTGAAGAATTTTTCTAGAAGGATCGATTTTAGGCTCCCTAAATTCTAAAACACCAATACGACGCATAAGTCACCTCCTCATCTCCTTAATAAAATTATCATAGCATAAATTTGGTCCCTGCTTTCATGATGGCGCTCTTCCAAGCCAAAATAAAAAGGCTGAGCTCTCACCCAACCTGTTTAAGCATTACAATAGACTTTGGATATCGATGTGGTCTAATGAAGGAACATCATAGACCGTTGCCTCCAATTGCAAGTAATCAAAATATTGATTAATCGACAGTTGCTTAATGGCTTGCTTACGTTCCTGGTAAGAAGCTGGCAATTGGTGTTTCCAAGCAAAGTCAGTAAAATATTTTTCGACATCATGACGACTGATTTTTGGATAACCCGCTCGTTTAAACTCACGCGCCTTCTTTTGACAAAGCGGCTGAATTAATAAACTTTGCCATTTGGATAAGCTATTGTTCGTCTTCTTCACAATTATTGCTCATCCTCATCCTTGATTAGGATCGTATCTTCATCGGTAGTCACCACATCAACAGTTTTATCATCATTACTGTCCGCTTGAATATCTTCTTCCTCAGTCGGAGTTTGACCAGTACCCGTTTGATGGCCTTTAATTTGAGCCACACTCATACGTTCAAAAACTAGGAAAACGCCCTCAACGTCGAGAGTTACGGTATTATTATCTTGGTCAATTTCAGAGACTACCCCGTGTAAACCTGAAACCATCACCACTTCGTCGCCAACAGTTAGGCTATCCATCATTTGTTGCTTTTGTTCTTGTTGCTTCTTGGCAGGACGAATCATTAAGAAATACATCATCGCACCAATAATCACAATATATAATAAAATACTTACCATAATTTATAAACCTCCATCTATTTATTGACTCAATTATACTAAAAATTCTTAGGATTTTTCATATTAAGGCCATAGCGTTCAAAGAAGTCTTCCTTGAAATCAAGCAAGTTATCGTCACGAATGGCTTGACGAACATTGGCCATGAGATCGGTCAAGAAGTGCAAGTTATGAATACTGGTCAACCGCGCCCCTAGGATCTCATTAGTGTGTATCAAGTGTCTGATATAGGCCCGACTATAATTTTGACAGGTATAACAGGAACAGGCTTCATCTAAGGGTCTAAAATCACTTTTAAAGGTGGCATTCTTTACCACTAAGCGGCCCTGACTGGTCATACAGGTCCCATTACGGGCAATCCGGGTCGCAAGGACACAGTCAAACATATCTATCCCGCGAATGGCGCCTTCAATCAAAGCATCTGGACTGCCCACTCCCATCAGGTAACGCGGTTTATGGCTAGGCATAACTGGTGTCAGGTAGTCAAGGACTGCATACATTTCATTCTTAGACTCCCCTACTGATAGGCCACCAATGGAATAACCCGGAAAATCGAGATTAATTAAATCCTTGGCATGCTGGAGTCTTAAGTCCTTATAGCCACCCCCCTGGATAATTCCAAATAGGGCTTGGTCTCCCGGACGCCGGTGGGCCGCTAAGCCCCGTTCAGCCCAGCGGGTCGTACGATTAATACTATTCTTCATATAATCATAAGAAGCATCAAATGGCGGACATTCGTCCAAACTCATAATAATGTCTGCCCCTAAGTTATTTTCAATGGAAATCGCTTTTTCAGGACTTAAGAAAAGCCGGTGGCCGTTCAGGTGGCTTCTAAAATAGACCCCTTCCTCTTCCAGGCGGCGGATCTTAGTTAGCGAGAAGACCTGAAAACCGCCAGAATCAGTCAAGATCGGACGGTCCCAATTCATAAATTGGTGTAGACCGCCAGCTTCTTTAACGATATCATCTCCCGGGCGTAACCACAAATGGTAGGTATTGGAAAGAATGATTTCTGCTCCCAAGCCTTTCAACTCTTCAGGAGACAGTCCCTTGACTGTGGCTAGGGTTCCGACTGGCATGAAAATAGGTGTTTCAAATGACCCATGCGGCGTGGTCACCCGCCCTAAGCGAGCACCCGTGTGCTTTTCCGTTTTGATTAATTCATAAGTAAGTGCTGGCATTTCCTACACCTTTCTAGCTAAGAAAAAATAATGAACAAGACTATTTTAGCAAAGATTTCAGCATTTAACTAGGACTAGACCAGTGAAAAAGGAAATTGTCTTTACTAGCTAGTCGTTAATAAAAGGGGCTGCTACTCTGGTCACAGCCCCTTACATACTCCTTATATTAATCGGTATTCATTCGCTTAAGCTTCTTTGATTTTTTCAAAACTAGCCCGGTCTTGAGCCTTGTCATAGTCCACTTCAACCTCTTGGCCTGCGGCGACATCTCCGGCGATAATAGCGCGAGCCAATGGCGTTTCCACTTCATTGGTGATAAAGCGACGGAGTGGCCGCGCACCAAATTCTGGTTCATAGGCCGTCTCAGCAATCCAATCAATTAATTCATCACTAAAGTGCAATTGAATGTGTTGGTCTTTGAGACGTTTATTGAGTCCGGCCAGCATCTTGGCAACAATCCCATGCATATTGTCTTGTGACAATGGCGTAAAGAGGATAATATCATCAATCCGGTTAAGAAATTCAGGTTTGAAATAGCCATAGAGGCGTTCTTTAACCTTGTCTCGAGCCTCAGTAGATATTTCTGAAGTATTCCCATCTTTAGCATCTTCTAAGAGTAAGTCAGATCCGATGTTACTGGTCATGATAATGATGGTATTCTTAAAGTCCACGGTCCGACCTTGGCCATCTGTCAAACGCCCATCGTCAAGGATTTGGAGGAGGATGTTGTAAACATCACTATGGGCTTTTTCAATTTCATCCAAGAGAACAACAGAATAGGGATGACGGCGGACGGCTTCGGTTAATTGTCCCCCTTCTTCATAACCAATATAGCCAGGTGAAGCCCCGACTAAACGCGACACATTGGCTTTTTCCATGTATTCACTCATATCGATACGGATCATATTATCTTCAGAGTCAAAGACTTGTTCAGCTAAAGCCTTAGCCAGTTCCGTCTTACCTACCCCGGTTGGTCCTAAGAAGAGGAAGGAACCAAGAGGGCGGTTAGGATCTTGGATGCCTGCCCGGGAACGAAGAACCGTATCCGTTACACTGTTAACGGCTTGGTCTTGGCCGATCACCCGTACATGTAAGCGGTCAGCCAGGTCAAGTAATTTTTCCCGTTCATTTTGGGCTAACTTAGTCACTGGGATACCGGTTTGGCGAGAAACCACTTCTTCAATTTGGTCCTCGGTTACCGATTCTTGGACCAGGCTCGGTTTACCGCTGGCTTCAGCTTCGTATTTTTCTTCCATGTCTTCTAATTCTTTAGCCAACTTAGGTAGAGTCCCATGTTGCAATTGGGCAGCCTTTTCTAAGTCATAATTATTTTGCGCGATTTCAAGTTGCCGTTTAGCATCGTCAATTTCTTGGCGTTTATCTTGGATATGACTGAGGGAGGCTTTTTCATCTTCCCATTCCAAGGTCAGTTGGTTAGTTTTTTCACGGACTTCAGCCAATTCTTTTTGCAATTCTTCTAAGCGTTCCTTAGAAGCAGGGTCATCTTCCTCTTTTAAGGCTTCTTCTTCGATTTCTAATTGCAATTGACGGCGCCGTTGTTGGTCCAGTTCCGTTGGCATGGAATTCATTTCCACCCGAATTTCAGCGCTGGCCTCGTCGACTAAGTCAATCGCCTTATCAGGGAGATAGCGGTCCGTAATGTAGCGGTCAGATAATTCAGCTGCCGTAACCAAAGCTTGGTCATGGATTTTAACGTGGTGGTGGTTTTCAAAACTTTCTCTCAAACCACGTAAGATCGAAATAGTATCTTCGACAGTCGGTTCATTAACTAAAACCTTTTGGAAGCGGCGTTCTAAGGCCTTATCAGTTTCCATGTATTCCCGGTATTCATCTAGGGTAGTCGCCCCAATACAATGTAACTCACCACGGGCTAACATAGGTTTTAAGAGGTTACCGGCATCCATAGCTCCTTCTGCCTTTCCGGCTCCAACTATGGTGTGGATTTCATCAATAAAGAGAATAAATTCTCCGTCTGATTTCTTAATTTCATTAAGCACCGCTTTCAGACGTTCTTCAAATTCACCCCTGTACTTGGCTCCGGCTAATAGGGAACCCATATCGAGGGAAAAGATGGTCTTATCGCGCAGGTTACTTGGCACGTCACCCTTGACGATTCTTTGAGCCAAGCCTTCTACAATCGCGGTCTTACCAACACCCGGTTCCCCAATGAGGACAGGATTATTCTTGGTCTTTCTAGAGAGGATCCGGATAACATCACGAATTTCATCATCGCGGCCAATGATAGGATCCATTTTACCTTCTCTAACAATCGCGGTTAAGTCGCTACCATATTTTTCTAGGGAATCATAATTTTCTTCTGCGTTTTGAGAGGTCACGCGATCACCCTTTCTCAAGTCTTTGATTTTGTCCTTCACTTGGTCATAATTGGTATAAGTTTTTAACCATTTAGTGAGGTCGAGATAGTTCAATTTAAAAAGACTTAGTAATAAAATTTCAGTAGACAAGTATTCATCTTGGAAGCCTTGGGCCTCTTCTTGGGCGGTTTGCAATAGTTCTGCTAGGGAACGTGAAATATTTTGTCCGTATTGAACATTGCTGCCATTGACAACAGCAATATTATCCAGTTCACGGTCAAGTTCCCTTTCGAGTTCGTCCATTGGAATATTCATTTGATGATAAAAATTATAAGCAAATTGTCCAGGTTGTACTAATGCTTTGAAGAGATGCGGAATCGAGATTTCTTGATGATGTCTTGTCATCGCAATTTGTTGCGTATTTGCAAGAGCTTCTTGTAAACTTCTTGTCATTTCCATATTATTCATTCTCTTCGCTCCTTTGATTAATTCATTTTAAAGGTATCTTTTAACCTTTACATTAACTATTATAACATATTGGTCAGTATTGATCAACTAATTTAGTCAAACTTAGTCAAATATTTGTTTATTTTTCTAGACGACAAAAAGGAGCCGCTCTCTGCGGCCTGTCCTGTTTAATAAAGTTGTCAAATTTATAGCCTTTTTAAAAAAATCCCCCAAGTCTATAAGTATGACTTGGAGGAGATATTTGAGTGCTATATATTCTGTTAAGCAAAGTCGCGGAGGTAATCCCTAGAAAAATCGAACAATGCTTTAGCGGCTTGGGAGAAATAATGGTCTTTCCTATAGACCAGGCTGATGGTCCGCTGGATGGAATAATCGGCGACCCTAAGTGGAATTATCTTTTCTTGACTGGATAAGAGGGAAATTTTAGGAGTAAAAGAAATCCCATAACCGGCTTCGACCAATTTATGGATCGCAGCGGCATCTTCTAATTCGATCTGATAATTAGGTGTAAAGCCGGCCTGTTGACAGAAACCATCCGTTAACTCCCGAAAACTATAACCCTGACTCGAACCAACAAATTTTTCCGCCTTTAAATCGCTTAAGAAAACCTGCTTAGCCTGGGCCAAGGGGTGTTTCTGACTCACTGTGACAAAGATTTCTTCACTGATTATAGGGAGGGTCTCGACTTGGTCATGATTAATCTCATGGGTCGCTATCCAAAAATCGAGTTGATCTTTTAACAATTTTTCGAGCATCAAGCCACTCGCTGCTTCATACTGCTTGACCCGAACCTTGGGATAATCGTGGAGAAAGTCACTCAATAAATTAGGGAAAACATGGGGAAGGGTAACGCCAATGATAATTTCACCATGTTCTAAACCGGAAATTTCCCTAACCACCCGCTTGCCTTCACTTAAGGCGCTAAAAGAATGGTCCAAGTAAGTTAAAAAAGTCTCCCCATAGTGGTTTAAATGAATACTACGGCCTTGACGAATAAATAAATCGACCCCTAAGTCTTCTTCTAACTGTTTAATAGCCCGGCTAATGGCTGGTTGAGATACATTTAATTCTTCCGCGGCACTGGTCATATTGCCTATCTCAGCCACCGCTTTAAAATATTTCAAAGCATAGTAGTTCATTTTACCACCTCTTCATTGATTGTCCTTATTATTTCAATTTCGCATCCAATTTTCAAGGGCTAGGCAGCAAGCTTTCTTGGATCAACTATCCGTACAAAAAATGAGTCTGGGACAAAAGTCTCAGACTCTTTTCAAAATACGAACTATCTAATCAAAACGTGTTCCAAAAGTCAGCCCTGACGTCCACTTCACGAACTATGTGCGATAGGCTTGCGCCTATCTCCCATAGTTTGTTCCAGTGGTTCAGGGCTCTTTTGACTTTTGTCACACTCTCTTGTTAATTAAAATTCACATCAATACAATTTAGCCTAAAAGCAAATCGCTTGGAACAAAATCCCTCATCATAAGCTAAGATATTAAGCCAATTCAGCGCGGGCTGAAGCAAGGGCTTGGTGCAGAGCGTTAGCCGCTTCATCAACTTCTGCATTGCTTGCTTTCAAGTTGAGGCGAGTTCCTACAGCCTTGGTGATTACTTGATTTAGATGATTGTAGACATTGAAAGAAACCTTGCCCAGTAATTCGCTATCGCGGATGCTGCGAACTTCACGGATCAAGTCACGGAGTTCAAGTTTTCTTTCTTTAGAAGCACGGGCATTCAACGTCGCTTGTGCAATTTCACGGGCTTCACCTAATTGAGCCTTAATTTCTTCCATTGCGACTTGTACATCAACTGTTTTAGCGTGAAGGTCCAATTGGAGGCCAACAGCCTTAGTTAATGTGGCATTGAGTGCCGTGTAAACTTCAGTTGGCACATTACCTAGGATTGACCCATCACGTTCAAAGCGGGTGTTCCAAATAAGGTCTTTCAATTCACGTTTAAGGGCATTTGGAGCGATTTGTTGGTCAGCTGGGATGCTTTCTAAGTAAGCAAGAGCGTCCCCGTAAGCTGCCTGGAGTTCAGCAACCGCATCATCAATTTGGTAAACGCGAGTTTCTGAATATAGTTGAACCCCAACCGCACGAGTTATGGCCTTGTTTAGCTTGTGGTAAACGTCAAATGGTACTTTAGAAAGAATGTATTCATCACGTTTGAAGCGGGTGTCCCAGATAGCCTTGTCCAATTTTTCCTTAATATAAGTCGTAGCAATATCTTTAGAGGTGATATTCCGGTAAGCATTACCGAAGACTTCTAAGGCTTCTAATTCATTTAAACGTTTAGTCAAACGTTCTGCCGTTGAGAAAGGATCGACAACAGACATAAAGGCATGGGTAATTTCTAGACCAGCTTTTGAGTGAACGATTTGTGGCTTCATCCGCCATTCACTGGTTGCTGTTTTAATTAATTCGGCACCCTTGCGCAAGACTTGAGCGCGTAAACGGATGGTATTTGGGTTATAGAAGCTGCCTGGGTGGTAACTGAGAACCATACCATCTGCAACGCTACGACCAATATCCAAAGCCATTTGCCCTAATTTGTCTAAAACATAGTTCACAGGTGTCCCGTTGAAAGTCACTTCAGAAGGAATTAATTCAGCAATGGCACCGACAACTTCTGTGGAGAGATAGACATCTTGACGAACCGCTTCGGCTTTAAGTTCAGCAATACGTTGGATCAATTCACCAATCTTAGTAAAGTTTAAGTTCACGGGGAGGATCGAATCCATGATCGCTCCGATGCCAGCAGCAGGCCGTTCCCCTTTTTGTAAGTTTTCTAATAGGCTAAGGACGCTATCCGTTGTTCCAGTTACTTTAGCCACTAATTTTTCAAAGTCTTCGAAGCTAACAGCAGGTTTGTCTTCTCCAGCAGCATAGAAGGAGAAGCCAGACGCCCGGCTAACACTAGGTTGGCCTTCCACAATGTGGTGAACGTCACTTTCATCAGGACCTAATTCGCCGTAGCGGATCACAAATTTAGATAATTCGACTAATAATTCATGATTTAATTCGTTATCAACGAGAACTTCCCCTAAGGTCTTTAAAACCTCTTCGCTAGTCGCACGGTCTTCATCTTGAACCGATACTGCAATAGCAACCGAGAGAACTTTATTGAAGCCTGCGGGATTTTCCTTAGCAAAGTTTTCTAAAGCGGCAAAGTCAATCGCTTCTTCTTCACTAGCAAGGCCTTTTTCCTGGTTGACTTGTTTATAATTATCGTCAACTTTTTCGACCTTTACTGCTTGCTTATCTTTACCAGTGGCCTCTTCATCGATTGCTTCTGTTTCTTCTTTTTCATCTTTTTCTGCTTTCTGAGATGTTTTATCAAGATCTTTTTCGCTATCTTCTACTGGAGAAGACTCTTCCTTATTAGTTGACCTTTCTGGAGTAAGCTCTTTTGGCTCACTAACTTCTTCATGCTGACCAATCTCTTCACTTTCCGCAGGAGAAACTTCTTCCTGATATTCTAGAGGAGCTTCAGCTGCTTTTTCAGCAAGTTCTTCTTCAAGATCTTTAATTTCTGCTTCAGGCAGAGCCGTTTCAGTTTCTGCTTCACTCTCAATTGTTTGTGATTCTTCTAATACAGCATCATGGTCTTGGCCTTGCTGTTCAGGGATAACCAATGATTGTTCAGCTGTTTGATTACTTTCAACTTGATCAATTTCAGCTGCTAGTACAGCTTCTTGAGAAGCAAAAAGCATAGTCATCCCAAAGGCTAAAGAAAGCGCGCCTTTGCTAACTTTGCGACTTAACAAAATGTGTAATTGAGTGGTCGATTGACTCATCTTCATTCCTCCTGTATTCACATGAAAACCAGTGATAACATCAGCAACATCTTAAGCGCTTACAAAGATGGCAAAAAGAAACAATTTATTGTTCCATTTCACAGTCCTACTTTAAAACTTTGGCCTTAATTTGTCACCCTTATCAAGGAAATTAATTAGAAAAAGTTTAAAAATGCTGATAAATCAAGGATGAATTTTCCAACAAAAAACAATATAGTATTTTACAGTGGAATGGTAGAAGCATGACCTTACTTGACCAAAAAAAGGACTGGGTGGCTTTCCCAGTCCTTGTATGGATTTTATATTTTAAGAGGATAATAACTTAACGAATCGACTTTATTTATCTTGTTTTTCTTCTTGCTCTTCACCATCGGCTTGAGAGTCCTTATCTTCCTTGCCGGATTTCTTCCCATCTTCTAGGAAGGGGGTACCGAAATCAAGGAAATGACCTGGTCTAAAGTCGGTAAAGAAACGACTGAATTCATCATTGAAGC
This sequence comes from Aerococcus tenax, assembly GCF_003286645.3. Lineage (NCBI taxonomy): Bacteria > Bacillati > Bacillota > Bacilli > Lactobacillales > Aerococcaceae > Aerococcus > Aerococcus tenax. The sequence continues at coordinate 545,892 of NZ_CP127382.2, read as the reverse complement.
GTTGGTGCATTTGATTAAAGTGATCCATTAATTGATCATATTGAGCTTGGTTTTCATCAGTAACATCCACCCAGCTAGTGTCTTGACCATTAATGTTCATCCGCATCTTGCGACTAACTTGAGGTTTTGAACTTTTAGCTTGACTTGGATGATTAGCGCCTGCAGATTCTTCAACCTTATAAGAAACTACATCATCATCTTCTAATTCATTGACATCGACTTGGAACTGAGCGCCCTTATCCTTTAAGAAAGCTAATTTATCTTGGTCTGAAAGGTTAGCATATTTGATGAAATCTTGTTCATTAAGTTCTGCAAGTAGGGTACCTTTACCATATTTATCACTGTTAACTTCTGCAGTTACTGTATACATTTTCATAAATGATCACCTTTCTTAGTTATTTTGATTATCTTACTATTAGGATCGCTTTCATCCTACATTTATAGTATAAGCTTTTAATCAAAATTAGTCAATATATATGACTGACTTTAATTGACATTCAAAGCAAAAAAAGAGAGTGATCTCACTCTCCCTATTCACTAAAGTCTTTATCCTTAGAAAAAACAACCACCTTCGATTCATTTTCTAAGACGACATCATTTTCTTGGTTGATAACTTTTACAGACACATAGGCAATACCCCGATCTGACTTGCTTTTAGAGGGTTTAAAATCAGTAATTTCGCCTTCGATATGCAGGTCGTCGCCGGGATAGACGGGTTTAGTCCAATTGAGGGTCACTCCGGCACCAATATCCCCATGTTTAAAAGGAATACTTTCAACCATTAATTTCATCATAATGGCAGTCACCAACCAGCCACTAGCGCAAAGTTGCTTAAAGAAGCTGTCTTCAGCAGCCTGCTCATCTAAGTGGAAGGGTTGGGGATCATATTTTTCTGCAAAACTGATGGCTTCTTCTTCAGACAAATGATAGCTACGACTTTTGAATGTTAGGCCTACCTGACAGTTTTCTAAATAGATAGCTTCCACAATCTATTCCTCCTTTTTCCTAATTATCAGACAATTAAAAAAACTGTGCCTAAGACACAGTTTTTAAATCGCTTATTTTTTGCGACGACGTTCAGCAATACGAGCTGCTTTACCGTGACGGTCACGTAAGTAGTAAAGTTTCGCACGACGTACTTTACCTTGACGGATCACTTCAATTTTAGCTACTCGAGGAGTATGTACTGGCCAGATACGTTCAACACCAACACCGTTTGATACTTTACGAACAGTGAAGGTTTCGCTGATGCCTTGGCCTTTACGTGCTAAAACAACGCCTTCAAAAATTTGGATACGTTCACGTTCACCTTCAACAACACGTGCGTGTACACGAACGGTGTCTCCGGGACGGAAATCTGGAATATCGCTGCGTAATTGTTCGGAAACAATTTCATCGATTAACTTTGGGTTATGACTCATGATAATTCTCCTTTTCCAACAGATATTCTTGTTCCATAGCGACAGCGGAATATTGTTTAAATTTGTGAAATAACCTCACTCGTAAAATGATACCAAAATTCAAGTCCTGTGTAAAGGCTTATTTCGGATTTTCTGCCTGGACTTCTAGCAGCCACTGTTTTTCTTGATCAGACAGCTCAGCTCGGTCTAAGAGGTCAGGCCGTCTGAGATAGGTACGACGGATGGCTTCCTTCCCCTTCCAATCGGCAATCTTTTGGTGGTCACCGCTGACGAGGACATCGGGAACATCCATACCCATAAAGGACCGTGGCCGGGTATATTGGGGGTATTCCAATAGGCCAGTCGAAAAAGATTCCACTTCCACCGACTCATTATTTCCTACCGCCTCATCCAATAGGCGCACCGTGGCATCAATTACTGTCATGGCACCTAGCTCGCCACCGGTTAAGACAAAGTCCCCGATGGAAATTTCATCGGTCACATAGTTTCTAATCCGTTCATCATAGCCTTCATAATGACCACAGATAAAGATTAGCTGGTCTTCTTGGGCCAGTTCTTCTGCCTTGGCTTGGTTAAACCGCTGTCCAGCAGGATCCATTAAAATCACCCGGCTAGCTGGACGCTGGGATAAATCCTCGCTCACTAAAAGCGGATCGATGGCCTCCAGGGCCCGATAGATTGGGCCCACTTGCAGCAGCATGCCCGCTCCCCCGCCAAAGGGATAGTCATCGACATGGCCATGCTTATTATTGGCAAATTGGCGAAAGTCAGTGACTTCAATATCGACTAGGCCTTTTTCCTGGGCCTTACCAATAATGGACTGGTTCATAGGGCCAGTAAACATGTCTGGAAATAGACTTAAAATATTAACCTTCATCGTCAATCAATCCTTCAAGTGCATCGATTACTATTTTTTTCTCTTCTAAATCGATCGTTTTGACCACGTCATCAATATAGGGAATCAGGACGTCCTTCTTGCCCGGCTGACTGCGCTGGATAGTCCAAACATCATTGGGGCCCAATTGGGTGATGGCTTTGACCTTGCCTAGTAGCTTACCCGCTAGGTCATAGACCGCTAAACCGATGATTTGATCATAGAAGAACTCGCCTTCAGCTAAATCATCACTTTGCCGATTTTCAGCTGCAACCATCACTTCCATACCCTTAAAGCCTTCCACATCATTAATTGACGGCATGCCTTTAAAACTAAGAATATGAAAATTTTTATGCTGGCGGTGACTATTAACTTCGACTTCAGCTTCTTTATTCTTATGGTCAAAGATGACTAGTTGGCTTCCTGGTTGAAAACGTTTATCGGGAAAGTCAGTAGTCGCAATTACCCGGACTTCTCCCTTTAGGCCTTGGGTATTGACAATCTTTCCCACACGGTAAAATTCTTGACTCATCGTATCTCCTTATCAAGTCTGCTTAATGCCTAAGAAAAAAACTAGGATATAATCCTAGTTTAACTGATAATCTTACTAATACCAATCATCTTATTGGTCTTCATCGATACGATCGATCGTTAATCGAACCCGACGATGACCTTTTACGCGTACACTATATAATATTGTGCGAATAGCATTCGCTACGCGTCCGCGCTTACCAATGACACGTCCAACATCATCGGGATGCACCATTAAATGGTATTCTAAGAATTCATCCCCATCACTCACTTCGAGTTGAATGTCTTCAGGATAAGACACTAAAGGTTGAATAATAGTCATTAGTAAATTTTCAATGTCCGGCATGCAATTCACCTATCTTTATTTATTATGCTTAGCTTCGTGATGTTTTTGCATAATTCCTTGACGAGAAAGAATGTTACGAACAGTATCAGTTGGTTGAGCACCGTTTCCTAACCATTTTAAAGCAAGTTCTTCATCTAAAACAACTTCTTCAGGTTGGGTAGTTGGGTTATAGGTACCAATCTTTTCAATGATACGTCCGTCACGTGGTGAACGCGCATCTGCTGCGACGATACGGTAAAATGGGTTACGTTTTGATCCCATACGTTTTAAGCGTAATTTAACTGCCATGAATAAAATTCCTCCTTGTGTTTTTATTTTTCCAATCTTTTATTCACATTGCTATACTATAGCAAATTCTAAGGAGTCTGTAAAGTATTTTTTCTTTACAGCTGAAATTTATTGCTGGTAGCTATTCGTTTTTTCTTTTCAGGCTGACAACCGGAACCTCCCAGTTTTTTTACCAGCCCTTGGGCCGGTCAAGGATTTCTTTATAGCGAATGGCCTGACCTAAATTTTCTTTAGAAAGGCGGGGAGTAGCCGTGGTTAAAACAGAGGGCTGTTCCTCAGCTGTTAGGGGAAGATCTTGAAAATCATCAAGATCCGCATAAGTTTCCCGCAGCTCACGGTCTAAATAATCCTTGAAGGCTTGTTCGTCTTTGGCAATCAAATCAAAGTCAACGACATTGGTCTGCTTAGGCTCTTCTTGCCCTTTATCCAAGTCTAAATCTTCAGCTTTGTCAGCTAGCTTGAGGATTTTTTTCTTCAGGTCCTGCTTGTCTCTTTCTAAGGCAATGCTTTGACGATTAGACTTAGTCAAGTGAGGCGGGCGAGAAGAATCTTGCTGACTTTTGGGAGAGATCTCCTCCCTAGCTTCATCCTCACTTACAATCACTTGACTGTTTTCTTCCTTCTGATCTTCTTCGTCCTGGAGGGCCGGGTCCCCTTGGTTGTCAGAATGAGCTATTTCTTCTTTGATGAGGGACCAGACCAATTTCACTTCTTTAAAAAGCTGCCTCCACTCTGCCTTATCCATTATTTATCACCTGACTTATCCTCATGGGCTAGAGATTGGCGCATATCAGTATCCGCTTGAACATTTTGCATCCGATAATAGTCCATAACTCCCAAATGGCCTGATTCTAAGGCACTGGCCATAGCTAGGGGAACCTTAGACTGGGCTTCTACCACCTTAGCGCGCATTTCCTGGGTCTTGGCGACATTTTCTTGTTCCTCAGCGACCGCTAAAGCCCGGCGTTCTTCTGCCTTAGCTTGGGCAATTCGTTTATCAGCCTCCGCCTGTTCAGCCTGTAATTTCGCGCCAATATTTCTTCCGACATCAACATCAGCAATATCAATTGACAAGATCTCATAAGCGGTTCCTGAGTCCAGTCCCTTGCGGAGGATAGTTTGGGAAATGGAATCTGGATTCTCCAAGACCTCTGAGTGATTTTGCGAGCTCCCCACTGTGGTGACAATACCTTCACCAACCCGGGCAATAATGGTTTCTTCTCCTGCCCCACCAACCAAGCGTTCAATGTTAGCGCGGACAGTAACCTTGGCCTTAGCCTTGACCTCAATTCCGTTACGGGCTACCCCAGCAATAATTGGGGTTTCAATGACCTTAGGGGTAACTGAGACTTGGACAGCTTCAAAAACATCACGACCAGCCAAATCGATGGCGGCCGCTTGCTTAAATTCCAAGTCAATATTGGCTCTTTGGGCTGCAATCAAAGCGTCAACCACCGAGTTCACATCGCCACCTGCCAGATAGTGCGCTTCGAGTTCATTAATATCAATAGCTAGACCAGCCTTAGTGGCTTTGATCATTGGTTTAATGATGCGGGAAGGATTCACCCGACGCAAACGCATACCAATCAGATTTCCAATCCCTACCTTAACTCCGGAAAAATAGGCCGTGATCCATAAACCAATAGGCACAAAAACAAAAAAGAGAATAATTAATGTCAAGAGCAGAACCATCATAATTAAAAAGGTTCCAGCTTGTAGGTTAGTCATGGGCTGCCATCCTTTCTGTATTACTTTTCCCAACTTAAACAATTTTTACCTGATCGACTTATTTTATTTCAGCGACCAGCAAGCGATCATTCTTCACCTTAACGACTGTCACTTCGCTTCCTTTCTCTATATAGTGATACTGACTAAGGACTTCGAGAATTTCCCCATTAGAGAAGCGAGCTTTGCCCACTGGACGGCAATCAGTTACTGCGATCGCCCTTTGATTGAGATATTTAGATGAGTCAGCTAAGGACTGGAAGCCCTCCGCTTCAGTCAGTGAAGTGTCTAAAACTATTTTCTTAGTAAAAGGCAATTGAAAACCCAAGCGGGTAAAGATTAAAACCGTGACTAGGGCAATTGCTAAGGCTAGGGTACCGTCTATTAAGGCCCTTAGCCAATTTCCCTGCAATAGCCATAAGGACAGATAAATCACCCCTAGACCCATCACGCCTAAAAGGCCCATCGTGGGTAAAATAAATTCAAAAGCCAAAAGAGAAAATCCTAAAACCAATAAAATTATAGCCAACCAAGAAGCGCTGGCAAAGAAATAAAAGTATAGAGCGAAGAGAAACAGGCTTACTAAGCCCATAAAAAGATACTCTCTAGTCATTAAACCGACCATTAAAGCCAGGACTCCTAATAGAAAGAGCAGACTTCCCATCCTACCAACAACCCCCTTCTTTTCTCGCTTTAATAATAGCACAGCCCCCAAAAATACAGAAATAGAAAGATAAGAAAAATGTTTCAAAAGTTAGCCCTACCCTAGAGCAAAACCGACTTTTGAAAGGCATTTTTTACGAAGTTTGATACATAAAAAAGCTGGGCTTATTTTCTTCCCAGCAATTTTGTTATTTAGCGTGACTGTCGCACTCTGTTCAAATCTGCTCGGTGACAAAAGTGAACTCCTCTTCAGAAATATTTGGCAATCCTTTTCAAGGATTACCCCATATTTCTTCCAGCGTTTCACTTTTTTTGTCACCTCGTACTCTGTTCATTAATCATTAAATTGACTTTGGTAGAGTTGGGCGTATTTGCCCTTTTTAGCCAGTAATTCTTCATGGCTTCCTTGTTCAACAATATCCCCCTGGTCCAGGACCAGAATTTTATCAGCTTCCACAATAGTGGACAAACGGTGGGCAATCACAAAGTTGGTCCGCCCTTGCATGAGCTTAGCCATGGCTGACTGGATAAGTTGTTCGGTACGGGTGTCCACTGACGAGGTGGCTTCATCAAGAATCATGACTTCAGGGTTAGAGATAAAGGCCCGGGCAATGGTAATTAATTGCTTTTGCCCTTGAGAAATATTATTAGCTTCTTCATTCAATAGGGTATTAAAACCATCAGGCAAGCTTTGAATAAAGTGATAGCAATGAGCATCCTTGGCTGCTTGAACCACTTCTTCATCGCTAGCTCCCTCGGCCCCATAACGGATATTATCCGCAATGGTCCCCTGCTGGAGCCAGGTATCTTGAAGCACCATGCCAAAAAACTGACGCAGGTTTTCCCGGCTGGCTTGGCGGATATCAATACCGTTGACGCGAATTGCCCCGCGGTTAACATCATAGAACCGCAACAATAAAGAAATCAGGGTCGATTTTCCTGCCCCCGTTGGTCCTACAATCGCTATAGTTTGACCTTTTTCAACTTGGAGATTCAAGTCTTTAATAATCATCTCTTCCTCATAGGCAAAGCCAACATGGTCAAAAACAATACTTTCAATCGGCGGCTCTATTTCATAAGTGCTATCCTCAACCACTTCGGGAGCATCTAATAATTCAAAGATCCGGTCGGCCGAGGCCAGGGTTTCTTGGAGAAGAGTAGCCATTTCAGCAATGGTATTAATGGGCCGGGTAATTTTTTGACTATATTGGATAAAAGCCAAAACATCCCCAATTAAAATTCTCTGTCCTAGGACAAGTAACCCTCCCACAATGGCAATGGCCACGTAGCCAATATTACTGATAAAGGTCATCACTGGCAGTAAGATTCCCGCCATAAAACTGGCATGGTAAGAGACTTCATAGAGATGGTTATTATAACGCTGAAATTCTTGGTCAGCCCGGTCTTGATAATTATAGGCCTTAATCAAATCAGTCCCGGTGAAACTTTCCTCAATGTAGCCCACAATAGCTCCCAGGCCCTTCGCCTTGGCCCGAAAATATTTCTGCGACCGTGAGGTGATGAAGCGGGTTGCAAAAAAGGACAGCGGAATCGTAATAAAGAAAATTCCCGTCATGGTGACTGAAATTCTAAGCATCATAATCAAAATGCCGACTAAGAGAATAGCCCCATAAAAGACTTGGTCAATACTTTGCTGAATATTACGTCCCAAGCTTTCAATGTCATTGGTCATCCGACTCAATAAGTCCCCAGTCAATTGTTGGTCAAAGAAGGACAGGGGGATTTTCTTGATTTTTTCCGAGACGGCTTGGCGCAATTCCTTGATAAAGGATTGAGCCAAATAGGTCAGCAAGCGACCTTGAAAGTAACGAAAAAGGCCCAGGACCAGGTAGATGGCAATAAGGTAGAGACAGAAAACCTTGATCTGGTCAAAATTAATAGCCTGGCCCTGGCTGATGTCGGCTGCAATGCCATTGGTTAAGTCTCCCATAATCCGAGGAGCGATAATATCACAGGCTGCAATCACAATAGTCGCTAACAAGCTAAAAATGAGCAGCCAATGGTACTTGCCTAAATGTTTGATTAAACGGAGCAAATTAGCTTGGCTACTTTGGTGTTTCTTCCTAGCCATGGATGTCATCCTCCTCCCCTTGACTAATAACAATTTCACGATAGAGTTTAGAATGCTTCATAAGCTCTTCGTGGCTGCCATATGCACTGACCTTGCCCTCATCTAAGACCAGGATCTTATCGGCATGGCGGATGGTGGCCACTCTTTGCGCCACAATAATTAACATGGCATCGCCCAAGTTATCTTTTAGGGCTTGGCGCAATTGATAATCCGTTTGATAGTCTAAAGCTGAAAAAGAATCATCAAATAAGTAAAGGGGAACCCGGCGGCTAAGAGCCCGGGCAATGGCCAAGCGCTGGCGTTGCCCACCGGAAAAATTGACCCCACCTCGAACCATGCGGTCAGCTAAGGGACGATCCGATAAAAAGTCCCTAGCCTGAGCGATATCTAGGTTGTTCTCCATAGCAGTATCGGTGACGGATTCATCCGCATAAGATAGATTTTCCCCCACAGTCTTGGTAAAGAAGAAATTCTGTTGGGGAATATAAGAAATGTACTGGCGAACCGATCCTGGCGCTAAACTTTCAATGGCATGACCATTGATTAAGAGCTCGCCCTCACTGGGTGGGTAAAACTGTAAGAGGAGTTTTAAGAGGGTTGATTTCCCTGACCCGGTTCCACCAATGATCCCTAGGCTTTCCGCTTTACTTAAAGAGAAATTAATCTTATCTAGGGCAGGTAAGGCCGCTCCTGGATAATAAAAAGTTAAATCCTTAGCCTCTACCCGACTAATGGGCTCGGTAAGTAGCTTATCGCCAATCATTTCTGCTTGAGGATAAGCTAAAACTTCACTGATTCTTTCCGTTGAAGTCACGGTCCGTGGCAACATAGTAAGTAAGTTACAAATCATAATTAAGGCCGTTAAGACCTGGGTAATATACTGGAGATAGGCCATTAAACCACCAATCTCTAAACTTCCCTGGCTAATTAAATGAGCCCCAAAATAGGCAATGGCAACAATTCCTAGATTTAAAACCGTGGAAAGAATCGGCATGACCGTAATCATTAAATTGTTGACCTTTAAGGCGATTTGATAATATTCATCATTGGCCTGACTAAAGACGGCTTCTTCATAGTCATTCTTATTAAAGGCCCGAATCACTTTTAAACCGGTCAAACGCTGGCGAAAGAGCAGGTTGATCCGGTCTAACTTCCCTTGTAAACGGGGAAAATAAGGGAGGGCCTTCTTGATAATGACCCACATCCCCAAAAATAAAAAGGGAATACTCAATAATATAATAACGGATAATTGCATGTTGGTTAGCATGGCCATAATCAGGCCCCCAATAAACATGAGCGGACCACGCACCCAAGGCCTTAGTCCCATAAGCGCCATTTGTTCTACCTGGCTGACATCATCTGTCGTTCGCGTGATTAAGGATGAAATGCCAAAATGTTCGGTGTCATCAAAGGTCATATGGTTGACCTTGGTATAGATAGCATGTCTGACATCGCGAGAAAAACCCATGGCAACTTTGGCAGAATGAAAGGCCGCTGATCCCCGACAAATCACTGTCAACAGCACGACCACCAGCATCAAGCTCCCAATTTTTAAAATAAATGAGGTATCCCCTTGAGCCACCCCTTGGTCAACCACTTCAGCCATTAAACGTGGTAAAAATAATTCCCCTAGGGCGTTACCAAAAGTTAAAGCACTCACTAGCAAAATCCGCCAGCGATAACTCTTCAAATAGGAAAACACTTGCATAAAAATGATCAACCTCCCCTTGAATGTGATTACTGACTAACTACTAAAATACCCTATCTAAAAAAACATAGCAAATCATTTACATTTCCACTAAAAAAGCCCCGCTAGAAGCGAAGCTTGTTAATAGGTAATTTGAATATAGTCTCCCAAACTTAATCAATCATAGGCTTAAGTATTTGACTCATTATCCTGCTTGATTTTTGAGAGCTATTTTTTATTCACTCAGAGTCAAGGCGCTTAATTATAGCGACCGAGGAGACGTTTAACCTTCTCATAGAGGGCGAGGAAGTGGGGATGTGGTGACCAAGTAAAGGTTCCAATATTTCTTTCCGCATAGCCGTTAAAGGATTGTTTGAAATGAAGCAAGCCGTTATTCTCATCAAAAGGCTCACTGATGCCTAAGAAATTATAGACCGGAATATCATGATCTAGGGCCAGCTTGATGGATTGATCTTGGATGAGATAAGGAGCATTGATGATGGAATATTCCTCATCTGAACCCGAATAGAGATAGGTCATCTCATAAGGACTCTCAATAAAGAGAGCCACTGCTAAAACGGTTTGTTCTTCCTTAGCTTGATCCACCCAGACTTGGGCATCGGCAATCTTTTTCACTTGAGCGTCATATTGGGATTGGTATTCCCGTCTTTGGTTGTTCTTTTTGCGGCTATTGGGATTTTTAGCCAGGTCTTCATCTAAGCCCGCTAAGATTCCTTCTAATTCCTCTTGACGTTCAACTAAACTCGCTTGGTAGTCTTTGAAGTTAATTTCCGCAATGACAAAGCGGGCCGCACTGCCAATGTTTTGGTAAACTTCTTCAAAGTATGGATATTCCTTAGGCGCAATCCCCAATCGCTGACAAGTCTCCTCATAGCAAGCATAGAAGCGCGGCATTTCTTCAATTCCAGTAATCTCTCGGACCACGGTACTATACTTATGGGCTTGTTTGAGGGATTGTTGGGCGCCATGGAGGTAGGATTTTTCCACCTTGTTGGGGTCCACTGTGGTCAAATCCTTCTTATAATTCCAGTCAAAGCCCGCAAATTCTGGTCTTTTGTCTTGGTAATGGTAGGTGAAGCCTGCTGCTTGAATCCAGGAAACCAGATCTTCATTAATCTTTTTGGGGTTTTGCGCCTTTTCATCAGTAACAATAATCCCAACATCTGGCTTCACGAGTAAGGAGATCCCCTTATGAGACTTGACAAAATCCTTAATCCCATTCAAGAAAGTAATGATTTGGTCGCGATTGCTTAAATCTCCAGGTAGCCAGCCTTCTAATTCAAAGGCCCCACCCACGTGGGTAGGTAAGCTGGCCAAAATGCAGGCTTCTAGAATCTGATCTTGGTCGTCTGCTAAGGCTAAATAATGAATTTCTCGGCCACGGGCGGCTTTTAAGCGCGCCATGTCTAGCGATTGCAAGTGGTTACTGCGGCCTAATTGCTTGATCCACTTGTCAAAATCATCTGCTGCTATTTCAACGAATTTCATTTATCCCACTAGTCTCCTTCACATTTACCCTTTTTTGCCACGTTTTTTACGTTGCTTATTTAATTTCTTCTTCATGTGTTTTGCTGCTAGTTCTTGAGCCCGCTGTTTCTTGCGACGGCCACCATCCATACCAGGCATATTAGGCATATTCCCCATTCCATTAGGCATGCCCCCCATTAGGGAAGATAAGGAACTCATATCCCCATTGGTCATGGCTGACATCATGGTCCGACTTTGGTTAAATTGTTTAATCAATTGGTTAACTTGGTTGACCGTGGTTGCTGATCCCTTAGCAATCCGCCGACGCCGGCTTTGGTTAATTTCATCCGGATGGGTCCGTTCATAATCGGTCATGGACTGGATAATGGCCTTGGTACGGACCATATCTTTAGGGTCGATGTTTAACTTATCAACCGGTAGTATCTTATTTAAGCCCGGTATCATCTTGATGATGCTTTCAAATGAGCCCATCTTGTTCATTTGATCCATTTGCTTAACGAAGTCATTAAAGTCGTAGGTATTGGCCTGCATCTTAGCTGCCATTTCTTCGGCTTCTTTTTCATCAAATTCTTTTTGGGCCTTTTCAATCAGGGTCATCATGTCCCCCATACCCAAAATTCGGTTAGACATTCGGTCAGGATAGAAGGTTTCAATGTCTTCTAATTTTTCCCCGACCCCGGTAAATTTAATCGGTTTGCCAGTGATAGAGGCAATGGACAAGGCCGCCCCACCACGAGTATCCCCATCTAATTTAGTCAGGACAACCCCGGTGAGTGCTAATTCTTCATCAAAAGTTTTAGCCACATTAGCAGCTTCTTGACCACTCATGGCGTCAACTGTTAAGAGAATTTCATCAGGATGGACGGCTGCTTGGATGTTCTTCAACTCATCCATCAAGGTTTGGTCGATCTGTAAGCGCCCGGCAGTATCGATAAAGATAGTATCGTAGTTATTCTCTTTGGCATAAAGGACTGCCTTTTGGGCGATCTCAACAGGGCTCACTTGGTTACCTAGTTGAAAGACTGGTAGATCCAGCTGACGGCCAATGGTTTCTAACTGGTCAATGGCAGCAGGACGGTAGACGTCGGCGGCCACTAAGAGAGGTTTGCGATGGTCTTCTTCTCGTAAGTGATTGGCTAGTTTCCCCACCGTGGTGGTTTTACCGGCCCCTTGTAAACCAGCCATCATAATAATTGTTGGTCCATCTTCATTATAGTTAATGCCAACTTGCTCGCCACCCAATAATTCAGTCAATTCTTCATCAACAATTTTGACAATTTGTTGGGTTGGACTTAGTGATTCTAAGACATCACTATTTAGGGCCTTATCCTGGACCTTGCGAACAAAGTTTTTTACCACTTTAAAGTTAACGTCAGCCTCGAGTAAGGCCAAACGCACTTCCCGCATCATTTCTCGCAAGTCGCCTTCTGAGATTTTTCCCTTTTTACCGACTTTTTCTACCGCTCCTTGCAGGCGGTCCGATAAACTTTCAAAAGCCATTCCTTACACCTCTTTATCATCCATTATTAGTAACTTATCTATTGTTTGTTTGAGTTCATCATCTTGACCATAGTTCTTTTTGACATAGTCCCTGAGCTCCTTGATCGCCGCTTGCCGCTTACGGTAGTCAGAGGCTAAGTGTAAGCGGGACTCATAATTTTCCAGGGTCTTTTCCGTTCTACGAATATTATCATAAACGGCCTGCCGACTGACATCGAAGTAGGCCGCAATTTCACCGAGGGAGTAGTCATCTTGGTAGTAAAGACTAATATAATCTTGTTGTTTTTTGGTTAATAACTGGTAATAGAAGTCCAGTAAGCGGTTAATTTCATTAGTCTTTTGAATTTCCATATTTGCCTCCATCACTAGATTACTTCTAGCTTACAATCTTTAAGAATACCGAAGTCCTTAGGGAAAGTCAATGCAGAGGCCAGTAAAATCCCCTTAAGATTAAGGGATAAAAAAGGCTGGGATCCATTCCCCAGCCCTGTATATCAAAACCTGTTCCAAGCGCAGAGCAAGCATCCGCTTCAGAAAATACCAACGCACAGGCCTACTGTGCTTATGATATTTTCCTCCAGCGATCTTGCTCTTTTACGCGCTTGTCACACTCTCATGATTTTTAAACTTCAACGACATCTTTGACCAATTGATAGATAAATTTCTCCCCATCAAATGGCTGTAAATCATCCATGCCTTCACCCAGTCCAATCAACTTCACTGGTAGGTCTAGTTCATAACGAATAGCAAAGATAACTCCCCCACGGGCAGTCCCATCTAATTTGGTTAAAACTAAGCCGGTAATATCGACGGTTTTATTAAATTCCTTGGCTTGTACCAGGGCGTTTTGCCCCGTGGTAGCATCTAGAACCAGTAAGGTTTCATGGGGAGCATCAGGGATTTCCCGTTTAATGACCCGGTTCATTTTATCCAATTCATTCATCAAGTTCTTCTTATTTTGTAAACGACCGGCCGTGTCAATTAATAGATAGTCATAGTCTTCACTGACCGACTTATGAACAGCGTCATAAACCACGGCGGAAGGGTCACCATTGGCCTTACCACTAACCACTGGGGCTCCGACCCTTTGGCCCCAGGTATTTAATTGCTCTACCGCTCCAGCCCGGAAGGTATCGCCAGCGGCTAGGAGGACTTTCTTGCCTTGGCTGATGTAGTGGTGGGCCACCTTGGCAATGGTGGTGGTTTTTCCAACCCCATTGACCCCGACAAAGAGCATCACAGTTGGCCCATCGGGGTTTTCCTTTAAGGAAACTGAGCTATCCTGACCCTTTTCATAGATCTTGACCATTTCCTCAATAACAGTATTTTTGACATCTTCTCCCTTGGTCACATTCCGTCTTTGCACTTCCTCACGAACAGCATCCGATAGAGCTAGCGTCATGTCAAAGCCAACATCACTAGTAATCAAGGCTTCTTCTAAATCATCAAAGAATTCTTCATCGACCTCACGAAAACCAGCAAAGAGGTCATTCATGCGCTCGGAAAAACTTTTCCGCGTTTTCTCGACACCCTTATCATACTTTTCAAAGACAATCTTTTCTTCTTCTTCCTCACGATTCTTGGCTTGTTCCGCGACTAGCGGATCTTCACCGGTAAAGGCTTGTTTAATACGGTCAAATAAACCCAAGTTGATTCACTCCCTTATGACTTCAATACCAATTCTTCAATGGCGTGGGAAACCCCATCTTCCATATTGGATTTGGTAATATAGTTCGCATATTTCTTTATTGCTTCATTGCCATTAGCCATGACAACAGCTGTTCCTGCCCATTGTAACATAGCCTTGTCGTTTTCTTCATCACCAATGGCCATGACCTCGCTAACATCAATCTTTAAATAATCAGCCAAGGCCGCCAAACCCTGTCCCTTATCCACGCCCTTAGGCATGACTTCGAGCTGGTGTCCATGTGAACGCATGACGGAATAGTCCTGGTAGAGCCATTCCGGTAAGTTGGCTAACTGGTCTTCGATATGTTCCTTGGGGGTATTGGTCACGGTTTTATAGAAATGATGGTCCATCCCCAAAGCATCCAAGTCAAAAGGAACAAAGGGAAGAAAAGGCATTTGTTGGTCATAGTGACCCGGCCAGTACTTGGGATACTTCAAACGATGGACGGTATTGATATCTACCGCATCAATGGGTAAATCGAGCCCATACATCATGTCATAAATGCGAAGCACATCTGCTGTCGTCATAATGGTTTCAGAAATGATCTCACGTGACTCATTATGTAAGACCAGACCACCATTATAAGTGATGGAGAAATGCTTGGCGGTATTCATTTCAAAGCGGTCCAAGGCAAATTGAATGCCTTCAATGGGACGACCGGTACAAATCACCACTTCAATCCCCGCTTCCACTGCTCTTCTTATGGTAGAAGCACTGGCCTCACTAATGGTCTTATCATCACGTAATAAGGTTCCATCTAAGTCAATAGCAATAAGTTTAATCATGCAATCTATCCTTTATAAAGCCTTAGCACCTGCCAAGGCATTCATTCCAAAATTTCTAACTCATTATATCACAGATCAAGAAAATAACCCATTTGAAGAGAGTGCGACAAGCGCGTCAAAGAGCAAGACCACTGGAGCTAAAGGGCGAAAGAAGCTTCAAAGAGGCTTCTTCGACCTTTGGTGAAGTGGACGCTTGCTCTGCGCTTGGAGCAGGTTTAGGAGAGTGTGAGCTGACGGCAAAAAGTGAAACGCTGGAAGAAATATGCGGAAATCCTTGAAAAGGATTGCCAAATATTTCTGAAGCGGAGTTCACTTTTGTCAACGAGCAGGTTTAGAAAGGATGTGAGGACGCCACCAGAGACTTGAATTGCTGGAGGAAAATACCATAAGCACAGGAAACTGTGCGTTGGTATTTTCTGAAGCAACTTCAAGGCTGGCGTCCGAACTCAACTAAAGAGTGCGAGCTGACGGCAAATCCTTAACTAAAAAAGCTGGGAGACTCGCCCCCAGCCTTAATGACTTTTTAAATCTATTATTCCTAATTCAACTGGTCATCAACGTCTTCTAAACGAACCGAAGCCAGCTGGGAAATCCCCTCCTGCTGCATGGTCACCCCATAAAGAATGTTAGCAGCTTCCATGGTTCCCTTACGGTGGGAAATGACAATAAATTGCGTTTTTTGGGCGAATTTTTGCAAGTAGCGTCCATAGCGGGCCACATTGGCATCATCTAAGGCCGCTTCAACTTCATCCAAAATGGAGAAAGGCACCGTTTTGACATCCAAAATGGCAAAGAGTAGGGCAATAGCGGTAAGGGCCCGCTCACCCCCCGATAACAAGCTCAAGAGCTGGAGTTTCTTCCCTGGCGGTTGGGCCATGATTTCGACCCCAGTATTCAGTAAGTCATTGGGATCGGTGAGCTTGAGGGTTGCCTTGCCTCCACCAAAGAGAGCCGGAAAAATACTTTCAAAGGCGTCACGGATAGCTTCAAAGGTGGTCTTAAAGCGGGTAGAGACTTCACTATCCATTTCAGCAATGGTTTGATAGAGATTTTCACGAGCATCGATAGCATCTTGGCGCTGTTTATCGATAAAGCAAAATCGCTCATACACCTCATCATATTCTTCAATGGCCTGCATATTGACTGGTCCCAGGCTATCAATGGCCTGCTTTAATTGCTTAACCCGGCTAGAGGCTTGGTCAATCGACATGGTTAACTGACTTTCTGCCCGCGCCCGTTCATAGGTCAAACCGTATGATTCACTTAATTGTTCCAGGTGATTATCAATCGACACCTCATAGCGACTGGCACTGGCCTCTAGCTTAGCAATATTTTGTAAGTTGCTTTGAATTTCTGAGTTCAGTTGACTAATCATTTGATTGGCCGCTTCAACCTTTTGACTAGCTTCCTGGCGTTCTTCTTTGGCTATTTTTAACTGGGTCTGGATATCTTTACTTTGCTTTTGGAAGCTTTGCAATTGGGCCTCTAAATGCTTTTTCTTCTCCTCCTGGTCGCTATCATTGGTCAGGGCTTGGCTTAGTAAGTTAGCAAGTTCTTGATAGGCCTTTTCCTGGTCAGCGAGCTCTGCGGACAAGCTAGCTTTTTGATCCTTAGCCTGCTTAACTTGCTCCTTGGTGACCGCAAAGTCAGTTGCAATCTCTTGAAAATCTTCTTGCAGCTGGGCTTTTTGCTGGCCCTTTTCTTCATCAGAGAGTAAACGAGCATCGATCTTGGCCTTGGCTGCTTGAATTTTTTCCTGTAAGTGAGTCAGTTTTTCCTGGCTGGTGGCCAGGTCGGCCTGACTCTGCTTAACATCCTCTTGGCTGAGATTTTTCTCATAATCTTGGCCTTGGACTTCCTTAGCCAATTTCTCCAGCTCTTGAGCCAAGTGCTCCCTTTCTGCCTGGCTAGAACGCAGGTCATAGCGAGCCTCACTACCTTTTTCTTTCAAGCTTTCTAAGGCCTGGGACATCTGATCTTGGTCTTTCTGCTGGGTCGCTATCCGGCTAGCCGCTTCTTGGTAAGAGGCTTCCATGGATTCAATATCTCGGCTTAAGCTTTGGATGTCATTTTTACGACTAAGGAGAGAGGTCTGGTTCCGCTTATTAGCGCCCCCGGTTAAGGATCCTCCCGCATTAACGAGGTCCCCGGTCAAAGTGACGATCCGGTAACGAGCATGGAGAGCCTGAGATAGGCGGCGAGCCCCGGTTAAGTCCTCAGCCAGAATGATATTTCCCATCACATTTTCCATGACGGTTTGAAATTGGTCGTCAAAGTCTACTAAGTCAACCAACAGGCCGATATAAGCGGGATCAGCTTGGACCCGGCTGACTTGCTGGTCACTGATTCGCCGACTTTTCATAGTATCCAGGGGGAGGAAGGTCGCCCGTCCGGCCTTCTTAGCCTTCAAGTAGGTAATCACTTCCTGGGCCACTTGACCATCCTGGGTGACGATATTTTGCATGTTGCCCCCTAAGGCCGTTTCTACCGCCAGGGTATAATCCTCAGGCACATTGATCAATTCCGCAATGGCCCCAAAAATCCCCCTTTTTTGGCACTTTAATTTCAGGGCATTTTTGACCCCGTAGTAAAAGCCTTCGTGGTTATCCTCTAAATTCTTTAAGGAATCTAACTGGGCTTGTTTTCTCAAGAGCTTTTGATAGAGGGCCTGGTTGGCATTGGTCGCTTTTTGGACTCGGTCTTGGGACTGTCTTAATGACTGGGCTTGGTCTTGATATTCTTGGAGCAAGTCTTTTAACCTTTGCTCTTTTTGACTAATTTCTTGGTCCAATTCTTCCTGCTGGTCTTCCAGCTTAGCCTGTTCTTTTTGACTGTTCCGGATCCTCTCCGCATATTTTTCTTGGTTCTTTTGCCCTTGTTGGATATCCTTCTCAGTTTGTTGGATTTGATTAGATAAATGGCTTTCTTCCTGTAAATAAGCGATATATTGGTTACGCAAGTCTTCCAAATCTTCTTCGCTGTAGTCACTTAAAGCCGCTAATTGATCCTTGAGGGATTGATAGGAGTCGGCTTGGCTTTGATAAGTTTCTTGGTACTTATCTAGCTGAGCCTGGTTACTTCTTAAGTTTGCTTTCAGTTTTTCAATTTTTGCTTGTAAATTGGCCTGTTCTTTTTCTTGGTTTTGCCGGTTAG
The DNA here is from genome assembly GCF_003286645.3 of Aerococcus tenax. Classification (NCBI taxonomy): domain Bacteria; kingdom Bacillati; phylum Bacillota; class Bacilli; order Lactobacillales; family Aerococcaceae; genus Aerococcus; species Aerococcus tenax. Next base: position 527,628 of record NZ_CP127382.2, on the reverse strand, counting down.
ACTGGATAAAACGCTGCTCCTGCTCCATCATTTGCAGTTGGCTACGTAGTTTCTCCCCAGCCTGGAGTTTGACCACGTAGTTGTCATTGAGCTCGTTAACGCGCTCATCAGACAGTTCTTCAGCGGCCTTGGCTTGGGTCAAAGCTGTTTCTTCCTGGTCAAGTTGACGTTTTTTCCCTTCATTGCTGGCCTGGATGCTTTCCAAATCTTTCTTAGCCAGTTGCCATTGTTCATTAAGGGTTTCGATTTGAACGGCAGTGAGAGCAATTTCAATTTGACTAAGCTCTTGCTTCTTGTCCCGGTAGGAAACAGCCGCTTCTTTTTGCTCCTTGAGGGGCTCCAAGCGGCCTTCAATTTCCGACAAGATATCTTCAATCCGGTTTAAATTCTCCTGGGACCGGTCCAACTTGCGTTCAGCTTCTTGCTTCTTACTCTTATACTTCATGACCCCGGCAGCTTCTTCAAAGATAGCGCGTCGCTCTTCAGCCCGCTGGGTAAAGATCTCTTCTACCTTGCCTTGGGAAATAATGGAGAAGGATTCCTTTCCTACTCCCGTATCCATCATTAACTGGGTAATATCCTTTAAGCGGCAATTTTGGCCATTAATTTTATAGATACTGTCGCCTGAGCGGGTATAGCGTCTCAAGACCGAGACCTCATCACTATCCATATCAAGAACCCGGTCACTGTTATCAAAGGTTAAAACCACCTGGGCATATTGGGATTGCCGCCGACTTTGTGAACCTGAAAAAATCACGTCATCCATTCTTTTCCCGCGCAGTGATTTGGCGGATTGTTCACCGAGCACCCATTTCACTGCTTCAGTGATATTCGATTTACCACTACCGTTTGGTCCAACTATGGCTGTAAAACCCCGGTCGAGTTCGACCCGGGTTTTCTCTGCAAAGCTCTTAAAACCGACCATTTCAATTGTTTTTAAATACACACACTTGCCGTCCTTTATTTATCTTTTTGTATATCCTCGAGGGCCTGTTTGGCTGCCGCTTGTTCAGCATGTTTCTTAGAAGTTCCCTGGCCTTGACCGATGATTTCACCATCCAAACAGACCGCCACTTCAAAGCGTTTATTATGGGAGGGGCCAGATTCCTTCAACAAACGATAAGACAGGTTAATCTGACCATCTTTTTGGAGTTCTTCTTGGAGGGCGGTTTTATTGTCTCGGTGGTCCTTAAATTCACCGCTCTCGATCTTAGGATAAATGGTTTGCTCTAGAAACTTCTCAATAGCATCTAACCCAAGATCAAGATATAAGGCTCCCACAACGGCTTCAAATAAATCACAAAGTAAGGAAGAACGTTCGCGACCACCATTGGCCTCTTCACCGTGCCCTAGACGGACATATTGGTCAAAACCACACTCCTTACAGCGTTTACTCAAACTTTCCTCACAGACAATTAAGGCCCGAATCCGAGATAAGTCGCCTTCTGGTAATTGGGGAAAGTAATGGTAGAGGAAATTAGAGACTGTTAACTCTAAAACAGCATCCCCTAAAAATTCAATTCGTTCATTGTCCTGTAAATTTTCTTTGCGTTTTTCATTCACATAGGATGAATGCGTAAAGGCAATTTGATAATGACGCTTTTCATGAATGTCCAAATCAAATTGCTCTTTAAAAAGCTGCTTAATCGCTTTAAACATGGTTTTCCTCCTTAATAATTAACTCTTTTTCGCCAAACTAATAGCATCAACTAATTCTTCTAAGGTTTCAATATGGTCTGCAGTTGAATCGGGAATGGAGACCTTGAAATAATCTTCTAAGGTCATGACCAGCTCCACAATATCTAAGGAATCTGCCCCAAGGTCCTTAGATAAGTGGGTAGTTTTATCGATTTTCTCATCTTCCAAACCAAATCGTTCACTGATCATTTCCCGAATGATATCAAAAATTTTTCTCTCTTCCATAGTTGGTCTTCCTTCCCAAAACAATTTCTTTTCAAAGGCCTAGTCTTCTGCTTGACCTTCCTTATTAGCGATTTGTTGTGCCAAACTGTCATAGGTACCTGATTTCACAATTTGCCGGGCCTGGCCGATGGTTGCAGCAACAGTCTTAGCACTGGCATTCCCATGACACTTAATCACTGGGGCTTTTACTCCAAACAGGGTCGCTCCACCAACACTTTCAATATCAAATTGCCCTAGGGTTTCCTTTAATGAATTTTTTATCAGTAAGGCCCCTAGCTTTGTTTTTAGGTTCCCTGATTTGAGGCTGTGACTGACTAACGTAAGAATCTCTTTAGCCGTCCCCTCAATGGCCTTTAAAACGGCATTACCGGTAAAGCCATCACTAACCACCACATCGCAGACCCCAGCTAAGATATCGCGGGATTCCACATTACCGATGAAGTGGATCTGTTCTTCCTGGCTCAGTAATTCAAAGGCTTCTTTAGTGACTTTGTTACCCTTAGTATCCTCAGAACCATTATTCAAGAGACCCACACGTGGCTGACGCTTACCTAAGACGTCCTTAGCATATTGGTTACCCATCAAGGCATTCTCCCAGAGTTGCTTGGCCTTGGCATCGGCATTAGCGCCCATATCCACCAAAACAAAGGATTCCCCTGATTCTCTTAAATTAGGCAGGGTTCCCAATAAGGCCGGACGATCAATTCCTTTAATTCGCCCGACTAACAAGGTCCCTGCTGCTAAGAGGGCCCCAGTATTACCGGCTGAGACCAAGGCATGAGCCTGTCCTTTTTTTACCGCCTTAGCGGCAACCACCATGGAGGCATCCTTCTTGCGACGGATGGCCCGGACCGGTTCATCATCGCCAGCAATTTTTTCTGAACAATGGATGATTTCAATGGGATAGTCCCCCTCAGGAAGCAGGGCTTGGATTTGGTCTTGGTCCCCATAGAGCAGGATCTGAATATCGGAATAGGTCTGGACTGCTGCCAGGGCCCCTTCCATGATAGCTTGAGGGGCGTGGTCGCCACCCATAGCATCTACTGCAATTTTAATCATGAGCTTCACTCCTTTAGCCTCGATCAGGCTTGACGTTCTTCTTCCACTTGATTCAACCAGGCACCTAGTAAGGGATAGTCCTGGGCATTTTCCATGAGGTAGGGAGCAAATTGAATGGCATCCTGGCGGCTATATTCCAGAATCTCGCCATCTTCAATCGGATCGGCTAACTGGAATTCAGGTAAGCCACTTTGCTTGGTGCCAAAATAGTCCCCTGCTCCCCGTAACTCTAAGTCTTGCTGGCTCAAATAAAAGCCATCATTAGACTCAGTCATGATTCGCATCCGTTCTTTACCGTTTTCAGTATGGGGGTCAGCCAACAAGAGGCAGAAAGAGGCTGCCTGGCCCCGGCCAACCCGACCTCGTAATTGATGGAGTTGGGCTAGACCGAAATGGTCGGCATCCAAAATAACCATCAAGCTGGCATTGGGAACATTGAGTCCTACCTCAACCACAGTGGTGGCTACCAAAAGCTGGATCGTATGGTCACTATAGGCCTGCATGACAGCTTCTTTTTCTTCATTAGATAACTGCCCATGAAGGAGGCCGACCTGGTAGTGGTCACCAAAGCGGGCCTGATAATCGGCATAAATTTTTTCGGCGTTTTGGGCCTCGACTTTTTCTGACTCGCCTACCAGGGGACAAATAATATAAGCTTGCCGCCCCTTAGCTAGTTCCTGCTTTAAGAGATAGTCGACCTGATTAGCCTCCTGGGGCCTTAGCCAGAGGGTCTTAACCGGCTGACGGCCAGCGGGGAGTTCCTTTAACTTGGAAACTTCCATGTCCCCCATCAAGGTAATTTCTAGGGTTCGAGGGATGGGGGTAGCGGTCATATAGAGGACATTGGGGTGGCGGTCTCTATTCTTATCGATTAATTGCCGGCGCTGCTTGACCCCAAAGCGGTGCTGTTCATCGATAATGACTAGCCCCAGGTCCTTAAAGTGAACATCCTCCTGGAAGAGGGCATGGGTGCCGATCATCAGGTCCAGGTCTCCCTGGGCCAGCTGGGTCAGGATTTGCTTACGGTCTTTGCCCTTGGTAGACCCGGTTAACAAGGCACAGCGTAGTCCCGTGGCTTGGTAGATACTTTGGGCCTCTTTAAAATGCTGTTCAGCTAAAATTTCGGTAGGTACCATTAAGGCCCCTTGAAAGCCAGCCGATACAGTAGCCGCTAGGGCGATCAAGGCCACAATAGTCTTTCCGCTCCCCACATCCCCTTGAAGGAGCCGGTTCATGGGATAGGGCTGTAGGAGGTCCCGACAAATTTGATTAGTAACTTCTTTTTGTCCCTGGGTCAATTCAAAGGGGATCGAACGGATAAATTCTTTTAACTGGTCATTATCATATTGGATTTGTACCCCCGCTTCTTGGTAGCGCTGGTTGAGCTTGCGCCATTGAATACGGAGACTATAGAGGAAGAGTTCCTGGTACTTAATCTGGCGCCGGGCTTGCTGGCTATCAGCCTCAGTATTTGGAAAATGCATCAAGCGTATAGCCTGGCGATGAGGAATTAACTGATAGCGCTTTGACAATTCTTCGGGGATAAGCTCAGGAATCTGATCTTCATACTGGTCAAGAGCCGTCTTAATTAACTGCCTTAAAGCGGACTGTGAGAGCCCTTTAGTTGTATGGTAGACAGAGGCGGTCTCATTATCCTCACTGGAAAAATTGATAAGTTTAATCCCCAACAATTGCTGGCGCTTGGCTTCATAAGTTCCATAAATCAGGATCTCTTCTTGGCTATGAATTTGCTTTTTGAGGTAGGCTTGGTTGAAGAAATTAACATTGATAATTTCATGGTCCACCTGCAAACGGAAATGCAGGCGGTTGCCCTTGCGTCCCCGAAAATAATTCACCACGGGTTCAGTAACCACACGGCCCTTTAAGGTCGCCTTTTGATTGTCGGCCAATTCCTGAATACTTTTAACCGATAAGTCTTCATAGCGAAAAGGAAATTGACAAAGTAAATCATAAATGCTTTCAATCTTCAAACGCTTCAACAGGGCTGCTTTTTTAGGGCCTACTCCAGTTAAGGCGCTGACTGGATCAGTGATACTCGTCATTGGCTTACTCCTTCCCGCTATAGGCTACTAAAGATCGATGTCCGCTAAGATATTAATTAAGTCACGGCGATAATTGTAACCAGATAATTGGTTAACCACCAGGAATTCGTCGCAATCTAATTCTTTCATCAAATGGCTAAATTTAGCCTGAATTTCTTTAGGACTAGCGATTAATTTAGCCTCTTGGTAATGGTCAATGATTTCCTTCTCCTCATCGGAAAAAGGATAGAATTCCGCTTCCTCCACACTCAAGAGTTGGTACAAGGCCCGCTTGTTACTCCTAAAGGTCAGTATCCAAGCATCAATAGCCTTCTCTAGACCTTCCAAGACATTCTCATCATAGGCTGAAATGACATAGAGCGACACCATGACATGGGGGGTATTACTAATCCCATTGGGTTTAAAATACTTGCGATAAATGCGGATAGCTTCTTTACATTCTTCATAAGAAGGATTGAGGAAGAGGCCAAAAAGCATGCCCCAGCCTTGTTCAGCAATATAGCGAACATGGCGGGTGCTGGTTACCATGACATAATAAGGAATCTCATGGTCAAATAAGACTGGCATGGCCCGGGCTTTCCCCTCTTGGTGGACTGACCGTTGATCATGCATATAGTCATAAAGGGCGACTAATTCATCCTTATAGGGTTTGGGATTCTTAAAGTCAAAGCCCCCCATTTCCTTTTGGTCAGCCTGTTCCTTAGGATTGCTATAACCTACCCCCGCTTCAATCCGGTGGGGGGCCAAGCATTCTAAGACTTTAAAGTTCTCAGCCAGTTGATAGGCACTTAAATTATCCAGCATCACCCCACCTGTACCCAGGCGGATATGCTTGGTAATCGCCGCTGCATAGCCTAATGTGACTTGGGGGCTTGACCCTAAGAGTGCCGGAGTGCTGTGGTGTTCAGCAAACCAGTAACGAGCCAGTCCCTTTTCATCTGCCAATTGTAATAAATTCATGGCGCTTTTAAAGGATTCGATCGCAGTCATTTCACGATCGCGAGGAATAAAATCCAAAATACCTATTTTCATATGACTCTTTCTCTTTCACCCTTCTAAATATAGAAAACAGACTGCAAGACAGCCTGTTTCTTAACTATTCAACAGAAATTAAATAACTATAGACAGGCTGGTCCCCTTTATAGACTTCAACTTCTAATTGATCATTATCTTCAGTGATAAGATCTGCTAACTGACTAGCCTCTTCTTCACTGATGTCTTCACCATAGATTAAAGTCACTAATTCACTTTCTTCATCGGTTAAGGCCTGGACCGTTTTACGGGCAGCCTGACTCTTATCAGTATCACAGACTTGTATATCGCCTTCAACCAGGCCCATATAGTCACCCTTGTGGATGGTTAAACCAGAGATCGAAGTGTCTCGAATCGCATGGGTCACTTGCCCACTCTTGACTTCATGGAAGGCTTCTTTCATGGAGCTTTCATTACTTGCTAAGTCATCATTGAGGTTAAAGCCAAGTAAGGCCGCTAGCCCTTGGGTAATCGACTCGGTTTCTAAGACCACGGTAGGCACCTCGCTGACATCAGCCGCTTGTTTAGCTGCCATAAAGATATTCTTATTGTTAGGTAAGAGAATGATATTTTCAGCGTTAACTGCTTCAATGGCCTTAACAAAGTCTTCCGTCGACGGATTCATAGTCTGACCACCGGAAATGATGTAGCTAGCCCCCGCCTCTTTAAAGAGTTCGCTCACGCCTTCACCGGCGCAAACAGCAATAATACTATAGGCCTGCTTTTCTTTAGGGGCTGCCTTGGCCTTATTGGTCAAGATATCCTCATGTTGCTGGCGCATATTATCCACTTTCACCTTGATTAAGGTCCCAAATTTTTGCCCATAATTGAGGACATCACCAGGACGTTCAGTGTGGACATGGACCTTGACCACTTCATCATCATTAACCACTAATAAGGAATCCCCGCGTTCACTCAGGTAATTCCGGAAAGTCTCGTAGTCAAAGTCTTCATAGTCTTCTGAGCCTTGCCCTAAGGCCACCATAATTTCGGTACAGAAGCCGAATTTGATATCTTCTGAAGACACGGAATGGGAAGTATTATAGTAATTTTCTTCATGGGCTAATTCAGTGAGGTCGGTATTTTCAACATTGGTATGGAAACTAGCAACCGCTTCACCCGTCAAGGCCTCTAAAAAGCCAGCATAGATTAAGCACAGTCCTTGCCCGCCAGAATCAACCACGCCTACTTCTTTTAATACAGGAAGCAGGTTAGGGGTGTTCTCTAAAGCCAAGTTAGCGCCTTCAGAAACAGCGCGCATAACCTCAATGACGTCATCACTCTTTTCAGCTTGGACTAGACCGGCTTCTGCTCCCTCACGGACCACGGTCAAGATCGTCCCTTCCACTGGCTTCATGACTGCCTTATAAGCTGACTTAACCGCCTGGTCAAAGCTATTGGCTAGGGCCTTGGCATCTAACTTTTCGAGACCCTTACAGCCCTTAGCAAAGCCTCTAAAGATTTGGGATAGGATTACGCCGGAATTCCCCCGTGCTCCCATTAGCAAACCCTTAGCTAGGGCATCGGCCACTTCTTCGACACTTTGCCCATCGTTCTTCTCGACTCCGTCTAACCCCGCTGAAAAGGATAGGTTCATATTTGTCCCTGTATCCCCATCAGGTACCGGAAAGACATTTAAGGAATCGACATAATCTGCTCCTTGCTTTAACTTGTCACAACCTACGGCAACCATGTTTCTTAAATCTGATGCATCAATGACTAACTGACTCATGCAGCGTCTTCCTCCCTTCGCTTATTGATCCTCTGTATATATGCCTTGGACAAAGACGTTCACTACATTAGCAGTGATGCCTAGTTGCCGTCCTAAATCATATTTTACAGAGCGTTGCACGTTACGACAAATTTCTGAGATCTTGGTGCCATAGTTTACCATAATATAAACATCAACGATCACCAGATCAGCCTCGCTACGAACAACGACTCCCTTGGTATAATTTTCAATTTTTAAGATTTCAGAAATGCCATCACGGATTTGGTTCTTGCTGGCCATACCAACCACACCATAATTTTGTGTGGTAGCCATTCCCACAACCTTAGCAATCACGTCATTAGTAATTTCAATTTCGCCATATTCAGAATCCATTTTTACAGGCATTGTTTTTCCTCCTTGTTAATAAGAGTCATTTTTTGATGAATACGCTTGAAGATTCTTATATCATAATCCTTTTCCCATTGTACCAATTTTTGGCGGATATTGCACTCTCTGGCCTAAATTAAAAGCTAATAATAAAAAAACACATTAGCGGTAGAATGATTAACACTCTATGGCTAATGTGATTTTCTATCGTTAGTTTGTTGACTAAACACGTTGAACTTTTCCTGATTTAAGGGCACGAGCTGAAACCCAAACACGTTTAGGTTTTCCATCAACTAACACACGAACTTTTTGCAAGTTTGGTTTAAAGGTACGTTTTGAGCTGTTTAAAGCGTGTGAACGGTTGTTTCCAGATTTTGCTTTACGACCTGTGAAATAACATTGTTTTGCCATGTTGAATAACTCCCTTCTTACAGTTTTTTGAACATACTAGAATATTTTATCATAGGGGTTACTGGGTTGCAAGTTCTTTTAGAAAATACTTAGCAAATAACTAGCGAGCATCCCTGGTTTGTAAGACCATCAAGAGACCAGAAGTAAAGCTTAAGGACATGGGGCGTCCATCAGGGAGAAACTCGTTAGAAATAAAGGGCCGCGGGTTATCAGAGGCAAAGTCCTCTAAGCGGTATTTAACGTCTTTTAAGGTCAACCCGCTGACGGGCCCCATAGAAACCAAGGAAAGATAGGTCATGCCTTCATAGGGATAAATGATATGTTCACCAGGCTCCAAAAAGCGAACCGTGTTGGTATCGGAAACAAATTCTAAACGAGAGATGACCGGTTGAAAACGGTCTTGGTAAGCCATCCATAGGTTATTAAGGGTATGGTCGAGACGACCACCCAGCATGCCATAAAAAATGATATATTCAGCCTGGGGCCAATTTTTCATCATTTCCATGAGCGCGGCTTCGGTATCAGTATCATTCTTCTCACTGGGTAAGACAATCGATTTTTGGGCCGCTTCTTGGATCGCTTGTCTTTCCTCCGCCGTCACCGAATCAAAGTCCCCCACAGCTAGGTTGAGGGGTAAGCCGGCCCGGAGCAACTCTCTCGCCCCACGGTCAATGCCTACCCAGGCCACTTGGGGGTCGCTTTTGTAGCTAGCAATAATGGGATTGTCCAAATGGGCAATTGAACTTCCCACAGCAATAATACGTTGAATCATTTTTCTCACTCACTTTTAGCAGCAGGCATCCCGCAAGGAAGCAATGGCTTGGTTAGAATCCCCTTTGTAGACATAAGAGCCGGAAACAAAGACATCCACCCCTTGGTCGTAGCACTGACGAATGGTGGTGTTATCGATCCCTCCATCGACTTGAATTTGATAATGGTAGCCTTTTTCCTGACGGATTTGGTCCAGTTCAGTCATTTTTTCTACCATATCTGGAATGAAGGCTTGTCCACCAAAGCCTGGGTTAACCGTCATGACTAAGACCATATCAACCATATTCAAGATCGGTGTGATGGCTGAAACTGGAGTCGCTGGGTTAAGCGCCACCGCTGCCTTCATGCCTTGGGATTGAATATTTTGAATGGTGCGGTGTAAGTGGGTGACCGCTTCAAAATGTACCGTCATGCTATCTGCTCCCGCTTGGGCTAGGGATTCAATATAGTCATCTGGATTATCCACCATCATATGGCAATCAATGAAGAGTTTGGTGTGAGGACGTAGGGCTTCCACCATGGGCGCACCAAACGTGAGGTTGGGGACAAAATGGCCATCCATAATATCCACATGGACCCAGTCTGCTCCAGCCTCTTCAATCCGGGCAACTTCTTCACGCATACGACCGGTATCAGCATTTAAAATACTTGGGGCAATTTTCATTTTTTCTTCCTCCTATTTTTCTGTTGGTAATCGGGTTTTTTATTGATAATTTCTTGCAAAAATTCCACATAATGGTCATAACGACTCTGACTAATCTCGCCTGCCTCTAGGGCTGCTTTAATGGCGCATTGAGGCTCGTGGGTGTGGGAGCATTCCCGGAACTTACAGAAATCACTCCGCTCTCTCATTTCGGGGAAGTAGTCTCCCAGGTCTTCCTTTTCAATGCTATCTAAGCTTAAACTGGAAAAGCCAGGCGTGTCGACTAGCTTACCCCCATAGACATCATGTAATTCAACATGGCGGGTGGTATGCTTGCCCCGGCCCATCCCCTTAGAAATAGCAGCCGTTTCCTTATGGAGATCAGGCAGGAGATGGTTTAACAAGGTGGTCTTACCAACCCCTGACTGTCCCATAGCGGCAATGGTTTTCCCATGAAAAAGTTCAGTCAGTAAATCTTCGTCTGCTTGTGATAGGTCTAAATTCGTTAAGACCTGGTAGCCCAGGGACTGGTAATTAGCCAAGAGCGGCTGCAATTCTTCACGTTCTGCTTCATCGAGTAAGTCTAACTTGGAAAAGTAAAGCGCTGGTTGGATCCTTTGGCTTTCACTATAGACCAACATGCGGTCAATCAACTTGCTAGGAATGTGTGGTTGAGTCACGGAAGCAACGACAAAGGCTAAGTCAATATTGGCCACGGGCGGCCGGTCAAGCTCATTTTTGCGCTCCTTCACAGCAGTTAAGACCCCTTCATGGAGATTATCTGCTTGGAAGCTGACATAGTCACCCACTAAGGGGCTCAGCTGTTCCTTACGAAAGAGACCGCGCGCCCGGGTTTGATAGATCTCCCGACTATCTTGATCTTCAATATAGTAAAAGCCACTCAAGACCTTAACGATTTGGCCCTTTTTTTCTGCTGGTCTATTAGTCATCGCCTGGTTTCACTCGATTCTCTAAAATCGTCTTGCCGTCACGGACTACCTTGAAACGAGCGGTTTTATTAGGCTCAGTTTCAAAACTCAAAGTATAAGACTTATCGTCAGTGATGGTAAAGTGATCAGCCACTTCATTGTAAGAATGGTTTAAATCATCAATGTAAATCTCAATGTCATTAGCTGCCTGCCGTTGAGAAGTAGACTCGCTATCCGAATCCCCACGAGATCTTTTGCCCTTGTAAGGAATAGTGATGGTGTGACGGAAGCTGTGTGTGGGCTCCTCCTCAGGCCCTAAAGAAAGGGTCACAGTCAAATTCGCCCCGCGGTTAAAGTTGGCTCCAGGCGCGATACTTTGGGAGACCACTAAACCCTTAGCCACAGAATCTGAATTAGCTTCATTAAAGCTGACATTCAAGCCTACACTTTGGGCATATTGTTGGACACCTGCTTGGTTTAAGCCTTGCAGGTTGGCCATCGTTAAGGGTTCCTTACCCAAACTCACGACCAAGTGCAGGTTGGTTTCACTAGCCACCACACTAGCGCCTGGCGCTGGGTTTTGGGAAATCACTTTACCCTTTTCAACCTCTTCACTATAGACTTCTTCACTACTTACAGAAAAACCTTTCTTCTCAGCATCTTTTTTAGCCTGTTCTAGGGTCTGTCCTTGGTAGTTAGGGATTTCAATGGGTTCCTTACCCTGGCTAATATAGAGATCAATGGGCTGGTCTGCCTTGACCTTTCGCCCACTACTCGGATCGGTCCGGATCACTCGCCCGCTTTCCACCTGGTCGCTATATTCTTGATGACTCTCACCCAGGCTAAAGCCATTATTGACCAGGCTGTTACGGGCCTGGTCTTCGGTCATATTGGTTAAATCAGGGACCGGTTGACTTTGACCCTGGCCAAAGACAAAGACGCCGAGAAGCAATAAGATAGCCAAGAGCCCTCCAATGAACCAAGGCCATCTCCGCTTGGGCCGACTGGATGCTTTTGGCGGAGCTGCTTTTACTTTTGGCTCACTTTGGGCCTCTGCCTTTTGACTCGCTAAGCCGGCACCGATCGGCATGGCCTTGGTCGCTTGAGCCGTTTCTTTGGGCTCTGGCTTGGCTTGGGGAGTGACCTTAGTTTCGTCAGTAATTTGTTTTTCGATCGCGTCCTTAGCCATAACGATGGTTTCATTCTTCATCAATGAAGGCGTAAATGGTGCTTCATTGGCCCGGCTGGGATCCAGACAGGTCGCTAAATCTTGCCGCATCTGTTCGCAAGTCTGATAGCGTTCATTAGCTTCCTTGGCCGTTGCCTTCATAATAACATTTTGCATGGCTTGGGGGATATCGGAACGAAATTGATTAATATCCGGTAGGGATTCCTGGAAGTGCTGAATGGCTATGCTAACGGCAGATTCCCCGTCGAAGGGGACCTGGCCAGTGAGCATTTCAAAGGAAACAATCCCCAAACTATAGATATCGGATTGGTAACTAGCCATCGACCCCCGGGCTTGTTCGGGGGAAAGATAATGGACCGAACCAATAATGGTATTGGTCTGGGTAATTGACGTCTCGGTAGAGACCAAGGCAATCCCAAAGTCCATGATTTTTACCTGGCCATCCGGTTTAATCATGATATTTTGCGGTTTTAAGTCCCGGTGGATAATCCCCTTGCGATGGGCGCATTCAACCCCAGCCAGGATTTGCATCATGATTCCTTGATAAGTTTCTTTACTGATGGGATGGTTTTTGCGAATAAATTGTTTAAGGTCAATTCCCTCAATATATTCCATCACGATATAGTGGCCATCATCATCGTCACCGACATCGTAAATATTAACAATATTGGGGTGGTTTACTTCTGAAATCGACATAGCCTCTCGTTTGAAGCGTCGGGTCGCGTCATCCATATCCGAAGTCCCAATGCGGAGGAATTTAATGGCGACCTCCCGTTCCAAAATCGGATCATAGGCTAAATAGACAGTTGCCATTCCTCCAGAGCCAAGGTGGCGGATAATTTCATAACGATTACCAATCACTTGACCTTGTTTCATGACACATCCCCTCCCTCAATCCTGGCGAGGACCACCGAAATATTATCCCGGCCCCCGGCTTGGTTGGCTGCAGCGATTAAGGCCTGAGCCGCTTGATTAACATCTTCATCGCTAGCGATAATCTGACCGATATCGTCATCAGTCAGCATATCGGTTAAACCATCTGAACAGAGTAAGAGCATGGTCTGCGCTTCTAGGGTAAATACCGAAATATCGACCTTGATATCTTCGCTTACCCCCACGGTCTGAGTCACAATATTCTTTTGCGGGTGATTTTGGGCTTCAGATGGGGTAATCATGTTCATATCTAAGAGTTCTTGGACAAAGGAATGGTCGCGGGTCAAAGGCTTCAAGGCCTCCCCATCGTAGCAATAGGCCCGACTATCACCCACATGGGCGACAATCCCCTTCCCTTCAATAATCGCAATCCCCACAATAGTGGTCCCCATGCCTGACAAATCATTATATTTTTTTGAAGCTTGTAAAACCCGGTCATTAGCAAAAACAATATTATCTTCCAACCAAGTTTGAACCGCTTCAGTATCGGTCTTTGGAGACTCCTCCCAGGCATGGCCAACTGCATAGAGGGCCATTTCACTGGCTACATCCCCAGCATTATGGCCGCCCATGCCGTCACAGAGCAGGAGTAGGGCCTGCTCGGCTTGATTATAAAAAACCCCTACTTGGTCTTGATTTGAGCTTCGAATTTGACCAGTATCGGTCAACTGACTAACTTCCATAGTAATTGCTCCTAACTTTGTTTTTCTAATAAGGCGACAAAAAAGCCATCGCTATTAAAATGATGTGGTAAGATTTCCAAGCAAGCAGCATTGATCAAAGATGGCTGTAAAACTTCCTGCCACTCGGGACCAATGGCTTTGAGGGCGAAGTCTGGGTGAGTCGCTAGAAATTCTTCGACCACTTGCCAATTCTCTTCTGCTGTTATTGTACAGGTACTATAGACCAAGCGGCCAGCCTTTTTTAGTAGGGGACTGACATTATTTAAGATTTCTAATTGAATTTTTTGCAAATTCTTTAGATCTTGAAAACCCTTGTTTAACTTGGTATCCGGTTTACGGCGGAAGAGGCCCACACCTGAACAGGGAGCGTCAACTAAAATGCCGTCAAAGCTTTCCGTTGGAAATTTTTCACCTAGTTGGCTGGCATCCCCTTGTTGGATACTTACCTGACTATCGACATGCATGCGTTTAACATTATCAGCAATTAAAGGTAATTTATTCTCAGCAATATCAAAGGCTAAGACCTGGCCCGTTTTACCTACATATTCAGCTAATTGGACCGTCTTGCCCCCAGGTGCCGCACAGGCATCTAGGACCCGGTCGCCAGCTTTGGGATTCAAGATATCAACGGCAAGACTAGCAGCCTCATCTTGAATAGTAATGATCCCCTTCTCAAAGAGTTCAGATTGCGCTGGATTACCGGTTTTAACTTTTAGCTGGTGAGGAGCTATCTGACTGCTTTGGTTAGGAAAACCTTGATCGGCTAAACTCTGACTAATTTTGTCCTGGTCCTGCCAATAGTCGCGACTAATTCGCACATTAACCTGGGCTGGTTCTACCATGGCTTGGGCAATTTGCTTGGTGATTTCAAAGCCAAAGCGTTGAGTAAAATATTTCACCCAATCTAAGGGCAAGCTAGTCTCTAAGGAAAGAACATAGGACTGGTCGCTTGCCTGCTGGCTAATAAAGTCCTCGATGGTCGGATAGGTCCGGAAGAGATTGCGCAAGGTCCCATTGGTAAAACGTCCCAAGGTCTGGTTACCGCGCTTCTTAGCGATACGCACGGCCTCGTCGACAATGGCGTGGTCAGGAATGGCATCGAGATAATAATGCTGGTAGGCTGATAATTCGAGTAGGGCTAGCAGCCACTTCTTGGTCCGCTTATAGCGTTTCAATACCTGTTTTAAGAGTTCTTGGAGGGTCCAATGGAATTGCAGACTCCCGTAAACTAGGCGGGTATAAAGATCTCGGTCCGAGTCTCCTACCCGACTGTGGCTGAGAACCTGGTTGACTTCTTGGTTAACAAAGGCCTCGCCCTTATAGACTAGGTCTAGGGTTTCCATAGCCTGGTAGCGGGCGCTAGCTTTGAGGCCTGAGGGCTTATTGGAATGTGTCGCCGACTTCAATTTGACCCGCTCCTCCATTAATAAAACTCGTAATATCCATGGCCTTCTTTCCTGCTGGTTGGATTTCAGTAATAGCTAAGACCGTTCCGCTTCCGCAAGCCACTAGGAAACGGGCTGGTTTCTTGTCAATAGCGATCACCGTTCCTGGGACTTGATCAGTTTCATCGTCTTCAAGCACTTCACTTGCCCAGATCTTCCAGCGCTTGTCATCAAAGAAAGTGTGGGCCACTGGCCAGCTATTAAAGGCCCGAACTTGGTTATGGATTTCTTGGGCAGTATTGTCCCAGTTGATCCGCTCCTCTTCCCGGGTGATATTAGGTGAAAAAGTTGCTTCCGCTTCATTTTGAGGAGTCTCAGTCACTGTTCCATCAAAGAGAGCGGGTAAGGTTTCTAGCAATACTTGACTGCCCAGTTCACTCAAGCGGTCAAACATTTCAGCGACAGTAACTTGGTCATCAATCGGGATAGCGGCTTGCTTTAGGATTGCTCCAGCGTCCATTTTCTTAACCATACGAATAATACTTATCCCGGTCTCCTTTTCTCCCTTCCAGATGGCGTAATGGACAGGTGCACCGCCCCGGTACTTGGGTAAGAGGCTGGCGTGAACATTAATGGCCCCGTATTTGGGGTAATTCAATAAGCGCTCAGGTAAAAATTGTCCGTAAGCAGCAGTCACGATTAAATCGATATCGCCTTGGCTGAGTAGTTGGTCGAGGTCTTGGTCTTGACTGATTTTTTCAGGTTGATAAACGGGAATATCAGCCGCTTGGGCGGCTTCTTTAACCGCTGAAGCTTGGAGGCGGTGTTTACGTCCCACGGGTCGGTCAGGCTGGGTAACCACGGCACTAACTTCATAGTCAGGGTGGTCAATTAAGGCCTGTAGACTCTTCACCGAAAATTCTGGTGTCCCCATAAATACAATTTTTTTCATAATGAATAACTTCCTCCTCAGTGCAATCTATATCCCCTGTCTTTCTATAGGAAAGATAAAGGTTCTACATCAATTGAGACATAGAGTTTCTTTTTACTCCAGTCTTGAGCCAAGTCACGGATTTCTTGGAATAGGGGCTGAATGTGTGCTTGATTGCGGTACTGGTACAAAATTTGATAATAATAACGGTTTTTAATCCGAGAAATGGCATTTTGACTGGGACCAATGACATAGTCCTTACTGCCCTGGCTGCGTTCACGCAGTAAAGTGGCCAAGGTTAAGGCCGCTTTAAGGGCATCTTTTTCATTAAAGTGTGAGATAGATAATCTGATGGTATAGAAATAAGGGGAATAATGGTTGAGTTTACGATAGGTCATTTCCTTTTGGTAGAAGCGGTCATAGTCATGGTGCTTAGCAAGTTGTAGGGCATAGTGGTCGGGATTAAAGGTTTGGATCATCACTCGTCCTTCTAAGTCGCCTCGGCCCGCCCGTCCGCTCACCTGGGTTAAGAGCTGAAAGGTTCGCTCTGAAGCCCGGAAATCAGGCAAGTAGAGGGAAGTATCCGCATTGATCACTCCCACTAGGGTAATATTAGGAAAATCCAATCCCTTAGCTATCATTTGCGTTCCCAATAATATATTCGCTTCGCCACTAGCTACTTTGGCTAACAAACGCTCATGGGCGCCCTTTTTACGGGTGGTATCATTGTCCATTCTGACTAAGTTCTTACCAGGAAAGAGTTGGTAGATCTCTTCTTCAACCTTTTCCGTCCCACTACCAAAGGGACGTAAGTGTTGGCCTTGGCAGAGGGGGCAGACTTGGGGGTAGGGCCGGCTATAGCCACAATAATGGCACTGCAAACTGCGATCACTATAATGATAGGTTAGGGAAACATCACAATTTTGACATTGAAAAACATACCCACAATCCCGACACATGACATAATTAGCATAGCCCCGCCGATTAAGCATGAGGGCCACTTGTTGGCCCTGGCTTAAGGTTTGATCGATGGCTTCTTTGAGTGAGCGGGAGAATTGATAGTAATTTTTATGCTTAAACTCTTCCCGCATATCGATCAAGTCAACTGCTGGTAAAGACTTACCGTTAATCCGTCCAGGGAGACTAAGCAAGTGGTAGACCCCATTTTGGGCTCGGGCCCTACTCTCTAAGGCGGGTGTTGCTGACCCTAAGAGTAAGGGACAGGAATGATAAGACGCGCGCCACTTAGCCACATCCCGGGCATGGTAGCGCGGGGCTTCCTCTTGTTTATAAGTGGTCTCATGTTCCTCATCAATAATGATGATGCCAATATTATCAATCGGGGCAAAAATCGATGACCGAGCTCCCACGACTACCCGGGCATCCCCCCGACGCATCTTCCGCCATTCATCAAAATGCTCGCCAACGCTTAATTGACTGTGAAGGACAGCGACCAAGTCTCCAAAGCGCCCCTTCAGTTGGGCCACCATTTGTGGGGTCAAGGCAATTTCTGGTACCAATAGAATGGCATTTTGCCCTTGGTCGAGGGCTTGGCGGATTAATTGCAGGTAAACTTCCGTCTTTCCACTACCCGTCACCCCTTGCAAGAGATAGGTGTCATTAACTTGGTCACTAATCGCCTGTTTGACTTCTTGGTAAACCCGATTCTGATCGTCAGTTAAGGGTTTATCTTGGGTTCTTTCTTGATAGCGGTCGGCATAGGGATCACGGTTGACTTCAACCTCAAATAACTTTAACCAGCCGAAATCTTGGCCACGGCGGATAGTTTGTAAGGAGAGGTCATAATTCTCCCGCAACCATTTGACGCTCACCCGCCGCCCTTCAAGTTCCATAAGCACTTCACAGAGTAGGATCTGCTTTTTAGCAGTTTTTCTAAGTTGGTCGCGCTCCTGTTCTAATTGGTCTGCATCCATCAAGGGTTGGATCCATTTTTCAGTTTTATAATGTTTGCGGTCAGCAACCCGGTAGTCAACACTGACCTCGCCTGCCTCTTTTAAAGCTAGCAAGTCTTTTAACTGGTCGGCTTCCTCAGCTGTCTCCCAAGCCACTTCTTCCTGGTCTCTAAAGTAGCTTTGCCGGTGTTGGTAAGTCAATGTCTCACTAGGAACGAAGTACTTATGGTAGTCCACCTTCAGTAAGCGGGGCAGCATGGTTTGGTAACAAGTCACCACATAAGAAAACAAATGCTCGGCCATATCTCGACCCAGATTCAACATTTCCGGAGTTAAAACCGCTTGGTCATCAAGCAGGCTAGTGATTTCCTTAAGTTCACCTTCAAATTCACTGGTCGCGGTTAATTCCACCACATAGGCCAGTACCTGGCGAACACCAAAAGGAACTTGGACGCGCATCCCCACCTGAATCAAGTCCTGATAGCGGTCGGGAATATAATAATCATAGGGATGGTCAGTCTGCATGGTGGGGACATCAACAATGACCCGGGCAAAACGGGGGACTCTTGTCCTTTCAGTGACCATATCCATTCTCCTTTCCGCTATTTCTCTATCTATTGTACTAAAACTTAAATCAGCTTCCAACTATCTCTAGTTTTCTTAAGCACGAAAAAAAGACCGGTTAACCGATCTTTGTTCGTGCTTATTATTAGTTAAGGCTTTCGTCCTTAGCTAAAGAATCTGGATCAATACCTAAGTCACCAGAATTAATCTCTTCTAAGGCTTGGCCAACATACTTAGGAGAATGATAGTCTGTTAACATCGGATTTTGGTTTTCTTGAAGTTCGTGGGCCCGTTTAGCGGCAATGGTACACAGAGAATATTTAGAATTTACTTGCTTTAACAAAGAATCAATCGATGGATAAATAATCATAATTAATCTCCCTCTCCTAGATAATTCTCAACAATATCGTCAATAAAACGGTCAACTTTCAAATGTTCTGCCTTAATGATGGTTTGGATCCGTTTTACCGCTAAATCCACATCATCATTTTCCACCACATAGTCATATTGGGTCATTAATTGCAACTCGGTACGAGCCTTGTCCATCCGTTCCGCAATCACTTCTGGACTGTCCGTTCCCCGGTTAACAATGCGTGATTCCAATTCTCTTAAATTTGGTGGCGCCAGAAAAATGAAAACCCCATCAGGCATCCGCCGTTTTACCTGCAAGGCACCCTGCACTTCAATTTCTAAGAAGACATCCTTTCCTGCATTAGTCATTTTATCAATGTAATCCAGGGGTGTCCCGTAAAAATTTCCTACATATTCCGCATATTCTAACAACTTTTCATCTTCGATCATTTTCTCGAACTCTTCTCGCGATACGAAAAAATAATCCTTTCCGTCTACTTCCCCTTCACGTGGTTGACGTGTAGTTGCTGAAACGGAATAGAAAAATTGCTTTTTTTCTTGATCAGTCTCAAATAATGCTTTACGGACCGTCCCTTTACCTACCCCAGAGGGTCCTGAAAGCACAACCAATAATCCTTTCGATTTCATAGAACACCTTTCATCCTTTAAAAGTTTATAAAGTGTATCATACCACAAATTAAAAGACTTGTCGTAAATTATTTAAATAAAGTAAATAATTAAAAGTCCTTATTCTTTTCATGACTAAGTGTCGCATGGAATAGACAGGCAGCCACACGATCTTTATTAGAGTTAAGTTCATTTTAGCATAGATTTATCCCTTTGAAGCGATTTTACTTCACTTAAAAGCTTTCTCACCTATAAAAAAAATCTGTTCGAATTTCGCTTGACACTAGAACGAACGTTCGCTATACTATAAATCAGTTAGAACAAACGTTCTGAAATTGTTTATTTTTATTATTTAAGGAGGGTCTAAGATGCAAAATCCAAGTCAATCGTTCTCATGGAATAGCTTAATTCATAATATTATCCCGTTAAGTTCACAGACAAACGTCGCTAGACCGTTACAGTCCATTAATAAAACCCCCGCTGAAAAGCTTACAGACCTAGCGCCTAGTTCAGGAAATGATGCCCTATCCAGTCAGATCAAGGATTACCAAAAACAACAGCTTCCCGTCTACATTACCGTTAGACGCAATATGGGGAATATGTATACCAAGGACACCCTCTTTGGCTATTTTCAAAAATATTCTTCCCATCCCCAAAGTCAAATGGTTATCTTTGAAGATATCGATAGCGAGGTTAACTTTATGATTCCTAAGCAAGAAATCCTTGCCATCTGGGAACCCAACGCCTAGAATGAGCACTTATTTATAACGATTCAAGTACTTTACTAAATAAAAACTTCTACCATCACCAAAATAACTTCTCAATCATCGTTTAACTAAGAAAAAGCCAGTTTACTCACTTTCTTGATGTCCTTCCTAAGCGAAGCACTAAGAAATCCCCCAGAGAGTAAACTGGTTTTTATTTATCAATTAATCTTAAAGAGCCTCCGTAATGAGCTTCCGTTTTGCTTTTGAAATTAAATTATATTTTTATAAAATCGGTGCCAAGAGACGAGAGCCCTTTTGTTTGAACTTCTTCCAACCGGATTGATTGTCGAAGTATTCTTGGGTCAAAACCGTTGAATCCTCTAAGTCACGTTCATATTGGGCAATCAATTCAGCCACCACCGCCTTATCATAGATAAAGGCATTTACTTCAAAATTCAAGCGGAAAGAACGAATATCGAAATTAGCGGTCCCCACACTGGCAATCCGATCATCCACAATCATCATCTTGGAATGCAAGAAACCCTTGTCATAACGGTGGACATGGACGCCAGAGGCTAAGACTTCCTTACTATAGTATTCAGTGGCCCGATAAACAAAGGG
Source organism: Aerococcus tenax (assembly GCF_003286645.3). Lineage (NCBI taxonomy): Bacteria > Bacillati > Bacillota > Bacilli > Lactobacillales > Aerococcaceae > Aerococcus > Aerococcus tenax. The sequence continues at coordinate 506,795 of NZ_CP127382.2, read as the reverse complement.
GTGGTCCGGCTTACATGGGATCATAATATGGACTTCAATACCTGACAGGGCAGCAAGTTCCAAGGCCTCCAAAATCGGCGAATCCGGAATAAAGTAAGGCGTGTGCAAGTAAATCCGTGACCTGGCCATGGTGATCATCTTCAAATAACCCATCTTAATTTGGTCGGTTTCATCTTCAGGTCCCGAGGAAACAATTTGCATAGGCACTTTATCTTCAACCGGGAATAAGGGGAAATAGTCATGGGCCAATTCAGGTTCAGCCAGTAAAAGACTAGTATCCTCGTCCGTTGACGCATACCAGTCAACCACAAAGCGACTTTGCAGGGCTTGAACCGCCTCGCCAACTACCCTTAAATGGGTATCGCGCCAGTAACCCAAGGGCCCCTTACCGATATATTCCTTAGCAATATTAAAGCCGCCAATATAGCCAACCCGCCCGTCAATAACAACAATTTTGCGGTGGTTACGGAAGTTCAAGCGGAAATTTTGAATCCAGGTCGAGTAACCAAAGAAGGCCGAAGCCACTCCCCCTGCTGCTCGCAACGCTTCTAAATCCTTATCCTTTAACTGACGACTTCCTAGGGCATCATAGAGGAGCCTGACTTCAACCCCCTCTTGGGCTTTTTTAGTCAGGGCGTCTAAGACCCGGTTACCGACCTCATCAGGAGTAAGGATATAGTATTGGATATGAATATGATGCTTGGCAGCTGCGATATCCTTTAAGAGGGCTTCAATTTTTTCCTTGCCCTCATCAAAGATTTCAACCTCATTATTAGCGGTTAAAATTGAAAAATTAGAGCGGTAAAGCAAGATAATTAATTCTTGCAGTTCAGGATCATAGTCAGAGATAAAACGCTGTTTGCCCGAGTCATCAATGTTTTTATTGACTAGGGTGGTCATCCCCATGGCTTCCTTCTCATTCAATTGGAAGATCTGTTTATCAGAAATTTTCCTTCCCAAGAAAAAGTAAATCACAAAGCCTAGTCCCGGTAATAAGATTAGGACAAGTAACCAAGCCCAAATCGTCGCTACTGGCCGCTCTTGGCGAAAAACCGTATAAATCGCCGACACCGTATTAATTAAAATAATGGCAATAATTAAAATATTTACCCAATTGGTCATAAATCCTAACCTCTCTCTCAAACTAAATAAGATTATAGCAAATTTCACAATAAATAAAAATAAAAACTAAAAGGCATACTTCCCCTAATAAGCAAAAGAGCTGGAGCCAGTGCTCCAGCTTCCTTGGGCTGTATTTGCTTTAATCATCATTCAGTAAGCGAGAACGCTCACGCCTTGATATATAAGGCGTATTTTTAGGGATAAAGTTCTTAGCCGAAACATTCATAATCACAATCAAGATAATCAGGCTAAGGGCAATATTCACCAAGGCTGACAGGGCATTTTGTTGGAAGTTAACCTGGGTGGTTAGGCTAAGATCACTGACTAAATATTCATAAGTCAGGAAACGTACTAAGAAATAGGATAGCCATGCCAGGATAGTGCCGGTTACCAAGTTAAGATAGGCCGACCCCATCCGGCGATTATGCAAGGTCCGTTGTAAATTACGGGCAAAGAGACCCGCAATGCCTAAACAACCACTAGCGATAATCATACCAATAATTTGACCGATATGGTCAGCCGGGTTATCCAGTCCAATGCAGGAAACGGCTCCTAACAAGAGGCCAGCGAAACTTCCGGCAAAATTTCCGCGCCTGAAAGCATAGTAAATCAGCAAGGTATAGCCAATTCTCAAAGCAATTCCCCACTCGGAAATAACCGCTGGGAAAATTAACTGAATAAGAAAAGCTAAGGCTAGGTAAAGTAAGCCTTCAACGATAATCACTAAACGTTGGGAAGATTTCATAACTTAGTCCTTTCTAATGCTAGGATTTCGCATCTTGTTTCTGCTTGTGATTTTTATTGCGCTTGTTTTTTGGATTCGGTTTATTATTTTTCTTGGAGTTATTTTTTTGGTTGGAATTGTTCTTTTGATTGGAACTATTCTTTTGGTTTTCTTTCTTGAAGTTACGCTTACCGCGACGGTGAGAAGATTCCATGATCACCGGTAAGACCATGGGACGGCGGTTGGTTTCCTTGTAGAGGTATTTAGCCACTACTTCCCGAATTTTACCCTTTAAGTCGGCCCAGTCAAAGTTCTTCGGATCTGCTAAGGCCTTCTCAACCTCTTCACGCACCAGTTCCTTGCTGGCGTTAAGGAGGTCGGTACTTTCCTTCATAAAGACAAAGCCTCGAGAAATAATTTCCGGTTGGGAAAGAATCTTGCCTTGGCTTCTCGAAATGGTCAAGACAATCACAAAGATCCCATCTTCTGAGAGAATCCGGCGGTCACGTAAGACAATATTACCAATATCGCCAACCCCACTCCCATCAACCAAGACATTCTCAGACGGAACTGAGCTGGCTAGGCGGAGCTTACCTTTTTCATATTTAAGGACGTCACCCTTTTCAAGTAGGAAGATATGGTCATCATCATAGCCCAGGCTTTGAGCAATTTTGCCGTGAGCATGTAAGAGACGGTATTCTCCCGACACCGGCACCACATAGTCTGGGTTGAAAAGGCCAATCAAGACTTCCAAATCCTTGGGTGAAGCGTGACCACTGGATTTATAAGCCGATAAGACTTGGAGGGCATGGCCACCAGCCCGGTAGATCTCATCTTCAGTATCAGCCATCACGGTTTCTAAGCCCACGGATGGACTCGAAGTAATCAAGACTAAGTCGCCCTTTTGAATTTTAATATTCTTGTGCGAGCCCTTGGACATGGCTTGTAAATTGGTTAGGATTTCCCCGTATTCGCCAGTCTCCAAGATAATAATTTCATCGTCAGCAAAGTTCTTTAAATTGTCATTAGGTTGGATCAGGTTCTTGGAAGGGATGGTGAGCTTGTTCAAGCGAATGGCCACATCGATAATTTCTTCAATTTGGTCGCCTGATAAGAAGACATGGCGGTTAGTTGCCCGCGCCACATTTAAGACTTGTTGGATCCGTAATATATTACTATCCACCGTGGCTAAGACGACCCGTCCACTAGCCTTGTCCACTTCCTTTAAAATGGCCTGTTCCAGTTTTTCTTCCGAGGTATTCTCAAAATAGGAATCCGCATGTTGGGAATCACTCAAGAGGGCAATTACGCCAGATGAGGCAATTTCGCCAATGCGGTTAAAGCTGGTCTTATAACCATCACCAACCGTCAAATCAAATTTGAAGTCCCCGGTATAGACGATGCTGCCTTCTTCAGTTTGGACTGCAATCCCCAATGATTCTGGGACCGTGTGGGTCGTACTGAAGAACTTAACCACAGCATCATCAAAATCAATCTCGTTAGAATCATCGATCACGTAGAAGTCTTTGAAGTTCTTCACCCCACGCTTCTTACAATTGATCTTAGCTAATTCAATGGTCAATTCCGTCCCAAAGACAGGAACATTAACCTCTTTTAAGAGATAAGGCAGGGCCCCAATCGCATCAGCATGGCCGTGGCTCAAAAAGACCCCAGCTACCTTATCCTTGTGTTCGATGACATAGGTAAAATCAGGGATCATGATATCGACCCCTAACATTTCATCAGGTGGGAAGATTAGGCCACAGTCCAAGATAAAGATCTTATCATTGACTTCGACCAGGTACATGTTCTTACCATCTTCACGAACACCACCCAATGGAATAATACTTATTCCACTCATTACAACTCCTCTTTCTTCTTACAAAAATTCTTTATAAAGGAAAGAAGCATCTTTATAACCTATTGGTAAAGATGCTCACTTCATCTTTTATAGTTTTTAGATCAAATTCCGAGCAATTAAGGTTTCGGCAATCTCGATGGAATTATAAGCCGCACCCTTCCATAAATTATCGGAAACGATCCATAGATGGAAGCCATTCTTCACATCCAAGTCTTGGCGAATCCGTCCCACAAAGGTTTCAGGACGATTGACTGCATTAACGGGTTGCGGATAGACTTGTTGCTTCACGTCATCTTCCACAATCACATTGTCTGCTTGGTCTAAAACAGCCATCAAGTCCTCAATGGTCACATCATCACGGTCAATTTCGATATAAACGGATTCGGCGTGACCTTTAACGACTGGTACTCGGACACAGGTTGCTGAAACAGGTAAATCAGGACGACCTAGGATTTTCTTGGTTTCATTGGTCATCTTCATTTCTTCAAAGGTGTAGTGATTATCTTGGAACTTATCAATTTGCGCCAGGACATTGAAGGCCATTTGATAATGTTTTTCATCACCAGCTACCGGTAAAATTTTAGGTTCGTCAATCGAATCACCGGATAAGATATCGCGAAATTGATTTTCCATTTCCAGAACAGCTCGAGTCCCTGCACCAGAAACCGCTTGATAGGTCGACACAATGACCCGCTTTAAGCCAAAAGCCTTTTCAATTGGTCTTAAGGCCATCACCATTTGAATGGTTGAACAGTTAGGATTGGCGATGAGACCGTGGTGGTTATCCATGGCTTCTTGATTAACCTCTGGGACAATCAAAGGAGTGTCTTCATCCATCCGGTAGGCGCTGGTGTTATCCACCACAACTGCTCCAGCTTCAACGGCCTTAGGCGCAAATTCCTTAGACCGATCGCCACCAGCTGAGAAAAAGGCAATATCGATACCTTCAAAAGAATCAGCAGTTAATTCTTCTACAGTATATTTTTCATCGCCTACGCTTAATTCTTTTCCAGCAGAACGGCTAGAAGCCAGTAAGCGCACCTTGTCATAAGGAATCTTGGATTGCGCTAATAAATAACGGAGTTGTTCGCCCACAGCTCCAGTCGCACCAACAATAGCGATATTATATTTCTTTGTCATGTTTACACTCCCTCTATTTTCATGTTTGATCAAGCTTATAACTCATTTTACCAAATTATCAAGGCTTTCACAAATTAACTTCATTGTAAAGTATCAATAGACAAAAAAGAGTGCGGCAAGCGTGCCAAAGAGCAAGATCGTTGGAAGAAAAGGATGTAAAAATTTTTAAAGAAAATTTTTCGTGATTTCCTGAAGCGAACGCTTGCTCTGCGCTTGGAGCAGGTTTTGATTAGATCCTTGCTACTAAAAAAGGCTAGAACTTTTGTCCCAGCCTTCCTTTATAAAAAAATAAACTTATTCAGCGTCTTTGTCGGTCAAAGCCTTCATGGAGAGGTTGATCCGACCACGGTTATCGACTTCAATGACTTTAACTTTGACTTGGTCACCAATTTGGACCACATCTTCAACCTTATTGGTGCGTTTATGTTGGAGTTCAGAAATGTGAACCATCCCGTTTTGTTTAGGGGTTAATTGGACGAAGGCGCCAAATTTCTCAATCCGAGTAACGGTTCCAGTAAAGACTTGGCCGACTTCAATTTCCAAGGTGAGTTCTTCAATGATTTCAATGGCCTTATCAATCATGGCCTCATCACTGGAAGAAATACTTACTTGGCCATCGTCATCGATATCAATCTTGACTCCGGTAGCTTCGATAATCTTATCGATGGTTTCGCCACCCTTGCCGATGACTTCACCGATCTTTTCAGGTTTAATTTGAATCATCTTAATCTTCGGTGCATAAGGGCTGAGATGGTCACGTGGCGCATCCAAGGTACCTTGGAGATGGTCAAGCAGTTGCATCCGGGCAACTTTAGCTTGGGCTAGGGATTCACGGAGGATATCTTCAGTGATTCCTTTGATTTTAATATCCATTTGCAAGGCGGTAATCCCTTGTCTGGTTCCGGCTACCTTAAAGTCCATATCGCCTAAGTGGTCTTCGAGGCCTTGGATATCGGTTAGAATAGTATATTTATTGTTATCTTCTTGGTCCATAATCAAGCCCATAGCGATCCCCGCTACGGGTGCTTTGATCGGCACACCAGCATCCATCAAGGCCAGCGTCCCTGCACAAATAGAAGCTTGGGAAGAAGACCCATTAGATTCTAAGACTTCAGCCACTAAACGAATGGTATAAGGGAATGCCTCTTGGGAAGGGATCACTCTTTGTAAGGCCCGGTGACCTAATTCCCCGTGACCAATTTCCCGACGACCTGGTGAACCGTAACGACCGGTTGACCCCACTGAATATTGAGGGAAGTTGTAGTGGTGGATGAAGTGACGTTCGGTTTCAGGACTAATCCCATCCAAGGGTTGGTATTCAGATAGGGGCGCTAGGGTACATGCGGAGAGAACTTGGGTTTGTCCCCGGGTAAATAAACCAGACCCATGAACCCGTGGCAAGAGCCCTACTTCGGAAGAGAGGGGACGAATTTCGTCAATCTTACGCCCATCAGGACGGACCTTGTCTTCGGTAATTAGACGGCGAACTTCGTCATACTCTAACTTATCAGCTAGGGCCACAATTTGATTATGTTTAGCGACAAAGTCTTCGTCATCTAAGAATTGGCTATCGTAAAACTCAATCATTTCGTCCTTAACCGCTTGAACGCCCTCTTCACGTTCCAACTTGTCAAAGATTTGGATGGCGTCAACCATTTTTTGATGGTAGCGAGTATAGACTTCCGCTTCAGTTTCTGGAGCAAAAGCTTCCGCTTCAAAAGGCATTTTTTCTTGGCCGACTGCTTGACGGATCTCTTCTTGGAAGTAGCAAAGTTCCTTAATGTTGGCATGACCAAACATCAAGGCTTCTAACATTTCTTCTTCACTTAATTCTTGGGCAGAGGATTCCACCATATTAATAGCCGTTTGAGTCCCAGCAACAGTCAATTCCAAATCAGATTGGGCTTGTTGGTCTAGGGTTGGGTTAATCACTAAGTTGCCATCTACACGGCCCACATTGACTCCCGCAATAGGGCCATCAAAAGGAATATCCGAAATGGTTAAGGCCACGGAAGACCCTAACATCGCCGCCATTTCTGGGCTACAGTCATTATCTACGGACATGACGGTGTTAATCACTTGGACTTCATTTTTGAAACCTTCGGGGAACATGGGCCGGATGGGACGGTCAATCAAACGGGCAGTTAAAGTGGCATGTTCAGTTGGCCGGCCTTCTCTTTTAATGAAGCCGCCTGGAATTTTACCAGCAGCATATTGTTTTTCTTCATAATTCACTGTAAGAGGAAAGAAATCTTGGCCTTCTTTGGCTTCCTTAGCCCCAACAACAGCGGTTAAAACGACAGTATCTCCGTAGCGGACCAGGGCCGCAGCATTAGCCTGTTTAGCCAGTTGACCGACTTCGATTTGGAGCGGACGGCCCGCCCAATTCATTTTAAATACTTGTTTTTCAGACATATTTACTCCTTTTCTACCCCAACCACCTACTAAGCAAGGTTATATGTTTTTTCTAAAGCACATAACTTTGATTAGTAAGAGGTCAATATAGGGGCTTTATCTCAATTTTACTTTAAAAAAAGCGAGACTCCAAAGAATCTCGCTTTTTGTGGGCTTGGAACCCGTTCGCTTCAATTAACGACGTAAACCTAAACTCTTAATCAAGTTACGGTAACGAGTAACGTCTTTGTTACGTAAGTAAGCTAGTAAGTTACGACGGTGACCGATTTTCTTCATTAAACCACGGTAGGAATGGTGGTCTTTCTTGTGAGTTTTAGCGTGTTCGTTAAGGTTGTTGATATCTGCAGTTAATAAAGCAATTTGTACTTCAGCAGAACCAGTATCCCCTTCATGTGTTGCGTATTTTTCGATAATAGCGTCTTTTTCTTCTTTAGTTAATGCCATTATATTCACCTTTCTTTCTCTTGTATTCTTCCATAGTCTGAGTAAGCCGTTGGTGATTCGGCTGACCAAGAAAATGGTTGTGCTATAGCACAGCAGTCATTATACGAGAAATCGGTTAAACTTGCAAGAAATATCCCTAATTTTACTCGACATTACCATCAATTTTTGGCCTTTTTCCAGTTTTTCACTTAAAATAAAGATAATTATAATAAAGGAGAAGTCTTATGAAACATTTAGATCGAACATTCTTCCCCCATTTACTCGGCTCGCTACTTGCCTTGATCCCCTTCGCCTTAATTTGTTTAACGGCAGCCATCCATCCTGCCTTTATCCAAGGGGCTGATCAGGCGATTGGCGGAGCACTATTTGCTTGGGGGCCTCAGTGGTGGCAGACCTTTGTCACTTACTTCACCGAAATGGGGACCACGGTTTATATTATTATTGTCGCCCTCATTATCAGTGCCATTCTCTATTACTTCAGGTACCGTTTCCTAGGGATTTGGTTTTCTAGCCAACTTATTCTTGGTGTCCTGCTCGGTAACCAAAGTATTAAGTATATTGTGAAACGTCCACGCCCTAGTTTCATCCAACCCCTTATTGAACAAGGCGGTTATTCCTTCCCTAGCGCCCATTCCATGGGGAGCGTCTTAATGTATGGGGGCTTGTGCTTAATTGCTTTTTACTTTGTCCGTTCTTACAAGAAGCGACAAATTTTAGGAATTGCTGCAGGGATCCTCTGCCTAGCCATTGCCCTCAGCCGGGTCTATCTTGGCGTTCATTATTTTTCCGACATCGTGGCCGGCTTATCCTTAGGGGTAGCCTGGTTAAGCTTATCCAGCACTCTCTTACCTGCTTTTCCGAGGGCTATTAAAGATGAGCCAACTGACCAAGAAGGCGAGCAAGCCGAAGACTGGGGAGATGAACCAGAAAGTCCTGATCCAGCTGAAGAGGAAGAATCCACGCCCCAGCTCCATGTTATCCACAGTAAGAGTGAGGATCCAGACACACAGGACCGCTTCATCACTAGCTTAGACACTGCTGAGGGCCAAGACTTAGCTGACGATTTAGAGAAATTGGAAGCAGAGCCTGACCCTAGTGATGACAATAAGGACTAGTCAAAAACAAAAGATAAATCTGAAGAGGAAATAGCTCCTCTTTGCTAAATTAGGCAAAGGGGAGCTATTCTTTTATGGTTATTTACTTTTTTACTGTTAATAAGCATAGTTTATATAATTGAGTAATATCATTTTATCTTATATTCCGCTTTGAGTTCTAAGATAATATCCCGCAATTCAGCCGCTTTCTCAAAATTCAGGTCTTTAGCGGCTTGACGCATTTCTAATTCCACATTGTGGACAGCTTCTTCTTTTTCATTGCGGTTCATGCCCCGGATGGTATCCATGAGCGATTCATTTTCTTCTGCATTGTTCACTGCGGTAGTAATGCGGATGGAATCACGAATTTCTTTTTGGATGGTTTTCGGGGTGATGTGATGTTCTTCATTATAAGCCTCTTGAATCGCCCGACGTCTAGCAGTTTCATCAATGGCTGCCTGCATGGACCCGGTCACGGTATCAGCATACATAATCACATGGCCATTTTCATTACGAGCAGCCCGGCCAATGGTTTGAATCAGCGACCGCTCATTACGGAGGAAGCCTTCCTTGTCCGCGTCTAAAATAATCACCAGAGACACTTCTGGCACATCGATCCCTTCCCGCAGGAGGTTAATCCCCACCAGAACATCGAAGACGCCCAGACGGAGGTCACGGATAATCTCGGTCCGCTCGAGGGTTTTAATATCCGAGTGTAGGTATTTCACCTTGATGCCGACCTCTTCTAAGTAATCGGTCAGGTCTTCTGACATTTTCTTGGTCAGAGTGGTGACAAAGACCCGGTCGCCTCTATCGACTCGCTCATTAATTTCACTAATCAAGTCATCAATTTGACCCTTAATCGGGCGAACTTCCACTTTGGGATCTAAGAGACCGGTTGGCCGGATAATTTGTTCCACCACTTCGCCATTAGACTTCTCAATTTCATAGTCTCCAGGGGTAGCGGAAACATAGATAGCTTGGTTGACCCGTTCTTCAAATTCAGCTAATTTCAAAGGCCGGTTGTCTAAGGCACTAGGCAGGCGGAAACCATAATCGACTAACTGTTCCTTGCGGGCCTTGTCGCCGTTGTACATACCACGCACTTGGGGCATGGTCATGTGGGATTCATCAACCATGAGTAGGTAATCGTCAGGGAAGAAATCAAGCAAGGTATATGGGGGTTGACCAGGAGCCCGACCGTCCATATGGCGGGAATAGTTCTCAATCCCGTTACAATAGCCCATTTCTAATAGCATTTCGATATCATAGCGAGTTCTCTGTTCCAGACGTTGGGCTTCTAAGAGTTTGCCTTCATCATTAAACTTCTTCAATTGAACTTCCAATTCAGCCTCAATGGAGTCAACCGCTCTTTGCATCTTGTTATAATCAACCACAAAGTGAGTGGCCGGATAGATGGGATAGTGTTTGACGTCATTTTTGACTTCACCGGTCAAAACATCAACTTGACGAATCCGATCAATTTCATCGCCAAAGAACTCTACCCGGATGGCTTCACTATCGCGGGAAGGCAGGAAGACTTCCACCACATCCCCGCGTACCCGGAAAGTCCCACGGCGGAACTCAATGTCATTACGCTCATACTGCATATCCACCAAACGCCGCATAAAGTCGTTACGGTCAACTTCTTGGCCTTGGCGGATAGAAAGGACATGGTTTTTATATTCCATTGGGTCCACTAAACCGTAGATACAGGACACCGAAGCCACAATGATGGTATCACGGCGTTCCAAAATCGATGAGGTGGCTGAGTGGCGGAGCTTATCAATCTCATCATTGACTGAGGCCGATTTTTCAATATAGGAATCGCTCGAGGGCACATAGGCCTCCGGTTGGTAGTAGTCATAGTAAGAGACAAAGTATTCGACTGCGTTATGGGGGAAGAATTCCTTGAGCTCTGAATACAGTTGCCCCGCTAAGGTTTTATTATGGGCTAAGACCAAGGTCGGCCGGTTGGTTTCCGCAATGACATTAGCCATGGTAAAGGTCTTCCCGGTCCCAGTACCGCCCAAGAGGACCTGGGCCTTATCGTTATTTTCCACCCCTTCAACCAGTTTTTTGATGGCTTGGGGTTGGTCCCCACTGGGTTGGTAGGATGATACTAATTCAAACTTGCCGTCCACTTTACTTCACTCCATTTTTTCTTTTCTCCTATCTAGTTTATCACGACTAGGACCTAAACCCTATTTTAAGCTTCCAAGGACTAAGTAAAATTTCTCTTGCCAGCCTGGTCAAATTTCTGTATAATATTCATGTTAGTGACCTGTTCACTTGAAAAAGCGAAAAAAGAAAGAGGTGGACTCCATGGCAAACATTGCATCAGCTATTAAACGCGTACGTCAAAACGAAAAGAACGCTGCAGTAAACTCTGCAAAAGTCAGCGAAATGCGTACCGCTATTAAACGTTTCGAAACTGCTGTCCAAGAAGGCGCAGACAACGTCGAAGAATTACACCAACATGCTCAAAAATTAGTGGACCAAGCAGTTTCTAAGAACTTAATCCACGCTAATAAAGCAAGCCGTATTAATTCACGTATGGCTCAAAAATTAAACAAATAAAAAAGCCACCGCTTCTCTTAACTGGCCTAAGCCGTTGAAGAAGCGGTGTTTTTTTGTGTATTTTTTTATCTCTGACTAGGCCGCAAAGCGCAAGATAAACCATTCAATGCCTAAGTTAGGGTCTACCTGGCCTGACTTAATCTCATAATCCAACTCCACCAAGTCCTGGTAAGCCGCCAATAATTGCTGGCCATCGTAGGAGCGCATTTGTTTCATACTCATCTTGACCCGGTAAGGATGGGCCCCTAAAGACTTAGCAATAGCCCCTTGGTCATAACCTGAACGGGATAGCAGAGCAATCTGGCTAAAGAGACGGAAGTTAGCCTCTAAGAGAGCTAAAATCGCAATGGGCTGGTGTTTTTCCTGGATCAGGGTCCGATACAAGTCCAAGGCCGCTTCCAGGCGGTGGGCCATGACATAGTCAGTCAAGTGGAAGATATTATTATCCAAGGAAGGCGACACCACGGTCTCGACATCGTGCTTAGTGATACGGTCTTCCTGACCCACAAAGAGAAAGAGCTTCTCCAATTCATTCATGGCACTCGATAGCTGATAGTTGGTTCTTTCCAAAAACAGCTGTAATACCGAACGATCCATCAAGTAGCCCGCATTTCTGACATAGTCCTTGATGTAGTTAGTCGTAGTCGCCTCATCCGCCAAGGAAACATCGACCAGATTGGCGGCTTTTTTTAACTGCTTAACCACCTTCTTGCGGCCGTCTAATTTCTCAAAGTCACAAACAAAGACCAGGGTCACGTCAGGAGCCGGTTCAGCCATATAATCCAAGAGGGCTTGGGTATTTTCCTCCTTCTTCCCTTTTTCTGTACTTAAAAAAGCCGGCTGGGTCAGCCAGATAATCTTGGGCTCAGAGAAAAAAGAAATGGTGTTGGCCTCGACTAAGGCCTCTTCTAAGGAATGTTCTTCTAAGTCTAAGCGGACAAAGTTGAAATCACTGACCGCTTCTTGGTCCCCAATGACCGCTCGGCTTAACTGATTTTCAAATTCTTGGATCAAAAACTTCTCCTCCCCTAGTAAGAGGTAGATAGGATCCACTTGTCCTGCTTTTATTTTCTGTATCGTGCTTTGAAAAGTCATGACGCCCCTCCTCACATCCCATCTATTTTAACTGACAAGGCCGACTTTGTCATTAAACAAGTCATTCTCCAATAGAATCTTCTTCCCCCGCTGCTTTTACCGTCTTAAAATCATAATGCCTTCCCAAGTAAAAATAATGGATAGCCCCATCCCGGTCAGTCCGAAAAGTCGTCGCCTGAACCCTAGATAGATCATCGAGAACCCGGTCACTGGGATGGCCGTAGCGGTTATTCTCTCCCACTGAAATCAAGGCGTATCGCGGTTGCCAGAGAGCGATTAAGTCACTAGGGCTGGAATGGTCAGAGCCGTGGTGGGCTACCTTCAAGACATCGATCGGGCCTTTTATCTTTTCTGCCATTTGTGCCTCAGCCTCCCCGTCAATATCCCCTGTAAAGAGAAAAGTCAAGGGACCCATGGCCCCTAACATGGCTAAGGAATCTTCGTTTTTCCCTGCTCCTGCCTCTTCTGGCATCAAGACCTCTAGGGCCATGGACCGACTGAGACTCAGACTTTGGCTGGCTTGGAGCCAGAACACTTGGATATGGGGATTCTTACTGGCTTTGAGCGCCTGATCCAAGATGGTTAGAACTTCATGATCTTCCTGCATGCCAATAGGTAAATAAAGGGTGTCAACGGAAATCTGCTTAATAATTTCAGGTGCCGAGCCATAGTGGTCAAAGTCGCCATGGGTCAAGAATAGCCCGGCTAGTGAGCGAACTCCCTGGGCGGCTAAGGCAGGCTGGATCTGACTTTCAAACAAGGTCCGTCTGGGTCGCTTTTGCCAGTCTTCTTTTGGGAAAGTGGGTCTGCCAGCTGCATCAATCAGGTAGGCCGAGGCAGAAAACGGCGGTTTGACGAGGATACAATCCCCTTGACCAATATCTAAGACAGCTACTTGCCCTAGAGGGGATAAATATGGGAAAAGATATAAGCCTAAGAGAGCCAAAGTCAAGGCCAACCAGCCCCGTCCTTTCCTGTAAGCTAAGACTTGCCGGTCTAACCAATAAGCGAGCACCAAACAATATAACAGGATAAAGACAAAGGGCATATGGCCAGTTAGCCAGTAAAATCCGGGCAGGTCACTAAAAAAGACCGACAACTTCTCTAGATGAAGGATCACCCAGGTCAGGGGCAAGGCTACTAGAGGCACTAGCCAACCTAATCCTCCTATCCCTAAGCCCACTACCAGGAGAAGACCTGGAAAGAGACAGACGGAAAATAGCCAGGAATAAAAGTAATTGACCCACAAGGCTAACCAAGAGAAACCAGCCTGACTGACAATGAGAAAAGGAATGGTGACCAAAGTACAGGCCAGGGAGAAGATGAACTCTTCCTGCCAAGCATGCTTAAAGGGTGGCGCTTGTTTAATGATTAATAGGGTGGCAGTTAGGGCATAGGACAACTGAAAACCTAAAGAAAAAATCGCCTGGGGATGAATAAGGAGGATAAACACTACCGACCAGGCGAGTCCAGCCCAGGGATCGACAGGTCGATCAGTTTTTCTTTGAATAAAGGCGTATAGATAAGACCCAATAGCCCGAATCATCCCATAAGGTAAGCCGAGTAAACAGCCATAAAGTAGTAAAACGATTAAAGCAATCCATTGATAGTATTCTACTAAGACCCCCAGGCGGAGAAGTGACCGCTTCAAAAGGGCTAATAAATAGTTAACATGAAAACCCGACAAGGAAAATAAATGAATAATCCCAATTTCCTGGTAGGCAGCCATGGCAGAAGGATCAATGCTTGACTTATCATTCAGGAATAAGGCCTGGAAATAATACGCCAAGATTCCTAAGTCTAATCCCTGTAAATAGGTATAGATGCTCTGGCGGAGGTTGGGCCAAAAATAAGACCAATAGGGTAAATCAGCCAGTCCCTGAGCCGTCTCTACCTCAAAGACCCAATAAATCTCTTGCCTGCTTAAATAGGCCTGGTAGTCAAAGCCATGAAAATTACGCTGACCTCCAGGAAGAGTTAATTGGCCTAGGAGGTTTACTTGAAAGGATCGCCCTTGATTTAGCCAAGCCGCTTGCTCAGCCTCAGATTTTAAGTAATAAAAGACTTGAAATTTTTCTCCCGTTGCCACTTCTTGGCCTTGAAATTGGACTAAGTCGCCTTCCACCTTCAAGCTATCGATAGCCACTTCTAAAGTTAAAGCAGCTTCTCCTCCAGTAAAATGAGACGTTCTTTGACTAAGGAGATAAAGATAGGCAGCCATCAGACAGTGACTGACAAGTAGCCACTTGACCAGTCCCTTCTCCTTTAAGGCAATCACCCGTCCCCAGTACCAGAGGTAGAAAATCAGCGTCCAGACTGATGGCGCCAGCATGAGAGCAGTCAGTAAGAGGAGGCCCAAGGCTAACCAAAAAATCTTCGTCTTCATCTTAATTCACAGTAATTTGTTCTTTGATCTTCTCAAAGGTCTTGTCACCAATGCCAGAGACTTCGGTAATCTCCTCAATCGTTTGAAAAGACCCCTTACTTTCCCGATATTGAATAATATCAGCCGCCTTCTTCTCTCCAATGCCTGATATTTCTTGGAGTTGGCTGGCATCAGCAGTATTGATATTGATCTTCTCATTATCTCCCTGGCTACTTCCTGCAGTTGGGCCATCCTCAGACAAAACAGGAGTTATAGACATCAAGTCTTCCGCTCCCACTTCTTCATCCAAGGTCGGCACATAGACCACCATCTGGTCCTGGAGGCGCTGGGAGAGATTAATCCGTTTAGAATCGGCTTGGTCATTGAGCCCACCCGCCAAATCAATAGCATCAAGGACGCGGTCCCCTGCCTGGACTTGATAGAGGCCGGGTGACTTGACCGCCCCTTTGACATCCACATAGATTAAATCGTCTCCCTGCCTCTCTGAATTCCCAGCTTCGCCACCTTCCGTTTGGTCTGTCACGGACGACTCCGACTGACTATTTTCCTCTTGGCCATCTGACTCCACCAAAGCGGTTGCGGCTACTGGGGCTTGACCAGCTGGACCAAGCACCCGGTCAAAAACAAAATAAAACAAAGCAGCCACCAATAAAATCCCAGCGACCAAGGCTCCGACCAGTAATTTGCCATAGTTTTCAATAATTTCTGCAAAAGATAAGTTCTTTAAATCTTCCCACCACGCTTGCATAGCGTCACCTCTCTCTACTTATTCATCCGTAAAGAAAGCATCAGTTAACGAAAAAAGCTGACTTCAATTTCATGAAATCAGCTTGAATGCCCTATGCAGCAAAACGATAGCAAACCACCCGAGTATGCCCATAGGTTGCGTTTTTAAAGGCGTGTAAATTTCCCACGGTGTCAGGCAGGTTATCTTGACTATCTAACTCACAAACCACCGTGACTTGGTCACTGAGCCAGCCCTCTTCTTGGAACTGAAGGAGCAAATCTTCTAAATGTTGGCCCTTATAAGGTGGATCTAAGAAAACCCAGTCAAATTGTAAGTCAGGAGCCTTCTTCTGTAAAGACTTCAACTGCTTTTGGTTGTCACCTTTAAGTAAGTGGTAGCGATCTTCAAGATGGGCCTTAGCTACATTCTTAGCGATCGTTTCTTGGGCCTTACGGAAGCGTTCAAAGGCATAAACCTCATCAGCTCCCCGCGATAGAGCTTCTAATCCCAGAGCTCCGGATCCCGCGTAAAAGTCAAGGACAATCCCGCCATCTAGATATTGACCAATAATATTAAACATGGATTCCTTAATCTTATCTGTCGTGGGCCGGGTATTCGATCCTGGCACCACTTGTAGGGGAATTCCCCCAAATTCACCGGCAATAATCCGCATCTTGCCACATCCCTTCTCAATTCGCTATTCATTATAGCACAGTCATTCGCTCAGAGAGGACCGATTCATAGGCCTTTTCCGGCTATAAACAAAGAAAGACCTTGGCACTAAAGCACCAAGGTCCGCTAGAGGGAGAGTAAGATAATCTTGCACCTTTATTTAAGCAATTTAGATACTATTAACTATTCGCTTAAGGTCTAGTTAATTATTTACGACGACGGAAAGATAGAGCTGAACCAGCAGCAACTAAAGCAACACCTAAGCCAGCAACAGAACCAGCAACTACACCAGTAGCTGGTAATTTAGCGTTAGCTTTTTGAGCTTTAGCGTCTTTCTTAGCTTTGTGGTCTTTCTTAGCTTTTTCGTTAGCTACGACAACTTTAGAATCTTTGTCAGATTTCTTCTTGTCATCTTTCTTAGATTCGTTTTTCTTAGCTTTGCTGTCTTTGTTGTCTTTGTTAACTTCGCTATCTTTCTTGTCTTTGCTGTCTTTGTTCTTGTCGTCTTTTTTGCTTTCGTCTTTCTTCTTGTCGTCTTTCTTAACTTCGTCTTTTTTATCTTCTTTAGCAGGAGTTTCTGCTTTTTCAACGTAGCTGAAAGTTGGGGTCCATTTACCTGAAGCAGTTTGAACAGCATCAACATGGTTGTTTACTTGTGCTAATGCAGTACCTTCTAATTGAGAACGTTTAAGCATTGCTTCACCAATTTCGATAGCAGCTTTTTTGGTTTCTGCTTCGTATTCGTATGGTGAGTGGTTAGGATCTTCAACTGTTTTTTCTTCTGGTTGTGCTACAGCAGGGTTACCAGAAATGCTTGTAGGTACGCCATCTGCGTCTACTGGGGTTACAAATGCGTCTGCTGCGTGAGCTACAGAAGCATCAGCTGCGAATAATACACCTGCGGCTGCAGTTGTAGCAGCTGCGCCTAATAATAATTTTTTCAAGTCTTTCATAATTTATTGACCTCCCATTACAAAATTGAGTGATAGATACACTACGATATGTAATTGTTATATTTAATATTTATCTTTCTTTGCCAGTGCACTAGTAAAGAATTTCAGCCTAGTTATAAGCTGTGATTACCGTGCAAAATTTTATCACCGCTCTCCCTCATATCTCTCATTTTAACAGATATTTTTATTTTTTGTATGAATAAAGCATATAAAATTCACAATTTAATCATATTTTATAAAATTACTAAAATATGACACGATAAAAACCATTCATAGCAGGCGATTTGTATGTTTTTATGTAAATTATTAAATAAATTACATTTTTATGACAATTGTCATCATTGGGTCAACATCACTGACATTGTAAGTTTTATTATAACTTTATTTAGCTTTCCGCTAATTTTCATTTCCAAACAAATAAAAAACGCAGCAGGTTTTCTGCTACGTTGACTTGTTTATTTCGGTGGATAGATAAAGTCTTCAAACTCCTTGATGACTTTGGCGCGATCTTCTTCACCGTCTAAGGCCACTGTAAAATCCATATTAATAGTTGCTTTGGGAGAAACAGTGACTTTGATGACTTGGCGGACTTTCTTGAGTCCCTCGACGGCTTCTTCTACCTGGTCCTTATCGACATAGAGGATGGCGTATTTGCGTTCCTTATTTAGATAGTGAAGGTAGCCATAGCGTTTCAATTGCCGGGTTTTTTGAGTGGAATTCAACCAGACGACGAGTTCTTGCCGTTGGGTATATGAATTGGTCATGGCACCAGGCTCCTTTCTTTGAAGTTATTATTGTCTTATTCAGTTTCTAATTCAATGAGTAGGTCTCCGATTTCAACTTGTTCGCCTGCTTGGACAGTGACTTGGCGGACCTTGCCGGCTTTTGGTGCCTTGATCGTGGTTTCCATCTTCATAGCTTCAGTCACTAGGACCACTTGGCCAGCGCTGACATGGTCACCTTCACTGATTTCCACCTTGAGTATCGACCCGGGCATGGTTGCTGCAATATGGTTGGGATTATTGGTATCTGCCTTAGGACGACTAGCCACCACATTGGTGTAGTGGGCGTCTTGGACGGCAATTTCCCGCCGTTGACCATTCAGATCAAAGTAAATAATCCGTTGACCAGAGTGGTCGGCTTCCCCAATTTCAATCAGGCGAATGAGGAGGACCTTGCCCTTTTCAATTTCAACGGTAATGGTTTCGCCTTGCCGCATGCCATTGAAGAAGGTAGGCGTATCGACATTCGAGATGTCACTGTAACGAGCAATTTTCTCCCGGTAATCGGTGAAGACTTTAGGATACATGAGATAGCCGAGCACGTCCTTATTATCGACCTCATCGCCCAATTTTTCGCTTAAGTCTTCCTTGACTTGGTCGAAATCAACCGGTTCTAAGAGGTCACCGGGGCGTTCTTCAGTGTAGTCAGCCCCTTTGAGGATGAGGTCGCGGACATCTGCTGGAAAGCCACCTGCCGGTTGACCTAACTTGCCTTGGAAGAATTCAATCACAGAATCAGGAAAATCGATAGTCTTGCCCTTTTCATAGAAGTCTTCAATGGATAGGTCATTTTGAACCATGAAGAGGGCCATATCACCGACCACCTTAGAAGATGGAGTGACCTTAACGATATCACCAAAGAGTAAGTTGACATCGTGGTACATGACCTTGACCTCTTCCCAACGGTCTCCTAAGCCCACTGAAGCGGCTTGTTGTTGGAGGTTGGTATACTGGCCCCCTGGCATTTCGGTCCGGTAAATTTCGGTTTCTGGGGTTTTTAATCCAGAGGCGAAATCTTCATAATAGGTCCGCACACCTGACCAGTATTGGTTCATGGCTTGGGCGTTCTTCACGTTAATGTTTGGTTTGCGGTCATTGTGTTCCAAGGCATAGTAAAAACTGGTCATACTTGGTTGGCTGGTGGTTGAGGAGAAGGCTGAAGTCGCCACGTCCACAATATCAATGCCAGCCCGAATGGCTTCGGAATACATCATAATCCCGTTACCCGAGGTGTCATGGGTATGGAGGTGGATCGGCACATCGATTTTGTCTTTTAGTTCAGAAATCAAGACATAGGCTGCTTGTGGCTTCAAGAGCCCCGCCATATCCTTAATGGCAATAATGTCAGCGCCCATAGTTTGGAGTTCCTTGGCTAAGTTGACATAGTAATTAAGGTCATACTTGCTGCGGTTAGGGTCTAGGATATCCCCGCTATAGCACATGGCTGCTTCGGCAATCTTTCCAGTTTCCTTGACAAATTCCAAAGGCCGTTCAATTTGCTTGGACCAGTTCAAACTGTCAAAGATCCGAAAGACATCGATCCCCGTTTCAGCCGCTTGTTTAATAAAGGCCCGTAAGACATTATCCGGATAAGCGGTATAGCCCACCGCATTGGACCCTCGAAAGAGCATTTGCAGGAGGGTGTTAGGCATAGCCTCACGGAGCTTCTCTAACCGCACCCAAGGGTCTTCGGTTAAGAAACGATAGGCCGTATCAAAGGTCGCCCCGCCCCAGACTTCTTGGGAGAAGATGGCTGGGTTAGCCGTCTCAATTTGTTCAGCCGCCTTGAGCATGTCGCGGGTTCGCATCCGGGTCGCGATTAAGCTTTGGTGGGCATCCCGCATGGTAGTTTCAGTTAGGAGAACTTCCTTAGTGTCATGGATATAACTTTGCACTCCTGATACGCCCTCTTGATCGAGAACCTGTTTGGCGGTTGGTCGGTCTAGAGAAACATCTTCTAAATCTGGAAGATGGGCCGGACGGTAGTGGGGTTTATCCTTTTGTTGTAAGCCTGGGAAACCATTGACCGTCGTATCCCCAATATATTGGAGGATCTTATTGCCCCGGTCGCGGTTACGCTCCTTAGGGAAGTCGAAAAGTTCTGGTGTATTATCGATAAAGGTGGTGGTGGCTTGGCCACTGGTAAAGGTCGGATGGGTGAGCACATTCATTAAGAAAGGAATGTTATTGCGGACACCCCGGATCCGGTATTCTCTTAACCCCCGGACCATCTTGCGCACCGCATCTTCAAAGGTCATGGAATGGGAAACCAGCTTGGTTAAGAGAGAATCATAGTAAGGCGAAACCTCAGTGTTGGTATAACCATTCCCAGCGTCTAACCGTAGACCAAATCCACCCGGTGACCGATAAGTATTAATTTTCCCGGTATCAGGGAAGAAGTGGTAGGCAGGGTCTTCCGTCGTGATCCGACATTGGATGGAATAGCCAATCAGGGGCATGTCTTCCTGCTTAGGAATTCCAATCTCTGCTAGCGTCTTGCCCGCTGCGATTTGGATCTGAGCTTGGACAATGTCGATACCGGTTATTTCTTCACTGACCGTATGTTCCACTTGAACCCGGGGATTAACTTCAATAAAGTAGAAATCATCACCAGAAACCAGGAATTCCACAGTCCCCGCGTTAACATAGCCCACATTTTCCATCAATTGCCGAGCAGCTTCACAGATCCGTAGTCTTAAGTCATGGTCTAAGGAAACGGAAGGCGCCATTTCCACCACTTTTTGGTGACGACGCTGGATCGAACAGTCTCGTTCCCATAGGTGGACCACATTACCGGCTTGGTCACCTAATATTTGGACTTCAATATGCTTAGGGTTTTCAATGTATTTTTCCGCATAAATTTCATCGGAACCAAAGGCAGTCTTGGCTTCACTTTTGGCAGTCTGATAGGCTTCTTCCACTTCTTCGTCAGAGCGGACTACCCGCATCCCCCGGCCACCGCCACCTAGAGCGGCTTTGACTATAATCGGATAGCCAGCCTTCTTAGCAAAAGCCTTGACCTCTTCAACCGATTCCACGTCCCCTTCAGTCCCGGAAACTTCTTGGATGCCCGCCTGATGGGCAGCAGCCTTGGCCTTAATCTTGTCCCCAAACATGTCTAGGGTATCGGTATTTGGTCCAATGAAGATAATCCCCTCTTCCCGACAGCGACTAGCAAATTCTTGATTTTCAGAGAGAAAGCCATAGCCGGGATGGATGGCATCAGCCTGGGTTTCCTTAGCGATGCGGATAATATCTTCAATGTCTAAATAGGCATCAACAGGTTTCTTGCCGGCGCCAACCAGGTAGGATTCATCAGCCTTAAAACGGTGGACACTGGTTTCATCTTCACGGGCGAAGATAGCCACAGTTTCAATGCCTAATTCATAGCAGGCCCGAAAGACCCGAATCGCAATCTCGCCACGGTTGGCGACTAAGACTTTTTTAATCATAATATTCCCTCCGTTAATGCTTGAATTAGCTTTGCCTATGAAAGCGGTTATAATAGTCTCATTATAACACAAGCAATTAAGAAAACTGTTGAGCAAGCATCATCCGGCGGTTACGGTAGTCAATGGCTAGGGCCAATCCTACCATAATTCCAGTCGTCATGATTGAGGAACCCCCGTAGGAAATAAAGGGGAAGGTCACCCCAGTAATGGGGATAAGACCAGTAATCCCGCCCAGGTTGACAATGGCCTGGCTGAGGAAATAGAAACCCACGCCAATCATGACCAATTGGTAGAAGTTATTTTGAATTTTCTTGGCCCGGTAAAAAATATAGAAGGTGAGATAGAAATAAAGGGCTAAGATTACAAAGAGGCCGATAAAGCCGTACTCTTCACCGATGATCGCCATGATAAAGTCGGTATGGGCTTCAGGCAGGTAGCCGGTCTTTTGGATACTGTTGCCCGGTCCTTGACCCAGTAAGCCCCCCATGGCTAAGGCATAGAAGGAATTAACTAATTGCAGTCCCGAAGTCTTGGCGACTTTGAAGGGATCAGTAAAGGAAATAAAGCGCTGGATCCGGTAGTTGACGTCCCCTGAACCCGAAAAATCGAAGAGGTTCAAAAGCCCTATCACGAGGACATAGGCTAAGGCGCCTAGTCCCAGGGTTCTAAGGGTATACTTACTGGAAATGCCTGAAGCTAGGGTCATGCCCCCTAAGATTAAGCCTAATAAGAGGACTCCCCCAGTATCTGGGAAAGTGAGGACCAGCCCCAGCCAGAAAAATAAGGCCAAAGGAAGGACCAGGTTAGCCTTCACCGTCTTAAAGAAGCCCTTATTCAAGATCGCCAAGCGGTGGCGGTCTAGGTAGTCGGCCCAGAGCAGAATCATCACGGGCTTAAGAAATTCGACCGGTTGAATCGAAATCGGCCCCAAAATAATCCAGCCCTTGGCCCCATTAATGGCTGGCATCAGGAAACGCACCACCAGGAGAAGAACTGTCATCACTAAGAGCAAGCCACTTCTGAACTTGGGTTTTCTGAAGTAATCAGGCTTAAAACGATAAGTCACCAAGCCAACAACTGTCCCAATGAAGGCAAAAACAACCTGGCGGACAATATAAGTGGTGGCCGATTCATAGCCGGTTTCTTGGAGGGACCGGTAACTGGAAGCCGAAAAGACCCCAATCAGACCGAGCACTAGCAAGAGAAAACTAGGAATCAGGATATGCTGGTTTAAACCCCAGGAAAAGTTTTGAAAAATCGGATGGGAAAACTTGGCTTTTTTTCTGGCTTTTTTACTTTTTTTATTGGATTTTGCTTGGCTAGCCTTGCCTTGACTAGCTGAATGAATCAATCGCATCAAAACGCTCCTCATCAATTTAAGATCTTACGTTTTTTATTTTTGAATACTTATTATAGAAAATTAGTTTTTTATAAATTTGTTTTGAGCAGTAGTGGCGCTTTGAAAGTTGGGCCTTAGCCATGGACTAGCAAGCGATGTGAATTAGGGGGCGTAGGCCCAAGCCGTACGAACCCTTTGAAGCTCGCTAGGTGAGAGACCTCGGCTCGAACCGGTGCCATGGCTCTTCAAGGCCTAACTTTCAAAAGCAGAACGAATGCTTATCAACTCTATTTATAAAAGATTTATTGCTGACCTATTTTTCAATTATAGCATAGCTAACATGAAAAATAATGAGACCAAAAGAAAAAGGCCAAGACAAAAGTCTCAACCTTTATTCGACTAGTCCGCTTCAACCAGCATCCTTAGTCATTTTTCTTTTTACGTTTATTGTAACGGGCCCGTTCGCTCTTGTTCAGGATTTGTTTACGGAGACGCACATTTTCTGGAGTTACTTCACAGTATTCATCGTCATCCATAAATTCAAGCGATTGTTCCAGGTTTAGGATCCGTGGTGCCTTGATGGTAGCGGTTTGGTCCTTGGTAGCTGAACGAACGTTAGTTAAGTTCTTAGAACGAACAATATTCACGTCAATGTCCGCTTCACGGGAATTTTCTCCAACAATCATGCCTTCATAGACTTCGGTCCCCGGTTCAACAAAGATGGTCCCGCGGTCTTCAACCTGCATGATCCCATAAGTGGTAGCCTTACCAGTTTCGGTAGAAACTAAGGCCCCATTACGACGGCCACCGATTTCTTCCTTAATCACAGCTTGGTATTGTTCAAAGGTATGGTTTAAGATTCCGTAACCATGGGTCATTTGCACAAATTCAGTCGAGTAACCAATCATTCCCCGGGAAGGCACTAAGTACTCTAAACGCGCGGTTCCCCGTCCAGTGTTTTCCATATTACGCATGGTCCCGTGGCGTTCATTTAAGGATTGAATCACGGCACCTTGGTATTCTTCTGGCGTATCGATTTGTACGGCTTCAAAGGGTTCACATTCTACTCCGTCAATAACCTTGCGGATAACTTTTGGCCGCGATACTTGAAGTTCAAAGCCTTCACGACGCATATTTTCAATCAAGATGGACAGGTGGAGTTCCCCACGACCAGAAACGACCCATTGGTCTGGTTGATCGGTATCTTCAACCCGTAAGGAAACGTCGGTGTGAAGTTCATATTTCAACCGTTCTTCAATCTTACGTGCGGTCACCTTATCCCCTTCACGACCAGCAAATGGTGAGTCGTTGGTTAAGAAGGTCATTTGTAGGGTTGGTTCATCGATGTGTAAGGCTGGTAGGGTTTCTTGAACTTCAGTATCAGTCACGGTTTCACCCACGTAGATGTCTTCCATCCCAGAAACGGCAATGATGTCGCCGGCCTTGGCTTCATCGATTTCAATCCGGTCTAAACCGAGATAACCGAATAATTTAGTGACCCGGAAGTTCTTTTGACTACCGTCTAACTTGTTTAAGGTCACGGTATCGCCCACTCGGATGGTTCCACGGAAGACCCGGCCCACTCCGATACGACCTACATAGTCATTATAATCGAGCATGCAGACTTGAAATTGGAGGGGTTCATCTTCATTATCTTCTGGGGCAGGAATGTTTTCCAGAATACTATCAAAGAGCGGGTCCATGGTTTTTTCTTGTTTTTCAGGATCTGGAGCCAAGCTTGAAGTCCCGTTCACAGCGGAAGCATAAACGACGGGGAATTCAATTTGACTCTCATCCGCCCCTAGTTCAATGAAGAGGTCTAAGACTTCGTCAACCACTTCCAGGGGACGGGCTGCAGGTTTATCAATTTTATTGACCACAACCACGGCTGGTTTACCTGCTTCGAAGGCCTTTTGTAAGACGAAGCGGGTTTGAGGCATGGTCCCTTCAAAGGCGTCCACCACTAAAACCACGCCATCCACCATGGTCATAATCCGTTCCACTTCACCACCGAAGTCGGCGTGGCCTGGAGTATCCATGATGTTAATCCGGGTGCCCTTATAATTCACCGCGGTATTCTTGGCTAAGATAGTAATTCCGCGTTCACGTTCAATCGCATTGGAATCCATGGCACGGTCAGCCAGCTGGGTACGCTCATCCAGTGTATCTGATTCTTCTAAGAGTTGGTTCACCAACGTTGTCTTCCCGTGGTCAACGTGAGCAATAATTGCGACGTTACGAATATCATTGCGATTTCCCATTATTTTAATTCCTCCAAACAAAATAATAATGAACTTGTTTTGATTTTCTGTTAATGCTTTTGGTTTTTACAGACGATTCATTGTAACACTCATCTGTCTAAAATCCTAGTTTTTTTATCAGTTGGGAAAAAACAGCATTTCTCAACCTGCCTGCGGTCAAGCAAAAGCAAATTTTTCAACCGATGGACAAGAGCGACTCCCCTAATCGCCTTCCTGCACTGAGCGTTCATAGAGGTCACGGAAGGTTTGATAGGCGCTAGGATAGGCAATCACAGAAGCATTGGCCTGCATGAGATTAAGGGCTTGACCATCGAGCTGGGTCAGTTTCAAAGGACTTTCATTGACTAGGGCCACCCCTGCCGCTAAATCCCAAGGCTTGAGGGCTAAGGCGGCATATAGGGACAATTCCCCTTTTAAGACATTGAGGATTTCCAAACCCGCACTGCCGTTGTAGCGAATTCCTAGGGATTGACTGACCAGGTCTTTAGCGTGGTAGCGGTCATCGAGTAAGATTTGCCGGTTAAGGGCGATCAGACTCTCACTGATAGCTAAGTCGTCATAAGGGACTTGGTAGGGTTGACCATTGCGTTGGATCCCTTGCCCCTTAACAGCTGAAAAATAGTCGTCATTCATCACATCATAGATGGCGCCAAGTTGGACATCCCCGTCCAAGGCAAAGGCCACCATAATAGCAAAGTGGTTATGCTGGCAGACAAAATTTGTGGTCCCATCAATGGGGTCAATGATCCAGACTGGTCCTTCCAAGCTGTCAATCTGGCCTTGCCCCCCCTCTTCACCTAAGATCTTATCTTGAGAAAAGTGGGCCTTAATCTGACTGCGGATAAATTTTTCGGTCGATTGATCGAGATTAGTCACTAGGTCTTTAGGATTGGACTTGGTTTGAACGATCAAGGGATTCTTCAAGCCTTCATGAATCTGATCAGCAGCTTGGTAAATCCACTGTCTCACCAATTGGGCACGTTTATTTAAATCCAAAAGATTACCTCCTTTAATATAGATAGTTTCCATTTAATCCTGTCCTACACTCTTTATGCTAGACTTAAAAGAGTGAAAAACTTTAAGGCATTTTTATCGTTTTACTGGATTCTTGCTGGGCTTTCTTCACAGTAGGATAGAGCTCATAGCCAGACGCTTGGGCAAATTCCTTGGCTAATTGTTTTTCTTCCATCTTACTTGGTATAATTTTCTTAAAGCCCTTGTACTTGTCGAGAAACTCCTGGCGGTCAATACCGCCTTCATAAGCCGCCTCCAAGGCAACCCATAAAGCAATCACATCAGCAATCTCTTGACTAGAACATTCAAAGGGAAAGGGATACGAATAAGCTTTCATGTTTATTTCCTCTCTTAATATTAACTATATTTATTATAGCAAACAAAAACAGCTAATAAAGAAATAGAGTGCGATAAGCGCACCAGAAGGCAAGACCACTGGAAGAAAATGGCGTAAGAATTCTCAAAGAGAATTTGTCGTCATTTTCTGAAGTGGACGCTTGCCTGGCGCTTGGAGCAGGTTTGAATAGAGTGTGACAGTCACACCAAAGGACGAAACCACTGGAGAAAACTGTCATAAGCTCAGCAAGGCTGAGCGTTGGCAGTTTTTGAAGTGGACGTTCGTCCTGTGACTGGAACACGTTTTGATAGAGTGCGACAGTCACAACAATGAGCAAACATTCCTCAAACATTCCTATTAAAGAAGTTTGGAACTTTAATACCAGCCATAAAGTCATTAATAAAGGAGCATTACTATGCGTTTAGATAAATTTATTGCCAATTTTACCCTCTATAGCCGTAAAGAAGTCAAAAAGTTAATCAAGGCCAAACGGATTACAGTGAACGATTCTATTGCCAGCCGACCAGAAATGCAAATTGACGAAGAGGCCGATACCATTAGTCTGGACGGTCAATGGATCGGATATGAACCCTACATTTACTACCTGCTCAATAAACCGCAAAATTGTCTGTCTACTACCCGTCCCGGTCCCACAGAGATTGTGACGGATTTCCTTCCAGCCAACGAAGTTGAGATTTACCAACCCTTTCCCGTGGGACGCTTAGATAAGGATACCGAGGGCCTTCTCCTTCTGACTAATGACGGCGACTTCGCCCATGACCTCCTCTCACCCAAGAAATTAGTCAGCAAGGAGTACTATGCTGAGATTGAAGGTATTGTGACTGAAAAGGATGTCGAAGCTTTCGCTAAAGGCTTAACCATCGACCAAGGCGTCCACTGTGCCCCTAGTCAGCTAGATATCTTGGCCACTGATCCAGCCAAGGGCCGATCGGAAATCACCGTGACCTTGACAGAGGGCAAGTACCACCAGGTCAAGCGCATGTTTCAAGCGGTCGGAAAAGAGGTTATCTACCTACAACGCTTTCGAATCGGTTCGCTCTACTTGCCTGAAGAACTCGAGCTCGGTACTGCCTTTAAACTCCTCCCTGAGGAAGCCCAGTTAGCTCTACAAAACGAGACGAAGTAAATCAATCTATCCATATCAAATAAAAAACTCCTCATTACCACTCTGGCTCTAAATCAATAGAGTCCTTAAGCAAGCATTGAGGAGTTTTTATCTGTCATTTTATCCGGCAAACTTCAACCGCTTAGCTAGGCGTGACAGGAGGAAGCAGGTAATCCAATAGAGGAAGGTCATCGC
Organism: Aerococcus tenax; assembly: GCF_003286645.3. NCBI lineage: Bacteria > Bacillati > Bacillota > Bacilli > Lactobacillales > Aerococcaceae > Aerococcus > Aerococcus tenax. The sequence continues at coordinate 479,076 of NZ_CP127382.2, read as the reverse complement.
CACAAAAATTGGAATCACATAAGAGGTCTCCTGACCATAGATAATCCGGGCATTATGGGTCAGCTCTGGCAAGGAAATCACCGTTGCTAAGCTGGTGTCCTTAATGAGAGCAATCAGCTGACTGACAATGGACGGTAGCATGGACCGGATCGCTTGGGGTAGGATAATTAAAATAATCACCTGACCACGGGTGAAGCCAGTTGAAAGCCCCGCCTCCATTTGCCCCTTAGGCACGGCATTCATCCCACCACGAATAATTTCTGAAATCATGCAAGACTCAAAGATGGTCATCGCTGCCACCGCTGCCCAAAAGATATTCAAGCGCAGGCCGATTTGTGGTAAGGCAAAATAAGTAAAAAATATAATTAATAGCAAGGGTAAATTACGGATGGTATCAACAACTAAGCCTACTCCCTTGGCTATAAAAGGAAGCTTGAGGTAACGAATGACTCCTAAGAACGTCCCTAAGAGTAAGCTCAAAAGGATGGTTATCCCGGTGACCTTCAAAGTCACCCATAAGCCTTCTAATAGAAAGGAAATATTTACCCAAGAAAAAGCATCAGAAAAATTCATGATTATCCCTCCTAGTTACTCAAGTACCGTTCCAGATACTGCATCAAGGCAGTCAGTGGTATGGTTAACACTAAGTAGAACAAAGCCACTAAGATATAAGAATCAAAGGTATTAAAGGTTTCGCTAGCAATCAAATCCCCAAAATACATCAAGTCTAGCCCAGCAACCATAGCCAAGATACTCGAGTTCTTCACTAGGTTAATGAACTGGTTGCCTAATGGTGGGATCACAATGCGAACGGCTTGGGGGAAGATAATGTAGACCATGGTCTCAGTCGCGGTGAAACCTTGAGATAGTCCCGCCTCCATTTGTCCATGGGGAACGGCTTCAATCCCCGACCTCACCACATCAGCAATAAAAGCCGAGGTATAGATAGTGAGACCAATTAAACCAGCAGTAAAGCCATTTAATTTCACCCAATATAAGGGCACCACCACGTAGAAGAACATTACAATAATTAACAAGGGAATATTGCGGAAAAATTCCACATAGATGTCTCCTAGCATCCGTAGGCCCTTATGATGGCTGGTTTGCATAATCCCCACCAAACTCCCGATAACTAAGGAGAAAACTAAGGCTAAGACACTGACCATGATGGTATTCTTAAAACCGAGGAACAATTCACTGGAATAGTTATTCAATAATTGAAACATTTTACTCCCCCTCCTTCACGTCATTAGCAATAGACGCTTCTTGGGCCTGGTCGCCAAACCACTTCTTGAAAATGGCTTGATAGCTGCCATCTGCAACCATGTCTTTTAAGCCCTGATTGATGGCTTGGCGGAAGTCATCTTGACCTTTATTGACAGCAATCCCATAAGGCTCTCGGGTAAAGGTAGATCCCGCAATATGGTAGTCAGGATTTTCCTTACTGATCCCCAAAAGAATAGCATTATCAGTGGTCATAGCTTGGCCTTGACCAGATTTCAGAGCAGTGAAGGCTTCCGAATAATTTTCCAATTCCAAGACCTTGGCCTCAGGGGCGTGTTCCTTAATTCTTTGTGCTGAAGTAGACCCCTTAACCGCAAGAACCGTATGGTCAGGTCCCAGGTCCTCTACCCCCTTAAGCTTGGCATCTGGACCTACTAAGAGGGCTTGCCCGGCATTAAAATAAATATCAGAAAAATCAACCTGTTTTTTTCGCTCTTCAGAAATGGTCATCGTGGCAATAATAGCATCGATATTGGCATTTTTGAGTAATGGAATCCGGGTTTTGGAGGTCACTTCGACAAATTCTGCTTGAGCATTGGGGCCAGCGATCCGCTTAGTCAGTTCCTTAGCGATATCAATATCAAAGCCCTCAACTTCTCCTTTTTCAATGTTGTAAAAGCCGAATAAATTGGTATCCACCTTGACTCCCCAACGAATCTTAGGGGCTTGGTCAGTTTGCAAGCGGTCCATAATATTTTTCTCACTCACAGATTTCCCACAGGCACTGAGCAAACACAGCAGGCCTGTCAGGGCGAGGAGCAAGAGCTTTTTACCTGGATTTTTCATGGTAGTCCCTCCTTTTATAAGCCTTCAAGGGAGGAGATAAAGTCACGCGCCCGTCGCGATTTTGGTTGACTGAAGAATTCCTCACTCGGACGATCTTCGACAATTTCACCCGCCTCCATAAAGATGGTCCGGGTTGAGACATGGCGGGCAAAGCGCATTTCGTGGGTAACCACCACCATGGTCATTTGATCACGTTGGGCAATGCCTTGCATAACTTCTAAGACTTCACCGACCATTTCTGGGTCCAGGGCTGAAGTGGGTTCATCGAAAAGCAAGACCTTAGGCTTCATAGCCAGGCCCCGAGCAATGGCCACTCTTTGCTTTTGACCACCAGAGAGTTGGCTTGGATAAGAATCCCGCTTATCCCACATATTCACGCGTTTGAGTAGCCGCTCTGCACGCTCATAGGCTTCTTCTTTGGTCTTTCCAATGACCTTAATCGGTGCCAGGGTCACATTCTCCATAACGGTCATATGCGGATACAATTCAAAGTGTTGGAAGACCATGCCAAAGTCACGGCGAATTTGACGGATATTGGTTTTAGGATCAGCAATATCCTCGCCATCACAATAGAGATGACCACTAGAAATTTCTTCCAGGCCATTAATACACCGCAAAAGGGTCGACTTACCAGACCCAGACGGCCCAATCAAGGTGACCACCTCTCCCTCAGCAATGCCAAGGTTAATATCTTTTAAGGCATGAAAATCACCGTAATACTTTTCCACATCTTTAAATTCAATGATCATTTTTCTCACTCCAATCCTGCGATAATCAAATATGTTATATTTTCTAACATATTTGTTATGGTTGTTTATATTTTACGTATTTACTTCTGAATTGTCAAACTATTTTCCATAGAAATTTAAGGGTTCTTTATTATTTATTAATAAAATAAGTTATTAGCTAATTATTCCAAGAAAAACCGGTTTTTATGTGTTACTTTTTTTAACAATTTTCAGCTAAAAAGCGCATTAAAAAAGACCGCATGTTAGCTTGCGGTCTTCTCTATCAAGTCTAATCCTTTAGTTTTTTAACAGCTTTGATTCTTTGACTAAGATCCTTAAGACCTGTTGACCGGCCATAATAATCTCATAAAGGGGGCGCACATCTTCCGATACCCGGCCTAAAGTTCTTAAATAAATTTCACCATCACCCGCTAAACACAGGTGGAAATAGCCGGTGTGGACCCGGTTAAGCCGGTTAATTTCATCTAAGGCCTCGCCTCGTTGGTTATAGTCCTTCACATAGGCTAGCTTACTGTAGGTAATTTGATAATCTACCGCCGGGTCTTCCTTACTGTCGATAATGATGGCTACAGGGATAACCTCCCTATCCGGCAGCTGCATTCCCATCCGGAAGAGTTTCTGTCCACCCTCCAGCTTAGATTCTTCAACCGGAACGCCTCCTTTTAAGGCATAGTCCTTAAATTTATCAGTAATTTTACTCATAGCGACACTCCATCCTAGTCTTTTTCCTTAGTATGGCTAAGAAATCCCTAAAGTGCAAGTCATAGATCATTGATTAGTCACATATTAGCTAATAAAAAAAGCTCTTGCCGGAGCAAGAGCCTTTCTTGTATTATTTTATGCTTACATATGGATTGGCATGCCGAGAACGCCTTCTGCTGTATCCATTAAGCTTTCCCCGAGGGATGGGTGGCCATGGATAGTGAGGGCAATGTCTTCAGCGTTCATACCTGCTTCAATAGCTAGGCCTGCTTCAGCCATCACGTCTGAAGCTCCAACGCCGACCATTTGAGCACCAACGATCACCTTGTCATCCTTAGTAGCAACTAGGCGCACGAACCCTTCTTTTTGGTTCAATGACAAAGCCCGTCCATTCCCAGCTAATGGGAACTTGGTTGCTTTCACGTCAAGCCCTTGGTCCTTGGCTTCTTTTTCAGTTAGACCATAAGAAGCAATTTCAGGGTCAGTGAAAGCAACGGAAGGCATTACCTTGTAGTCCACTGCAGCGGCTTTACCAGAAATGGCTTCCGCAGCAATTTTACCTTCGTAGGAAGCTTTGTGGGCTAAAGCAGCACCAGGAACCACGTCACCGATCGCGAAGATATTCTTCACGCTGGTGCGACCTTGGTTATCAACTTCAATTAGGCCACGGTCATTCTTTTTAACACCTAAGGCTTCTAAGCCGAGATCTTCGGTGTTAGGACGACGACCAACACAAACTAAGACATAGTCCGCTTCCACTTCGTTAGCCTTACCGTCAATTTCATACTTAACGGTTACAGAGTCCCCATTATCGACAGCTTCCTTAGCCATGGCGTTAACATGGATATCCATGCCTTTGGCTTTCATGCCTTTTTCGACAACCTTAACCATATCTTTTTCAAAGTTAGGTAAGATTTGAGGAGAACCTTCTAAGATGGTGACTTGGCTGCCGAGGTTAGCATAAGCTGAACCGAGCTCAGCACCGATGACCCCACCACCGATAACAACAAGTTTCTTAGGCACTTCTTTTAAGTTTAAGGCACCTGTGGAGTCAATGACACGGCCACCAAACTTAAAGCCTTTGATTTCAATTGGATGGGAACCTGTTGCAATGATTGCGTGTTTGTAGCTATAGAGTTGGTGTTCATCACCTTCACCCATCACAGTTAATTCACGTTCATTGTTGAAGAAAGCTTCCCCGCGGATAATTTCCACTTTATTTTTCTTCAATAGCATTTCTACCCCACTGGTTAGGGTTTTAACCACGCTATTGTCTTTCCATTCTTGTGTTTTGGTGAAATCTAAGCTAGCTTTTGAATCCACACCAAAGACGTCTAAACCGCCATTGGCTTCGTGGTAAGCATGTCCAGCTTGGATTAAAGCCTTGGAAGGAATACAGCCAACGTTTAAGCAGACACCACCAATATATTCACGTTCAATAATGGCTACTTTTTGTCCCATTTGGGCTGCGCGGATCGCCGCAACGTATCCGCCAGGTCCAGCCCCAACAACGACTGTATCCAGTTCAATTGCCATTGCACCTACAACCATTTACTAACTACCTCCTTAAGATTCCATTAATAATAATTCAGGATCGCTAAGCAGACGACCAACTTCGTTCAAGGCTTTTTGTCCTGTTGCGCCGTCGACGATACGGTGGTCGAATGTTAATGAAAGTTTCAATACTCGACCAACTGCTAATTCACCATTGTCGTCAACTACAGGTTGTTGCACAATTGCACCAAAGCCTAAAATGGCAACCTCTGGGTAGTTAAGAATTGGGGTGAAGTATTCCCCGCCAACTGAACCGATGTTAGAAATGGAAACAGTACCGTCTGACATGTCAGCAGCCTTCAATTTACCTTCATGAGCCTTGGCAGCTTTATCATTAATTTCATCAGCAATATCAAACATGGATTTGCGGTCTGCATTATGAACTACAGGAACGTATAATCCTTGATCAGTATCAGTAGCAATACCAATGTTGTAATATTTCTTCAATAAGAATTCTTGGGCGTCATCATCAACTGAAGCGTTAAGCATTGGGTATTTCTTAACTGCAGCAATTAAAGCTTTCACTGCATATGGTAAGAAGGTTAACTTGGTATCACGTTCAGCAGCAATACCCTTGAATTTCTTACGGTGATCCCATAGTTTGGATACTTCGACATCCTTGAACAAGGTCACTTGAGGAGCAGTGTATTTAGAGGTTTCCATGGATTTAGCGATCGCTTTACGCATTGGAGTCATCTTCACGTGTTCTACATCGCCGTCTTCATGGCTTTCCTTCTTAGGTGCAGCTTTCTTAGCAGGTTCTTCGCTGGCTTTAGCACTTGTCGCTTCAGCAGCTGGAGCACTTGCGCTTGCAGCTTGTCCGTCAAAGTTATCAATGTCTTCTTTGAGAACACGGCCATTCTTACCGCTACCTGCAACTTGAGAGATGTCTACACCTTTTTCACGCGCATATTGACGCACGGAAGGCATTGCTAATACGCGTTTGTTTGGATCAGCGGTTTGTGGAACGCCACCGTTGCCATTAGCTGCACCGGTTGCTCCTTCATTGCCTTCGTCAGCTTTTTCAAGTTGAGCTGGAGAAGCTGGAGTCGAAGATGGTGCTGAGCCTTCGCTGTTATGTTCTGGTGAGTCGATTTCAGCAAGAACATCACCCACATTGGCTACTTCACCGGCAGGCACAATGATGTTCTTAATGGTACCAGCAACTGGCGCGTAAACTTCTTCTACGGATTTGTCATTTTGAATTTCAACAACCGCAGTATCTTCAGTGACTTCGTCGCCTTCACTGACTAGCCATTCAGCGATCTCACCTTCGGCCATTCCTTCACCAACATCTGGTAGGCGGAATTGGTAATATCCGGTGCTTGCGTTAGCTGAAGGAGCTGAGGCTTCTTCACTAGCTGGAGCTCCAGAGGCTGTATTATCACTTTCTGGTAAACCTTCCCCTGAGAAGTCAATCAAAGGTTCCCCAACGATAGCTACGTCACCTTCTTCAACGTATAGTTTTTCAATTTTACCGCTTACAGGTGAAGCGATTTCTTCAACAGATTTATCATTTTGGATTTCAACAAGAACATCTTCTTCTTGGACGGAGTCTCCGACAGCAACGTGCCAGCTAACAACTTCGCCTTCGCTCATGCCTTCACCGACGTCTGGCATATTAAAAGTATATGTCATCTTTTTTCATCATCCCTTCTTAGCTTAAGTGATTCAATAGGATTACTTATTTCTAGAAATTAACTGTGTTCTTAACTGCTTCTTTGATGTCATCAGCATTTGGCAACCAGTCATTTTCTGCTAAACCAAATGGGTAAACTGTATCAGGAGCTGATACGAATTCAATTGGTGATTCTAGAGAAAGAATGAAACGTTGAGAAATTTCAGCGATCACATTGTTACCTGCACCAGCTTCACGTTGAGCTTCTTGTACCATGACAACACGGCCGGTTTTTTCAACAGATTTACCAATGGTTTCATAGTCAACTGGTGAAATCGTCCGTAAGTCAATGACTTCAACAGAAATATTTTCTTTTTCTAATTCTTCCGCAGCCTTAAGCGCTTCACGTACCATGTAACCATAAGCGATCACAGTAACGTCAGAGCCTTCACGAGCCACATTGGCTACACCTAGAGGAATGGTATATTCTTCTTCAGGAACTTCTTCACGGAATGAACGGTATAACTTCATGTGTTCAAGGAATAAGACTGGGTCATTGTCACGAATTGCTGAAGCAAGTAAACCTTTAGCTTCATAAGGACTTGATGGAACAACCACTTTCATCCCTGGGGTTTGGACAAAGAGACCTTCTACTGAGTCCGCGTGCATTTCAGGTGTGTGAACCCCTCCACCAAATGGTGAACGAACGGTAATTGGGAAGTTACGGGTTGCTCCATAACGGAAGCGGTAACGTGACATTTGTCCAGCTAAGGAGTCCATCACTTCAAATACGAAAGCGAAGAATTGGATTTCCATGATAGGACGGAAACCTTGGAGACAAAGTCCGATTGCCATACCACCAATACCTGATTCAGATAGAGGCGTATCACTTACACGGTCTTCACCATATTTATCATATAAACCTTTAGAAGCACGGAACACACCACCGTTTTTACCTACGTCTTCACCGAAAAGTAAAATTTTATCGTCACGAGCCATTTCTTGGTCTAACGTTGCAGTGATGGCTTCTACCATTGTTTTTCCAGTTCTCTTGGCCATCCTTATTCACTCTCCTTCGCTTCATATTTTTCAATTTGTTCTTTAATGTTTTGTCCTGGTTCTTCAAACATGTTCTTCAAGAAGTCGGAAACTTTTTGCTTAGGTGCAGCTTCAGCTTTCTTGATGGCTGCTTGAACTTCTTCTTTAACGCTTTCGACATAGTCGCTTTCAGTTTGTTCGTCCCAGAGGCCTTTTTCTTCTAGATATGCACGGAAACGAATAAGTGGTTCACGACTGGTCCAGCTTTGGATATCTTCATCGGTACGATAAATCTTAGGATCGTCACCGGAAGTGGAGTGAGCGCCGAGGCGGTTGGTAATGGTTTCAATTAAGACTGGTCCGTTACCTGCTGCAGCCCATTCACGTGCTTGTTTAGCTACCGCATAAACTGCTAAGGCATCGTTACCATCCACTTGAACACCTGGCATACCAGCTGCAACGGCTTTTTGTGCTAAGGATTTAGCCGCTGATTGTTTTTGACGTGGGGTGGAAATCGCAAAACCATTGTTTTGAATGAAGAAAACAATTGGTGCTTTATAGCGACCAGCATAGTTCCAAGCTTCATATGAGTCCCCTTGACTTGAACCACCGTCACCAGTGTAGGTGTAGGTGACATTCTTAGAACCATTTAATTTTTGACCAACAGCATTACCCATACCTTGGATAAGTTGGGCCCCAATAATAATTTGTGGAGGCATTGCATGGAAGTCTTCTGGATAATCATTTCCTTCAACGTGTCCACGAGACCAATGGAAGGCCTTATCTACTGGTAATCCCTTAGCCACTAATTGTGGAATATCGCGGTAACCTGGGAATAGCCAGTCATCTTGTTCAAAGGCATAAGAGCTAGCCATTTGTGAAGCTTCTTGTCCATAAGTTGGCGCATAAAAGCCTAAACGTCCTTGGCGAGCAAGTGCCATTGAGCGTTCGTGTAAGGTTCTTGAAAAGACCATCCGTTTCATTATTTCTACAAGTTGGTCGTCAGTTAAATCTGGCATAATGTCAGGGTTAACGACTTTTCCTTCCTCGTCTAGTATACGAACCATTTGGAACTGTTCGTCAATACCAGCAAGTTGTGCTTGATAATCTACTGGTTGTTTTGCCATCTGTACACATTCCTTTCTGTAAAGAAAATATTTTGCCATGCCTTGGCATTGGCTTATTCACCCTTCACTTCACTAATTTATCATGGAAAGGAAGCGAATTCAAACAATTGAGGTCCAAATCCTAACTTTCTATATTAGAACAGTTGCTTTATTTGTGTAAACGTTAACATGCGCGTAGTGATTGATTTCCTAAAAGTCTGGCTAAAGTACTTATATAAAGCCATTTTTAAAAATAATACAGGTGTTTGCAACTGTTATAACACTGTTACAGTTCGGTAAGGAAAGCGCTTACCTTGTGAAGGTTTTATTAATTAAGGGATACATTTATTGTTCTGATTCGATGATTTATGGCCTTAAAAAACGGCGAGATCCTTTTGACTTATTTGCTGTAATTTGAGAAAATGAATTAAAATATAAGATAGTTAATGGAGGATAAGCTGTATGTACTTAATGGATGACATAACCCGTGATGGTAATCCAGTTTTACACCGTGAAGCAGACACCATCACTTTTCCCTTAAATGAAGCGCAAAAACAAGCCGCTCACGATATGATGGAATACCTGTATAATAGTCAAGATGAAGAAAAGGGCCCTGAACTTGGTCTCCGGGCTGGTGTTGGTCTCGCTGCCCCTCAAGTAGGTATCGGCGAAAAGATGATCGCCCTTTTGGTTCCTAATATCGAAGATCCTGATTCCGATGAAGAGATTATTTTAGAAGGGGTTATGGTCAATCCAAAGATCATTAGTCATTCCGTAGAAAAAGTTTGCCTCAGAGAAGGCGAAGGCTGCCTCTCAGTCGATGACGATGTGTCCGGTTATGTGCCCCGCTATGCTCGCATCACTATTACTTACGATGATCTGGAAGGCAATCACTTTAAGAAACGTTTCAAAGGCTATCCTGCCATCGTTTTGCAACATGAAATCGACCACCTTGACGGTCACCTCTACTACGAGCGAATTAATAAAACCGATCCATATTCCTTGGGCGAACACACCTATCTTTTAGGTGATGAGTTTTAATCCTTGACCAAGAAACAAAGGACCTAGCTGATCCAGCCATTAAATTGGCCGGGAGCTAAGTCCTTTTTCTTATGCATTCAATTCTTGGGCAATTTGGGCAAAGATTCCAGCAGCAATCATCATCTTATCGGCTTGAGGCAAGGATCTTGCCCCCTTTTGACTAATGATGGTGACAGCATTATCTTCGCTAGAGAAACCGATGGCTTGTTGACTCACGTCATTAGCCACAATCATATCGATACCCTTGGCGGCTAATTTCTTCTTCGCATAGTCAAGCACATGGTTAGTTTCCGCTGCAAAGCCAACCAGGAAGGTGCCATCCTGGGAAAGGCTCTTGAGAATATCAGGATTTTCTACCAGGCTAATTTGTAAGTGGTCCTGGTCATTTTCTTTATTCTTCTTGATCTTCTCGGTGCTAGGCGTCTCGACCCGGTAGTCAGAAACAGCCGCTGCCATGATAATGATATCACTGGCCTCGTTCAATTCATGCATGACTTGGTAGAGTTGGCGGGCGTCTTTCACTTGACGGGTCTTAATAGCTGGTAAATGGGGCAAGCCTTGGGCCGTTGGAGTCATCACTAAGGTCACTTCAGCCCCTAAGAGGGCCGCCACATGGGCCAAAGCTAGGCCCATTTTCCCTGAGGAATGGTTACCGATAAAGCGGACAGGGTCGATGGCTTCCTGGGTGCCTCCAGCGGATACCGCGATCTTCTTTTCTTTAAATGAGCTATTCTTAAGCACATTCTTTGCTTGATCGGCAAAGGCCTTCTTCAAAGCGACCAAAGCCTTCACTGCTTGCAAGACCTCAATGGGTTCAGGCATCCGCCCTTTGCCTTCATAACCTTCCGCCAAAAAGCCAGAGGCCGGTTCGATAACAATATCTCCCCTCTCTCTCAGGCTGGCGACATTATTAACCGTCGCAGGATTTTCCCACATCTTATTATTCATGGCCGGAACAAAAATCCGTGGGCAATCCATGGCTAATAAGGTAGCAGTTGCCTCATTATCCCCTAAACCCAAGCTCGCCTTGGCTAGGGTGTTAGCGGTAGCTGGGAGAACAACCACCAGATCTGCCCAGTCAGCTAAATGAATGTGACCGATACTTTCAGGATACTCTCCCTGGTCAGTTAGGACTGGGTACTTGGTTAAGACCTCGAAAGTAAAGGGGCGGACAAATTGTTCAGCTGCCTCAGTCATCACTACCCTAACTTCAGCGCCGGACTTGATCAATAGACGCACAAAGTCTGGCGCCTTGTAAGCAGCAATTCCACCAGTCACGATCACAACGATTTGTTTATTTTCTAACACCTTAATCTCCTATCCTTTGGCAATCTCTCTTACCACTGTTTCCATTTTCTCCACTTCAATCACCCGTTCAGGCCGGCTGTCAGCTTCAAGGATGGCTTGTATTGCTTGGGGATAGTCCAAGCCATTAGCTGCTTGCACTGCCTCCAAGAGTTCTAAGTCACTTAAATGACTGTCGCCCTTATCGATCGATTCTAAAACGGCAGCGGGGAATTTAAAAGGACTAGCTGTCGACACCACAATACTTTTACCCGCTAACTGGTCCTTCACCTTGCCCAGGCAGGCGGAAGCCACGGCCGTATGGGGATCCATGAGGTAATGGTCCTCTTGGTAAACGCGCTTAATTTCTGCTCTAGTTTCAGCTTCATCACTATAAGCTCCAATAAAGCTATCAAAGGCCGCTTTCACTTCTTGACCTATTTGATAGTGACCTTTGTCCTGTAATGCAGCCATCAAGTCTTTGACCGCTTGACTATCCTGGCCCACGGCGTAATACAAGAGCCGTTCCAGATTACTGGAGACCAAAATATCCATCGATGGAGAGATAGTCAACTTAAAGGGGCGACGGCGGTCATAAGTTCCGCTAGTGAAGAAATCATAAAGGACGGTATTATCGTTAGAGGCACAGACTAAGCGGTCAATCGGTAGGCCCATTTGCTTAGCATAGTAGCCAGCCAATATATTTCCAAAATTCCCGGTTGGCACCGTAAAGTTGACCAAGTCCCCTGCTTGAATGGCGCCCTGTTTCAGTAATTGCCCATAGGCATAGAAATAGTAAACCACTTGAGGGAACAAGCGACCGATATTCATGGAATTAGCAGAAGAAAATTGGCTATGGTTGGCTTGAAGTTCCGCTGCTAAGTCCTTATCATTGAAAAGCTCCTTGACCTTACTTTGAGCGTCATCAAAGTTTCCTTTGACCCCAAAGACATAGGTGTTGTCTCCTTTTTGAGTCAGCATTTGTTTTTCCTGAATGCTGGAAACCCCGCCCTTAGGATAGAAGACAATGATCTTAGTCCCAGTCACGTCTTCAAAACCAGCCATAGCGGCCTTACCGGTGTCTCCTGAAGTCGCGGTTAAAATGATAATTTCTTCATCGCGACCCAAGACTTTTTGGGCAGCCTTCATTAAATGAGGCAGTAGGGATAAGGCCATATCCTTAAAGGCAATCGTTGGACCATGGAAAAGCTCCAAAAGATAGTGGTCTGATAAGCCTACGATCGGTGCAATGCGGTCATCATCAAATTTTTCATCATAGGCGGCTTGGATACAGGATTGTAAAATGTCCTTAGGGAAATCATCAAAATAGAGTCTTAAAATTTGAAAGGCTAGTTCCTGGTAGGACAACTTGCTCATCGTCTCCCAATCTCCTTGGTAATGAGGAATCGATTCAGGAACATAAAGCCCCCCGTCAGGCGCTAGGCCTTGCAAAATCGCCTCTGTTGACCGGACAGAAAGCTGACTATTTCTCGTACTGGTGTAAAACATGGATAACCTCCTAGGTAAGCAGATATTATTGCCGTTATTTTACCATACTTCAGCCTTGAGTTGGTCCACTAGGAATTAAAAACTAGAAGTCCTTATCATTCTCTAGACAGCCGAAAAAGCGAATAACAGGAAATATTTTTCAAAAAGACTACAACTCTTGGCCTTTTTATGGTTAAATAGAAATTGAAAAACTATGGATTCTTGATCTATTATGGCCCTTTGTGCTATAATTGAGTAGTTTTTAGGAATTCAAAGAATTCATAAAAGTAATAATCAGGAGGTAGAATGATGAAATTTGTAGCAAAAACGCGTGATGCTGCAGGAACATCCGCTTCAAAGGCTTTACGCCGTGAAGACTTAGTTCCAGGTGTCGTGTATGCTAGTGACCTAGACCCTATCAAAATTTCAATGGAACGCCCAGACGTGGAAAAAATTGAACGTGACTTAGGGACTAACTCAGTTTTCGAATTAGAAATTGAAGGACAAGGAAGCCGTACTGTTTTCCTACGTGAGATTTCTCGTGCAGCGATTAAGCCAATCGTTTATAACATTAGCTTACAAGCGATCAAGAAAGGTGAAAAACTTGAGGTTAATGTTCCTGTATCTATCGTTGGCGAAGACAAGCTAGCTAACCCTGCTGGTGTGGCAGCCATCAACGTCTACGAAGTTACCTTACGTATTGACCCTGCTAAAGCGCCAGAATACTTCACTGTGGATGTTAGCGGCTTAGACATTAATGACAGCGTTACTGCCGGAGAAGTTAAATTCGAAGGTATGGAAGACGCTGAATTAATTACCGACCCAGAAGAAGTTATCGTATCAGTCAGCGCTCCAGATGACGAACCTGAAGAAGATGCAGAACCAGCTGTAGCCGCTGAACCTGAAGTTATCGGCGAAAAAGATTCTGACGAAGAATAATCACTTCATGCAAAAAACGCAAGCCCAAATGGACTTGCGTTTTTTCTTTTGCTTTATTTGATTAGAAGAACATTTTAGCCACAACAAAGACCAGGGCAAAGAGAGCTACTGAGCCAGCGAAACAAACCGCAAAGACCTTTTGTCCCTTTTCAAAGACCACTTTAAAGTTCACATTTACCCCTAAAGCAGCCATTGCCATCCCTAAGAGAATGTAGGCCAAGTCAACTAAGTGGCCCACAATAGCATCTGATAGTCCGGCATAGGTCCCAATCGCTGAAGAAATGATGAAACCTAACATGAACCATGGCCATTGAATCTTGGCATGGCTATTGCCATCACTCCGGCGACTAGCAATATAAGAGAAAATCAAGGAGACAGGGGCTAACATTAATACCCGTGATAACTTAACAATCACAGCAATATTTTCTGAAGCAGCTCCCCCTGCAGCCCCAGCAGCAACAGCATGGGCAATCTCATGTAAGGAACCACCAGCTAGGACCCCGAACTGAACATCGGTTAAGCCCATGACTGGCCGTAAGAGCACCATAATCAGAGTAAAAATGGTCCCCAGAATAGCGACCACGGCAACAGAAATCACCTCATCGTCCTCATCCGTTTCAATAATGGGTGATAGGCCGAGAACAGCTGCAGCCCCACAGATCCCACAACCAGAAGCGGATAAGAGGGATAATTTGCGTTCAATTCCAGCAGCCTTAGCTAGGCTATAAATCAAGCCAATAGTAAAGGCAATCACTACAATAGCCAGGGTAATGGTCTTGACCCCGTGTTGAGCCAGCACTTCCAGGTTGAGGCGGAAACCCATCAAGATAATCCCTAAACGTAAGAACTTGTTAGAGATAAAGCCTGATCCCCCCTTGGCGATCCCCTTTAATTGACCGGATGCTTGTAAAACCATCCCAATAATTAAGGCAATCACTAAGTGACCAATTAAGGATAAGCCAGGGAAGCCTGAGAGCCATTTAGCAAATAAAGAAACTAATAATAACAGAATAAATGAGAGCCAGAAGCTCTTCTTCTTCAAAATGTCCATATCTTCCTCCTTAAAATGATAAAAATACCTCAGAAGTCGCTTCTTATAACGGAAAAGGCTTCCGAGGTAGCTATTTTATTAGACCATAGTTTGGTTAATTTGTCCAAATTTTTTTAAAGAAATTTAAAATGTCTTTCTTTAGCCCTTAATGGTTAGGCCAGTGTCATATTTTTTGTCATCGATGATTAATTTGACCTTGTAATCTCCCTTATCAAAGCCGTATTTGGTGACTACAGTCCGAGTTTCCCGGTCATCTTTTGGCAGGATGGTTCCGGCACACATAGCTCCGCGGTGGCCCTTAGCGGTAGAGATGAAGTAACGACGGGTGTCTTCTTCGCCTTCAAGGACTAACATGACTAATTGCCCTTTTTCAAACATGGCTTCAAAGGTAAACATATCTTCTTCATCGGTTAGACGAACGTCAACCTTTTCAGGAACGGGTTCATTGACTTCTTCAGCTGGGATGTCATAGTCCATTTGCGCGGTTTCACCTAAGTAACCGAGAACACGTCCAGCGCCTAATTGTAGGTCATATTCGCCACCCTTCTTAGAATATAGTGGAAATTTCTCAGCCCGGTAGTAGTTAGAACGCACGCTTAATTCATATTCTTTAACGCCATGATTCCATTCAACGGTAATGGATTCTAATTTAGCATCAGGATCTTCTTGCATGGCGAATGGCCCTAATTCTTTGGATGGGTTGCCTTGGCCGTCATAAGCAATACCGCCGGAATGAATGAGGTAGTGGTCTTCATTATAGTAAACTACGTTACAGATATATGGTGAGAAGAATTCATAGCCACGTTCTTTACCATATTGCCAGACTTGTTCAATTTCCAT
Organism: Aerococcus tenax; assembly: GCF_003286645.3. Classification (NCBI taxonomy): domain Bacteria; kingdom Bacillati; phylum Bacillota; class Bacilli; order Lactobacillales; family Aerococcaceae; genus Aerococcus; species Aerococcus tenax. The sequence continues at coordinate 463,596 of NZ_CP127382.2, read as the reverse complement.
GGTTTCGGTATCAATCTTGTAACGAACCCCACGTGAATAGGATTCTTCTGGTGTTAGGTACTTGTCTGGATCTTGAGCCCCGTAGTGGTGGTTGTCAAAGCACATCACGTCGCCATCAGGTGTAATTAAGTTGGCATGTTGTTCATATTGCCAATCAAATTCTCCGTCACCCACTGGAGTGAAGAGATACTTGTGGTATTCTTCTGGCCAGCCATCGGGATCAGAAATAATCCAGTTAATTTCTTCAGTATCAAAGTCAATATTAACCATGGCATTAACGTGACGTCCAGATAAGGTTAAGGAATTGGTGTGCTCGTCATACCAAACCGCATTGTTGTGGAACCAGTCTTCTTCTGACCAGGAACCTGATTTTTGAGCGCCGGGTTTTAAGAAATCGATATAGTTAATGGTCCGTTTTACCACACCGGTGTCTTTATCCACTACCACTAGTTGGTCTTCCACGGTACTGTTTTCATGGTTACAGGTTAAAGCGATGATGTCTCCGTTAGGTAAGACACAGCAATCGTGGTGGAAGCCGGTAGGTACCCGGTATTCGGTGTAGATCTTACCCACTGCTGAGAACTCATACATCCCACTCATGAAGTAAGGCATAGAGGTCAAGCGGTCACTGGACATGAGCAAGTGGCCATTATCTAATACCTTAACGTCCCAAACCATAGGCACATCTAATTTCAAACGGACATCACCCGCATAGTCCACCGCAATAGCTAAGGCATAGTTGGCTGGGCAGAGGAACATAATGTTGTCTTGCATATACTCAGGGGTGGTTTCAATCGAATTCACCAGGTCGGTACCTTCCACTTCGCCCACTGGAATGGTCACTGTATGTTTTTTGGAAGGGGTTTGGTAAGGATAGATTTCCACCTTGTTTTCATATTCAGGGTAAAGTCCCACAATCGGAAGTACATGTTCAGTACCTACTGGGAAGGTTTGGAAGATATCTGCTTCTTCGGTTTTACCTAAGACACGAACAGTAATCGCGGTAGGTTCTTCGGTCTTGAAGAGAACCACTGCGGATAAGGGGTTAATGAGATAGGCATTATATTTCACTAAGGGATTGTCTAGGGTATAGTCACCTAAGTGAAACTCTTCTAACATGGCCTCTTCGGCTTTTCTTTGTTTTTCAATCAGGTGTTCTTTATAGGTATAAGTTGCTGTTTCTGTCATGGTTATTCCTCCTCTATCAATTTAATTAGTGCTATTTTTCACATACTATACCAAAAAAATAAACTCGTTCTATAAATTCATTCCTTTCACCTTCTTGTATACTATTATAGCAAGCGTTTTCACCGTTTTATGTTTGCGCCCCAACATTTCATGTTTTTTCTCAATTTTTAATGCGTGAAAGTTTCTCTTTTTTAATATCTTGTCTTCCCCAACATATAATCATAAAAATACCCCGGAATTCCTTTCAACTAAAATGAAAGGTTTCCGAGGTTTATATACAGTTCCTTTAAAGGATTCAGCAATATCGGTCAAAAATTTTCCGATTTATTGCATAGCGAACTGAACTTGATTAAGCGTGGATAGTTAAGCCTGTGTCATATTTCTTGTCATCAACGATTACTTTCACCTTGTAAGCGCCCTTCATGCCTTCCTTAGTAACACCTGTCCGGGTGTCACGGTCATCTGCAGACAAGAAGGTTCCAGCACACATGGCTCCACGCTTACCTTTAGCAGTCGAGATAAAGTATCTACGTGTTTCTTCTTCACCTTCTAGGAGTAACATAACCAGTTGTCCCTTAGCGAATTTAGCATGGAAGGTAAACATATCTGCTTCTTCTACCAGGCGTCCTTCATGAGTATCTGGTAATAATTCTCCAGTATCTTCAGCCGGAATATCATAGTCCATTTGTAAGGTTTCACCGATATCCCCCACTAACTTGCCGCGACCTAAAGCGAGATTGTTACCGTAGGTGTTGTAAGCTGGATACTTATTAGCACGGTAATAGTTGGATTTAACCTTGAGCTCAAGCATCTTATCTTCACTAATGGTTTCAACAGTAATTGAGCGTAGATCGGCATTTGGATCATCTAATTGAGCAAATGGCCCTAATTCTTCTGATGGCTCACCGTCAGCTGTATAAGTAATTCCACCAGAGTGAGTCAAGTAGTGCCCTTCATTATAGTATTTCACGTTACAGATGTATGGTGAAAAGAATTCATGACCACGTTCCTTACCATATTGCCAGACTTGTTCAATTTCCATCTTATCTGTGTCAATACGGTACTTAACTCCGCGAGAGTAGTTATCCTTAGCGGCTAGGTACTTGTCAGGGTTCTGACTACCCCAGTGATGGTTATCAAAGCACATAACATCGCCTAAAGGTGTAATTAGGTTGGAATGTTGCTCATACTGCCAGCCAAAGTCACCATCTCCAACTGGTGTAAACATGTATTTTTGGTATTCTTCCGCCCACATTTCCGGATCAGAGATAATCCAGTTCAATTCACCAGAGTCAAAGTCAATGTTAACCATAGAGTTAATATGACGGCCTGAGAAGGTCAATGAGTTGGTTTGCTCATCATACCAAACTGCATTACAGTGGAACCAGTCTTCGTCTGACCATGAGCCTGATTTCTGCGACTCTGGTTTGATGAAGTCACGGAAGTTCCATACCTTCTTAACCGCACCAGTATCCTTATCAATAAGAACTGCTTGGTCTTCCACCGTCGCATTGTCCCAGTCACAGTTCAAGGCGACAATATCACCATTAGGTAAGACACATTGGTCATGGTGATAACCTCTTGGTACCCGGTATTCCTTATAAATCTTACCGACCAAGCTCATTTCATACATACCGCTAACGAAGTAGGGCATCTTGATGAGGCGGTCAGAACCCACTAAGATATTTCCATTATCTAAGTGCTTGATATCCCATAGAATCGGAACGGTAAATTCTAGACGGACATCTCCTTGGTTGTCTACCCCAATAACGAAATCAGAGGTTGCACAGGATAGAATCATTAAGTTATCCTGCATGTATTCTGCTGTTGTTTCCATGGAGTGAACTAAATCTGAATTTGAGGTTTTAGGTGTCTTAATGGTATGGGTCACCACTTGATCAGGTTTTTGCCAAGGATGGATTTCAATCTTATTTTCATAATCAGAATAGAGACCCACAATTGGTAAAACGTGACGTTTTGCTTTAGGGAAGGCCTGGTAGAAATCTGCTTCTGGGGTCTTTCCCTTCACCCGGACAACCATACCCACTTCTTCTTCCGTTTCGAATAGGATGACCGCAGATAAGGCATTCACCACGTAGGGGTTATACTTAATTAAAGGATTTTCCATGGTATAGTTTCCACGGTCCAATTCCTTCAACATGGCAGTTTCATTCTTATACTGTGTTTCAATTAAGTGTTCTTTAAATTCGTATTTTACTGTCATTGGTATACTCCTTTATTATTGTGTTCCTTCAATCATGGCCTCGATTACTGGTTTTTGTTGTAGGCCTGCTTTGCGACTCACTTCTTCTCCGTCTTTAAAATAAACTAAAGTAGGGTAACCTTCGACACCATATTCTTCAACGATGTCAGTGTTTTCTTCAAAGCTCACTTTAAGAATCTTTAGGTCTTCTCCATGACTTTTGTCAATATCGTCTAAGATAAAACTTAACATTTTACAAGGTCCACAGGTCTTTGAATAGAAATCGACCAATACCTTGCCCTCAGCAATTTCCGCCTTAAAATCACCCTGTTGGTATTCTTTTATCATAGCTACACTCCTTTATTAAATATTTACTCTCAATTTGATGATGCTTTCCTTAACTGGCTTGAATGCCTGCCTTAATCTAATGGCATGAGTCATGAATCTTCCTTAACATCAACCCCTTTAAAGGTTATCCCAAATCTTCTCCTGATTAATATTTGTCAAAGCCTTCCTTGTCATCGTGAAGAAGCCCTCATCTTCCATACGGTGTAATTCCTGGTTCAGACTAGCCCGACTCACCTTAATTAATTTGGCGAAAATTTCCTGGGTGAAGGGCAATTCCATGTCGGGCTTAATATCACTGCGACCAATTTCTAAGGAATTCTTGGAGGCAATCCAGTAGCAAATTCGTTCCCGAATCGTTGGATAGTTCAAACACGAAATAATCCGCTGCGACTCTAAACCTCTTTCAATCAGATGGTGGACATAGAGCTCCATCCCCAAACTATCCTCAAAAACGATGGATTTAAAGACTTTGGCCGGTATCCAGGTAACCGTTGTGGCCCGTAAGACCACTAAGTCATAGGTATAGTTTAAATTGTCATTAAAATACAGATATTCCAATAAAATTGAATTGGTAAAGAAGAGGGAGGTATTTAACTCTTTTCCTTCTGCTGAATAATTAACTGTTTTGAGTAAGCCTTTATTAACAATTCCAATTTCTCTTATCCGAGTACCAATGGTTTCAATCACATCACCCTTTTTATAATTTTCCTGGCGGGTGTGATTGATTACTTTTTCATGGTTAAGACAGTAGTCAATAAATGCCGTTGACATCTTCCAATCCCCCTATGTTCTGAAATTGGCAAAATTTCCTCCTTTATTTTAGTCCTAAATAATCCCCGTTTAGCTAGATTTTCGGTCTAATTCTAATTGGGAAGCATTTCCTCTTGGGCGGCCAATTTTTCCGTTTCCTTGCCAGCTTCGCCAATCTTTTGATAAACCATTCCTGCCAGTGGTAAGGAAATCACTTCAATCACCAGAGCGCTAGCGGAAATAGTAATCTGTAGAAGATTGGCTAGCTCAGGATAGACGCCCATCAAGTTATAAGCGGCAATCCCAGCAAACATAATGGAAACACCTGAGTGAGGCATCATAATAATCCCCATATATTTTTCAACCACTTTTGGTGCATGGCTGATTTTGGCACCCAGATAGCAACCCAGGTATTTGCCCACTGCGCGAATCAAGATATAGGCTACCATGAGCATGCCTCCATCGAGTAAGGACGCTGGGTTGAGGTGGATAGATAAGTTAACAATGAAAATCATTAAGGCATAGGAGTGAACCGGGCCCAGATCCATTTGCAAGCCTGGAACCTTTTCAGGTTCAACCACATTCATAAAGGCAGCGGATCCCGCGATTCCTGCTAATAAGGACATCATTTGAGTTTCAGTAAAGACATGCCAGTTCAAATAATTATCCAAGCCATAAATCACTAACATGGTTAAAAGATAGATGGCAAAGCTTTGTTGTCTGGATGCCCCTTTGCCCACTAATTTTCCCGCGATAAATCCGATAACTCCGCCTAAGAGAATCGGCGCCAAGATCATAATGAGTAAGGATCCCAACACTGAAGTCGAGCTTTCATTTAAAACTGCTCCAATAATGGAAACCAAGGGGAAGAAGACAACATTTACCATGACCGAGTTAAAGGCTGTCATCGACGGTACTGAATCTGACAGTGGCCCAGAGCAATCATATTGCTCAACCACTGAGACAGGTGGCGCCGGGGCGGTTGCAATAGCAATCCCACCAAAAAGCAAGGCAGCTATGATTGGTAAACCCATGAGATGAAGAATAATAGCAAAGGATCCCGTCACCACCACAAAAGTTACCACCAGGTCGGATATCCCCATGGCGAAGACTTTACTGATGGAATCCTTGATGTCACGGTAAACTAACTTATAGCCCACCATGGACCCCACTAAGATCTGCATTAAGACCATGAGTGATTGGTAAGGCTTGGTTGAAATCAATTCAGGGCTTAAAAGATTTAGCCCGTGCTCACCAAGAAACATGGCCACAATCAACCAACCTATGATGGCCGGGAATTTGATTTTTTTAGCAACTTCTCCGGCAAAATAAGCGATAAGCATGGCCGCTAAAAAAAGTACGACAAACACAATAAACACTCCTCTCAAATACTCTCTCTTAACTCCATTTAACTGATCGATTAATCGTAAAATTATGATGAAAATCTATTTTATTTTTTAGTGCATTTTTTCACAAACTTAGCTAAAAAAAGAGATATTCCCTTTAAGTCGGCCTCAACTTAAGTTATCCTTTTCACAAAATATTATAGCAAACGCTTTCTTATTAAAGTGTTTGCGCGCCAACAATTCCATAAAATCTTTCTTTTTACCCAAAATAGGTCCCCGTCAATAAAAAAAGACGCCCCCTCAAAGGACGTCTCAAAATAATAATTCCATCTAATCAATCGTTAAAATTGCAGCTTAATCTTCTGGGTTTAAGAGTCGGGGGGCATTATTAAATAACAAGGCCACCACTAAAGCCCCTACTAACCAGGTGAAGAAACCGGTAGGTACATTGACAATCGTCGTATACCACCAAGCATTCATTCCTTCTGGCGCATAAGAAGACCAAAAGGCATAGCCAGCAAACCAATGAATAAAGTATTGGGCGACCATCCCAATAAAGGTCGCTGAAAAAATACCGATCCATAGGCCTTTTTTATCCCCTTTTAAGCCTGCACTCTTCACACGATTAGCAAAGACTCCAGTTAAACCTGCTAACATAAAGGCGAAGAAGTATTCAAGGAAGACTTGGAAGGGAGTTAGAATCGTAGCTTGACCGGTGATTAATTGCAAAAGCCCAAACAGAAAGCCGGCAGCAAAACCGCTCTTTATCCCCCGTCTTAAAGAGATCAAGTAAATGGGAATAACTCCTAAGTTTACCCCAATACCTACTCCATTGGTGGTCGGCAAAAGTCCTAATAAATAAGCTAATACCGCTACCATAGCAACTTCTAATAAAACTCTTACTTGTTTACTTTGTCCCATAATTATTAAGTCCTTTCTTAGCAAAAAACAGGTAAGAGAAAATGCCTCTTACCTGTTTTTTCGTGCACTTTCTTCCGCTAGTATTACCTAGTCTCAAGTTCAAAGGGTCTGTAAAATACATCTCAGCCATAAAGGCTCCCCTAGTACCAACTATTTAATTATATATACTGCGTCCTTACTGTCGAGTTCCCGCATCTTCACCCGAATTTTCTCTTGACGGGAAGTGGGAATATTTTTACCAACAATATCCGCTCGAATCGGTAATTCCCGGTGCCCCCGGTCAATGAGTGTCACTAAAGAGATCTTGCTTGGACGCCCATGATCCATCAAGGCATCCATGGTCGCCCGAATGGTCCGACCGGTCATGAGCACATCATCACAGATAAAGATATGTTTACCATTCACATCAAAGTCCAGCTGGGATAAATCTTTGATCAGCTTATCCTTTTCCTGGTCGAGGTCATCACGGTAAGCGCGGACATCTAATTCCCCATAAAAGACATCAGCCTCTTCTAACTGGTTGATGCGGGCCTTAATCCGGTTAGCAATAATTGCTCCCCGGGTTTTAATTCCCACGATGGCTAAATTAGCGGTACCATGGTTGCGTTCCAAAATCTCATAACTCATTCGCGTTAAGGCGCGCTTCATTTCTGCTTCGTTGAGAAGCTCGACTTCTGTTGCCAAGGCATCTCCCCCTTATCCTTTATTCTACTCATCATTGTAGCGAAATATTGTGAAGTCTGCAATTATTTCTTAACCTTGAGCATCGTCAGGGGGATTGCGCTTGCTTAATCCCCCCGGGTCAAGTATGCTAATAGCACATTAAGCGGAGGTAAATCATGTTCAATGCCGATTATTATTATCTAAAAATGAAAACCCACTACTTAAGCTTGCCCTATTCCGGCAAGAAGCGGCGGGTGCGAGTCCTACTCCCTAAAAATTACCAGCAGGAATCCGCATCCTACCCAGTCGTTTACATGCATGACGGACAAAATGTTTTTTATAGTAAGGAGTCCTTCCTAGGTTATTCTTGGAAGGTCATCCCCACCCTCAAGCGTAATCCCGACTTAGCCAAGATGATTGTGGTCGGAATCGACAATGACTCTCAGACTCGGGCGGATGATTATAATGCTTGGAGCTTCGAAAACCCTAGTGACCCTAAGGCAAGACCCCTGGGCGGCTTAGGTAATGATTTTAGTGACTTCATTATGAAGGTGGTTAAACCCTTTATCGACCAAACCTATCGGACTAAAACCGATAAAAAACATACAGCCATGATCGGGTCTTCTTTTGGGGCCAATATTACCGCCTATATGGGAATTAAGTATGCCGATCAGATTGGCCGCTTGGGGATTTTTTCCCTAGCCCAATGGATAGCCCAAGAACCCTTTGACCGCTATCTCAAGTCGCAAAGCTTAGACCCCGAGCAAAAAATCTACCTCCAAGTCGGCACCAAAGAAGGAGACGATACTGACCGTCTCTTTCTCCCAGGCAATATGGACCAAGCCTATATCGATGCTTCCCTCCACTACCAGGCCTTGCTTATCGCAGGAGGTATCCCGGTAGAAAATATTGACTTCAACATCTATGTGGATGAAGAGCATAATGAATTTTACTGGGCCAAACACCTCCCCGACTGCCTCCGCTTTCTCAGTAGCGGCTGGTGAAGGTGTGAAAACGTTTTAAAAATTATTTTTAGGCTTTTCCGACTAAACTGCTCACAAATTCTGATATAATCATCCTTACAAGAGTTGTTGTGAGGAGGATATGCCATGAAGTTATTTTTCACCCAGAAAGCCATACAACAGTTACAAAACTTAGATCGTTTCCATAATATTTGCCTAACCACTTCCGATGAAACAGGTCATACCAGCCACAGAGCCTATCGTAGTCTAGTCTTACAAACCAATGCACCAAGTTTTGAAAGCTTTGATGAGGTCCTGGAAACGCATATCGGTCAAATCCATGTCACAACACAAGCCCTCAGCATGTTAGGCAATGATAATCGGATCGATTTTGATGAATTTCGGCAAGTTTTTGTCCTCTTAACTGACGATCAAATGGTCGATGATAATCTCTATTGTATCGATCATTAATACCGACTGGCTATTGATTAATCAAGTAATGACCCATAAACTAGAAGTTGGAAGCAATTGCCAACTTCTTTTTTTATGGAAAAGTACAAGGACTTCCCCCTCACTGATAAACAAAGTACTTAGGAGGTTATTATGACTCAAGTGAATTTACAGGGCTTCTACCGCCTCCCCTTAGAGGAACGTCTGGCCCGCTTAAATGAGCTCCACTATATTAGTGATGCAGAAAAAGATTATCTCAAAAATAACCAGGGTTTGCCCTTAGACCTGGCTGATAAGATGGTTGAAAATCTCATTGGAACCTACTCCCTCCCCTTGGGACTGGCAATGAACTTTGTCATTAATCAAAAAGACTACTTGATCCCTATGGCGATCGAAGAACCGAGTGTCATTGCAGCAGCCAGTTACGCCGCTAAAATGGCTAAGGCAGGCGGCGGCTTCCATTGTGAGGTCTTGAACCGGCAAATGACTGGGCAAATGGTCTTCTTAGGCTTAGACCAAGCCAGCCAAGCCGAAACCTGGACTAGTTACATTAAAGACCACCAAGAAGACCTCATCCAAGTCGCCAACCAGGCACATCCTAGCCTCAGCCGACGGGGCGGTGGGGTGCGCCAGTTAGAAACGGCCTACTATCCCAGTGAAAGCGAGCCTTTTTTTGTGGTCTATATGACGGTAGATACCCAAGAAGCCATGGGCGCCAACATGATGAATACCATGCTGGAAGCCTTAGCCAGTCACATTGAAGCACTTAGTCAAAAGGATGAGTCACTACCCCGTCTAGAAAAATTAATGGCTATTTTAAGCAACTTAGCTACCCAATGTCTGGCTAAGGCGACTTGTCAAATCCCTATTGAAGCTCTGGCTAAGCCAGGCCAAGATCCACAAGTAGTGGCTAAGCGGATTAGTCAAGCTAGCCAACTGGCCCAAGTCGATCCTTATCGGGCCACAACCCACAATAAAGGGATTATGAATGGGGTTGATGCTCTGGTCCTCGCTAGCGGTAACGACTGGCGGGCGGTGGAGGCAGCCTGTCACGCCTATGCCAGCCAATCCGGACAATACCGGGGCCTGGCCAAATGGGACTACCTTGAAGACCATGGCCTATTAGCTGGAGAAATCACCCTCCCTCTTGCCTTAGGAAGTGTCGGTGGATCAATCAAAATTCACCCCGCTGCTAAACTCGTCCACCACTTACTCGCTCAGCCCAATGCTAGCGACTTAATGAAGATTGTGGCTGCCCTCGGCCTAGCTCAAAACCTAGCCGCATTGAGGGCTCTGGTCATTGAAGGTATCCAAGCGGGGCACATGTCACTTCAAGCCCGGTCCTTGGCCATCGCTGTGGGTGCCCAGGGCGATGAAGTGGACCAAGTCAGTCAAGCCTTACAAAAGGCAAAGCATATGGACCGACAAAACGCCAAGGCGATCTTAGATGACCTCCGTCAATAGGCTCGGAATTTAAATAAGAGAAATTTCCGCTAAAAAAGGGACTGTCTGAGGCAGTCCCTTTTAAAATATAAACTCTTTAATCAAAACCTGCTTCAAGCGCAAGACAAGCGTCCACTTCACTAAAGGTCTTGCCTTCTGGCGCGCTTGTCGCACTCTTCCTTATTTACCATAAATGCGTTTATGATCTTTTAGGCCGAGTAGTCGGTAGTCATCTTGGTCGCCGTGGGCTGGAATGCTTTGCTGACTACCGTCACTAAGGAGGTCTTCTTGAAAGAGGGCTTCATATTCAGGAATGGAAAGTTTTTGTCGCTCAGCAAATTGTTGGCGGTGCTTATCTCCTTCCAAGTAGTCTTGGTAATTAGCTTCTAGGTTCATGGAGAAGAATTCGGCCATTGCTCCCGAACCGTAACTATACAGGCCAATGAGGTCACCTGCTTTTAGAGAAGCATCGTTTTCCAATAAACTAATCAAACTGAGGTATAAGGACCCTGTGTAAATATTTCCTACCCGGCGGTTATAGGCCCGACTGGCTTCAAAGGATTCCTCCCACTCCCCTAATGGTTCATCCTTAGCCTTTTGGGTGAGGTGTTTTAAACCTTTTAAGCCTAGTTTGGTGTAAGGAAGGTGGAAGCAGAAAGCAGCAAAGTCATCCAGCTGGTGGCCGGAAAGTGCCTGGTGGTCAGCCCAAACTTGGTCTAGGGCATTAAGGTATTGGTCATTGGAATAATGTCCATCCACATGGGCCAGACGAGAATAATTAGGCCGCCAGAAATCCATGACATCAATGGTATAATAGCTAGCATCGTCATTGACACTAAGTATCCTAGGATCGGCAGTAATTAATAAGGCCACTGCCCCAGCGCCTTGAGTGGCTTCCCCTGCAGTGTTTAAGCCGTAGCGGGCAATATCACTGGTGAGAACCAGGGCCTTGGCTTGGGGGCGTTTAACGATATGGTTGACGGCAGTCTGTAGGGCAAAGGTCCCCCCATAACATGCTTCTTTGACTTCGATACAACGCGCTTTGGGGTTGATGCCTAATAAGTGGTGGATATAGATGGCCCCAGCCTTGGATTGGTCAATCCCTGATTCAGTGGCTAGAATCACTAAATCGATAGTCTCCTTGTCTTGGTCGGTCAGAATGCCTGCCGCAGCATTAGCAGCCATAGAAACCGTATCTTGAGACAAAGGGGCAAAGGCTTGCTGGTCTTGGCCTAAACCCAGCAGATACTTATTGGGGTCCGTTTGGCGTGCCTCAGCCAAGTCCCGCATTTCAATATATTGCTTTGGAATATAGAAATTATATTTATCAATACCAATTTTCATACTAGCAGTCCCTCGATTTAATTTATTGTTTTTAGTGTTATTCTTTCAGAAACTTTATTCTATCATAGTTTTAAGGGATATTTATTTTTGAGAGCTTTTTTAAGAAAAAACGAAACTTTTCCTTTTTTTAGAGAATAGACCGACTCTGCTTATTCATTAAAGTCAGTTCTACTTTATGGTATAATTAAGAAAAGTTTGACCTGGGTCATAAAGGAGGAGAAATAATGGCAGTTACTAAAGCACAAAAAGCCCGCAACCGTAAAATTCTCTGGTACATTATCTTAATTGCTGGACTTCTATTCCAAAGCTACCTACAACGTCACCAAGAAGACTAAAATAGTCATCAGTAAAACTTCGCCATAAACATGACGGAGTTTTTTGTTCAGAAGCCTTTGAAAAATTTCCACAAAAAAGCTGCAGAAGCCTTTGACTCTGCAGCTTTTTCATGTTTAGCATTATTTGTAGTTAGCTTTATATTGTTCAGCTTCTTCAGGGCTACAGTAAACGTAGTGACCTGGAACGATTTCATGCATGCTTTCATTGCCAGTGAAGTCGGCATGGTCGTATGGGATCCGTTTCCGGTTACGTTCATGAATAGGGTCCGGTTGCGGCACCGCTGATAATAAACTCTTGGTATAAGGGTGTAGGGCATGATAGTAGAGTTCATCGGAATCGGCTAACTCGACTAACTTCCCTCGGTACATAACCCCTATCCGATTAGAGATGTATTTCACCATAGACAAGTCATGGGCAATAAAGAGATAGGTTAAGTTAAACTCTTTTTGCAGGCGTTGCATCAAGTTGACCACTTGGGCCTGAATCGAAACGTCCAAGGCTGAAATCGGTTCGTCAGCAATAATCATTTTAGGGTTGACCGCTAAGGCGCGGGCAATACCGATCCGTTGCCGTTGCCCCCCAGAAAATTCGTGAGGATAACGGGAAGCATGGTCAGCTTTCAAACCAACCACTTCAAGTAATTGCTTAACTCTTTCCTTGGCTTCCGCTTCACTATTACAGATCTTATGAATTTCCAGACCTTCCGCAATGATATCTTCGACCTTCATCCGTGGATTCAAGGAAGCATAGGGATCTTGGAAAATCATTTGAATATCTTTTCTAAAGGCTAATTCATCTTGACGCTTCTTAATGGCCGCAATATCCTTGCCTTCAAAGAGAATTTCCCCGTCAGTTGGTTGATATAGGCGCATGATAGCCCGTCCAGTTGTGGTCTTACCAGAACCAGATTCGCCAACCAGACCAAATGTTTCCCCTTCATAAATGTCAAAGGAAATATCATCGACACCACGCACTTCATTCTTTTGTCCCACATTAAAATATTGTTTTAAGTGATGAACTTCTAAGAGAGGTTTTTCTTGCTTAGTCATGGGCGACCTCCTTTTGTGCGGCTTGCTTATGAGCTTGGTCAAGTACGCCTGTGCTGGTACCATTTTCTTCTACTAGTCCCTCTGCCACTAATTGTTGATAGGTTTCAAAGCGAGAACTTATTTCTTCAGGAACCGTCACTGCTGGGCAATCGGGATGAAGTAACCAAGTAGCCGCAAAGTGGGTATTAGAAACTTGGAACATTGGCGGTTGTTCTTCATAGTCGATAGCCATAGCGTAGTCACTCCGCAAGGCAAAGGCGTCTCCCTTAGGTGGATCTAATAAGTCCGGTGGGGTCCCAGGGATGGAAAGTAGCTTACCCTCCGTATCTAGAGTTGGCATGGAGGTAATTAAGCCCCAAGTATAAGGATGTTGAGGATTATAGAAAATCTCATCAACCGTTCCATATTCCACAATCTTCCCAGCATACATCACCGCTACCCGGTCAGCCACATTAGCCACCACACCCAAGTCGTGGGTAATGAAGATAATTGAGGTGCTTGAGGTGGTTTGGAGTTCCTTCATCAATTCTAGGATTTGAGCTTGAATGGTCACATCCAGAGCGGTAGTTGGTTCATCAGCGATCAGAATTTCCGGCCGACAAGCTAGGGCAATAGCAATAACAATTCTTTGCCGTTGACCCCCAGAGAATTGGTGGGGATAATCGCGCATCCGGTCCTTGGCATTAGGAATTCCCACTTGCTCTAAGAGTTCCAAGGCCCGCTTGTTAGCTTCTTCCTTAGACGCATTTTGGTGGAGGCGGATCGGTTCGGCCACTTGGTCACCAATCCGCATCACTGGGTTCAGAGAAGTCATCGGATCTTGGAAGATCATGGCAATGTCTTCTCCCCGAATGGCTTGCATTTCTTTGTCAGTTTTTTCCAGTAAATTTTCATTTCTGAAATTGACCTCACCGCCATTAACCACAGCATTGTTGGCTAAGAGACGCATCACCGTTCGAACGGTCACGGATTTTCCGGAGCCCGATTCACCAACGATAGCTAGGGTTTCGCCTTTTTTCAATTCAAAACTTACCCCGCGAATGGCTTGGACTTGACCAGCAAAGGTATCGAAACCAATTTCTAGATCTTTTACTTCTAGTACATTTTCACTCATTTGCTCGCCTCCTAATCCGTTGTTTTTGGATCAAGTGCATCTCTTAATCCGTTTGCTAGCATATTAAATGAAATCATAACGATACAGAGGACACCCGCTGGATACCACATCAAGTGAGGTAGGAAACGGAAGGTCTTATAACCATCGTTAATCAGTGTCCCTAAGGATGCTTGAGGAGCTGGAATCCCTAAACCAATAAAGCTCAAGAAAGCTTCAAAGAAGATGGCTGAAGGAATGGAGAAGATGGTTTGAATAATAACCACCCCAGCAATATTAGGCAGAATATGCTTGAGGGCAATCTTGAAAGGAGATTCTCCTAGACTCCGTGCCGCTAAAACATATTCACTGGTTTTGATCTTCAGGGTTTCTGCCCGGACTAAACGCGCCATGGTAATCCACTCGGTCAAGGCTAGGGAAATAATAATGGATGAGATCCCTGGACGTAAGACGAGTAATAAGAGGATAACTACCACTAAGTTAGGCACCCCAGACATCACTTCAAGAATACGTTGCATCAAGTTATCGACCTTGCCACCCATCCAACCGGAAACAATCCCGTAAGGCACCCCGATTAAGAGGTTCAAGAGTGCGGCAACCACCCCGATAAAGAGGGAAACGCGAGTCCCGTAGAGAATCCGCGATAACAAGTCACGTCCTAAAGCGTCCGTTCCTAGGTAGAAGTATTGGCCTTCAGGAACACCAGCCTTAGCATAAGCGTCAACCGCTGCACCAGCCACTTTTGTTTTACCATCGAACCAGGACAAGGCTTCCAAGCCTGGAATCTTAGGGGGTAAGTTGGCAAATTGGGCATTTTGGGCAGCATAGTCGTAAGGAGCTAAAACCGGAGCTAATAAAGCAATGATAGCCACAATAATTAGGATAACCAAAGAAACAACAGCTGCTTTATTCTTCTTTAAGCGCCGCCAAGCATCTTGAATAAAACTCAAGGATGGTGCTGAGATGGTTTCAGCGGATAAATAATCCTCATGGTTAACCGGGCGGAAGCTTTCTTTACTCATTTTAGGGTAAGATTTGGTATTTTCAGCCATTCTTAACGCCCTCCTTCAGTACTTACACGGATTCGTGGGTCAATAATTCCGTATAAGATGTCGACAATTAATAGGATAACTACCAAGGCGGTAGAGTAGAACATGGTCACACCCATAATGGTTGGGTAGTCATTGGTGGTAATGGATTTAACAAATTGTTCCCCAATCCCTGGGATAGCAAAGATATTCTCCACTACCATGGAACCAGTCATCAAGGCCACAGACAGAGGCCCAAGGATGGTTACTAGGGGAATCAAGGCATTCCGTACCCCATGTTTAAAGGCCACCTTGGTTTGACTAAGTCCCTTAGCCCGAGCTAATTCGATATAGTCAGAATTCAAGACATCCACCATCTCAGTACGCACAAAACGCGCTGAGTTGGCCAAGGGCGAAATCGAGAGAGCAATGGTCGGTAAGACCGAGGACCACAGCCCACTATCCCAAAGAGCAATTGGGAACCAGCCCAGTTTAACAGCGAAAATCAGCTGTAAGAGGACGGCGAAAACAAAGTTAGGGATCGATTGCCCTAGGATCGAGAGAAAGGTTAGTCCAGAATCAATCCAAGTATTCCGGTACATGGCTGAAATCACCCCAAAAATAGTCCCAATCACGGTCCCTACCAGTAAGGCTTGGGCCCCTAATTGGATGGAAGGCCAGATCCGGGCGCCTAATAATTCAGATACAGGGGTATTATTAAATTGGAATGAAACCCCAAAGTCGCCCTTCAGCATTCCTAAAATATAGCGAATATATTGCACAAATACTGGGTCGTTTAAGCCATAACGTTCATTCATAATATAAATCTGCTCAGGAGAAAGCTTATCTTCATTAGTATAAGGCGTTCCCGGTAAGAGCTTCATTAAGAAAAATGTGATCGTTGCAATTAGAAATAAGGTCAAAACCATAAAGAATATTCTTCTTAATAGAAACTTGCCATATGATTTCATAAATTGCGCCACCTCCTAATTTATGGTAAATTTAATAACATTGAAAATCACAATATAAGGAATGATATCAACTATGAAAAAAAATAAAGGCCTTCTTTTGGTCAGTATATTAACTGTCCTGCCACTCTTCCAATTACTGATCGAGTCCAGCTATCCATGGGCCAGACGCTTAAGTGACAGTTACTTTATACTTTCCGCTTGTTTTTTGATTCCCTCCCTTGCTGGTTGGATATTAAAAGCCGGTACCTTTGATACGTTTCAATCCATGTGGAAGAAATATGGACCGAGGCTGTGGAAGGCAGCTCCCGATCCATCTCCAGTCAGCACAGAAGATTCTGACAAAGAAAACTATCTGTCGACTCACATCGGACCTTGGTACCGCAAAGGTCTAGCCATAGGAAGTTTTTTCCTAGTTTTATCACTTGTATTCCTATTACTATACTACTTATTTTAGAGAATTGCATCTACTTTTTATGGCTTAAAAGTAGCGTTTAATCTGTTTGAGTGTATAGAAATCTTATCATAGTATTCCTTACGTGATATATTCTAACAAAGACAAAAGAGGCTTGCTAGAGCCTCTTTTTAATTTTGCCTCATTCACCCTTCAATTTTATAGATCAAGCTTGATTAGTTGAAGGATATCTATGCTTCATTATTTAAATTCAGATTGCTTATTCAAAATAAGCGGTTCTGAAGTCATATTCGAGGTTGACTGGGCGGAAAGTAATGCCCTTAAGATTTGGATTACGTAATTGGGTTTCTACTTCTTGATAGAGAACTAAGACCGCTTTGTCATCAGAGAGAATCTTTTGAGCTTCTTTAAAGTCTTCCCAACGTGTCTTAGGGTCGTTAGCATCTTGGTTGCCTGCTCTTTCTACGACCTTATCGTATTCAGGATTCTTATAGTGCCCTTGATTGTAGAAATTATCAGATTTGAAAAGGTCATAGAAGTTGCTTGCATCCGCATAGTCAGCTCCCCAACCGGTGATAACAAGATCAAAATTCCCTTCAGCCACTTGACTCATTCGGTTCTTCTTAGGAACGTTAGTAATTTCTACCTTAACTCCTGGCATATTTTCTTCAATTTGCCCTTGGATATATTGGGATTCCTTCTTGGACTTCTCATCATCATCAGCCAGTAAACGGATAGTCACTTGGTCTTGACCGAGTTCAGACTTGGCCTTTTCCCAATGTTCTTTGGCCTTGTCTTTATCTGCAAATTTCTCATTACCGTATTCACTGACGAAGTCTTCCCCGGTTTCAGGGTTAGCGACAAAGTTTTCTGGCACAAAGGTTGAAAGTCCTTTAGAACCGTCCCCAATAATTTTTTGGGTCAATTCATCATTATCGATCGCATAATCAACAGCTTGACGGAAGTTGCGGTTAGCTAAGACCTTGTTCTCATAGTTAAGTTGTAAGTAACGGGTCCGAGCTTTCTCTTGTTGAACAGCATTCGGATGGTCAGCAAATTGTTTAACGGTTTCACCGGTCAACAAGGAATTGTCGACTTTCTTAGAATCAAAGAGGTTAACGTTCGTTGAGACTTCTTTCATAACTTGGACGTCAATATTATCCACTTTGACTTGGTCCTTGTTATAGTAGTCTGGATTCTTTTCCAGTTTCCATTCTAAGCCCGATCCATCCCATTCCACCATCTTGTATGGGCCGCTAGCAATCGAGTTTTCGGCTGAGCTACCATAACGGTCACCCTTTTCTTCCACGAATTTTTGGTTAGTTGGGAAGAAAGGTACAAAGGATAAGAGGTGTTCCAAATATGGCGTCGGTTTGGACAAGTTAATTTCAATGGTATGGTCATCCAAGGCTTTTACGCCAATTTCTTCAGGAGCCTTCTTGCCTTCAGCAATTTCTGGACCATTGACAAAGTTCTCTAAGAGATAGGAGTAAGCCGCCCCTGTTTTAGGGTCAGCTAGGCGTCGAATGGCATAGACAAAGTCATGGGCAGTCACAGGGTCCCCGTTCGACCACTTGGCATCGTCACGCATCTTAACGGTATAAGTCAGACCGTCTTCTGATTTTTCTGGCATTTCCTTGGCTAAGGCTGGTTGGACTTCATTCTTTTCATTTTCCCAATAGAGCCCTTCCTGGACTAAGCCAATATAATTGGCCGCGTTAATATCCATTACAGTCCCAGAATCGAGTGTTGATAGTTCGGTATTAACAGCATAGTTAATGGTCGAATTTTTTCCACTCTTGTTTCCTGCACTTTCTTGTCCACTGCAAGCTGCCAAGAAAAGGCTAGCAGCCGTGGCAAGGAGCAAAGCACTACGTCTTACTTTCATATTTATCTCCCCTTAAAAATTTATTTAACTAATAAAATACCCTATTAGAGATAAATTGTCAAACTATTTTGAATACTTTTTAAATGAATAAATACAGCTGTTTTTTGAAAAAGCTTTCTTTTATAAGAAGTGATCACCCTTTATAAGCAGAAAAACAAAAAAGACGCCCTACTCGCAAGTAGTGGCGCCTGTTAAAGTCAGCCATTTAGCTGTTATTCATTGGCAGAATTATCAATCGTCGCTGTACGGATGTCAAATTCATTGCCTACAGGACGGTAAGTGATGCCTTGAACACGTGGGTTGCGGAGTTCAGCATCTTGTTTTTGTGATAAAACAATTGTTGCTTCATCAGCGGCTAAGAGACGTTGCGCTTCAATAAAGTCATTGTAACGGGCTTGAGGGTCGTTCGCATCTTCATTGTCGGCTTTTTCTAATAATTGGTCATAGGCTGGGTTAGAGTAGTTACCATGGTTATTCGAGTGACCAGTGGTGAATAGGTCAAGGAAGTTGGAAGCATCAGCGTAGTCAGCTAACCAACCAGAAATAGCCATATCAAAATCTCCAGCATTTTGTTGGGCAATCCGGTTCTTACCTGGCACGGTGATTAAGTCAACTTTTAAGCCAGGGAGGTTATTTTGGATTTGACCTTGGAGGTATTCACCCACTTGCTTAGACCCTTCGTCATCGGAAGAGAGTAAACGAATGCTGTAAGAGTCTTGTGGCAGTTCTTTTTGAACTTTTTCCCAAAGCTCTTTAGCCTTTTCAGGGTCATATTTTGGTTCAATGGCAGCATCTTTGGTGAAATCTTCCCCGGTTTCTGGGTTATGCACGAGGTCATTAGGTACTAAGGTGCTTAGCGGAACTGAACCATCTGCTTTAATTTGTTCAGCGTATTCCTTATTATCGATGGCATAGTTTAAGGCTTCACGGAAGTCTTTATTGGCTAATAATGGATTTTCTTGGTTCAACTCGATGTAGTAGGTTGAAGCAGTTGGACGGTATTCTAGGTGTGGATGGTCACTATATTGACGGACTAATTCACCACGTAAGAGCGCGTTATCCACTTCCCCATTTTCAAAGAGGTTCACGGTAGTAGAGTCTTCTTTAATGACTTGGACTTCAGCGCCGTCCACTTTCACTTGGTCAGCATTGTAGTAATCATCATTCTTAACTAATTTCCAATTTAAGCCAGTTCCATCCCAGTCTTCCACCTTGAAAGGCCCATTGGCTAGGACATTATCGGAGTTAGTTCCATAGGCGTCACCTTTTTCTTCCACATATTTTTGGTTAAGTGGTGAAAAAGTCGTGAAGGCCAGTAAATGTTCCATATACGGAGTTGGGCGAGTTAATTTGATTTCAATAGTGTAATCGTCTAAAGCTTTTACCCCTAAGTCTTCTACTGGGCGGTCGCCTTTTAGCACTTCTTCCGCATTTTCGAAGTTCTCCACTAAGTAAGCATAGGTAGCTCCAGTTTCTGGATTGGCTAAGCGTTGGACGGCATAGACAAAGTCATGAGCGGTGACAGGGTCTCCATTGGACCATTTAGCGTCATCACGCATCTTAATGGTATAAGTTAAGCCGTCTTCAGACTTTTCTGGCATTTCCTTGGCTAAAGCCGGATGAACTTCGTTATTTTCATCTTCCCAATACAAAGGATCTTGCATATGACCAATGTAGTTAGCACTTTGAATATCTTCTACCCGGGTAGAGTCTAGGGTAGTCATTTCCTGTAATTCAGTCCGACGAATAACATTCTGGTTTTGTCTTTGGCCCTGCCCACAGCCACTAAGTACTAAGGCTGCAGAAGCTAAGACCGTCACAGCGAGTTTCTTAAACTTCATAATAATATTTTTCCTCCCCTAAAATAAATATAATTCGTATGGGATAATATACCCTAAACTGTCAGAAAAATCAATCATTTTCACTAATTTTTAGTACAAAAAGATACATTGTGAGCGTTTTCTGGGAATTGCCATATTTTTTCTAATTTTCATAGATAAATTCAGTGAAAATAAAAAGCAGGAGCTGTCCCCTGTCGCTAATGCGTCAGGGAAACTACTCCTGCTTAATATTGTGCTTATTTACTTGAGATTATTTTTCAGCGGCTGAATTATCAATCGTTGCGGTACGGTAGTCAAATTCATTACCAACGGAACGGTAGGTTGCCCCTTGGACACGAGGGTTCCGTAATTCAGCAGTTACCCCTTGGTTAAGGACAATGACAGCTTCGTCTTCAGATAGAACCTTTTGGGCTTCCAGGAAGTCATTGTAACGCGCTTGCGGATCATTAGCATCTTGGTTTGCAGCCTTGTTTAACAATTCATCATATTTTGGATTCGAGTATTTACCGTCGTTATTTGGATTGCCAGTCTTAAAGAGGTCTAGGAAGTTAGAAGCATCGGCATAGTCACCCAACCAACCAGCGAGCACAAGGTCGAAGTCTCCTGATCTTTGTGCAGCAATCCGATTCTTACCAGGGACAGTAATCAAGTCTACTTTGAGGCCAGGTAAATTATTTTCTAATTGTCCTTGGAAGTATTCACCCACACGCTTGGAGCCTTCATCATCAGAAGATAAGATACGTAGGCGATAGGAATCTTGTGGGACAGCGGCTTTAGCCTTTTCCCAAAGTTCTTGGGCCTTCTTAACATCAACTTTCGGTTCGATATTAGCCTCATCGACTAAGTCTTCCCCGGTTTCCGGATTCTTAACTAAGCCCTTAGGCACAAAGGTTGAAATTGGAGTCGAGCCGGTTGCTAGGATTTGTTCTGTATATTCCTTATTATCCAAGGCATAGTCAAGAGCAAGACGGAAGTCTTTATTAGCCAATAGTGGGTTCTTGTGGTTGACACCAATGTATGAGATTGAAGCCTTGGGTTTAAAGTTCAAGTTAGGATTATCCTTGTATTGGCGGACTAATTCACCAGACAAGATTGTATTATCAACCTCACCATTTTCAAAGAGGTTAACCCGGGTAGAGATTTCCTTAATAACTTGGACATCGGCACCATCAATTTTAACCTTGTCAGCGTTGTAGTAGTCGGGGTTCTTAACTAATTTCCAGTTAAGCCCAGTCCCATCCCAGTCTTCCACCTTGAAGGGACCGCTGGCGAGGACGTTGTCGGAATTGCTACCATAAGCATCGCCTTTTTCTTCCACGAATTTCTTGTTTAATGGTGAGAAATTAGTGAAGGCAAGCAGGTGTTCCATATATGGCGTTGGCTTGGACAACTTGATTTCTACAGTGTGATCATCTAAAGCCTTGACCCCTAAGTCTTCCACTGGACGGTCGCCCTTGAGGACTTCTTCAGCGTTTTCAAAATTTTCCACCAAGTAAGCATAAGATGCCCCGGTTTCTGGATTAGCTAGACGTTGGACCGCATAAACAAAGTCATTAGCAGTGATTGGGTCTCCGTTGGACCATTTGGCGTCGTCACGCATCTTGATAGTATAAGTTAGACCATCTTCAGATTTCTCTGGCATTTCCTTAGCCAAAGCCGGAGTGACCTTGTTATTTTCATCTTCCCAGTACAAGGGGTCTTGCATATGACCAATATAGGCAGAGCTCCCTGTATCTTCAACCGTGGACGAGTCTAGGGTGGAGATTTCCTGAGCCTCGGTGAGATGAACGATCTTCTCATTAGACTTACTATTTTGACTACAGCCCGCTAAAGCAAGAGCTGAAAGGGACAATAAACTTATAACTAATTTTCTTACCTTCATTTTCTTTACCTCCTCAAAGTAAGTTATCCAAAAATATACGCCTTGAAGAGGAAAAAAGCAATAACTTATAAACGATTATTTAAAGTTTTTATAAATAAACATAAAGAAAATAGTGCGACAAGTCCGACAAATCAGCAATCTGCTTAAAAAAAAGACGAGCCTGGGACAAAAGTCCCCGGCTCTTTTTAAAACACGAACTATCTATTCAAAACGTGCTCCAAAAGTCAGCCCTGACGTCCACTTCATACAGGGTGTAAGATTTGGCGTATAGGCTTGGATGGTTGGAGCAAGTCAGAATAAAAGCGAAGCATTCGCTTGTTTCTGACTTGTGAAACCACTCCAAGTCTGCCAAATTGAACCCAACTACTAACTATGTCCGATAGTTTTGCAACTATCTACCATAGTTCGCTCCAGTGGTTCAGGGCTCTTTTGACTTTTGTCACACTCTCGCCTTTTTTATGAGAAGGTAGAACTAACTTTTGGAATAGGGATCTATTAGGGCTTCCTAATTCATTCAGTCAGAAACTTCTATCTCTAGTTTCAATTCCGTGTTTATAAATCTTCCATTTGTCCTAATTCAATAATGACTTGGGTGTAGAGTCGGAGCAAGTCTGCTAAATTACCTAAATCAATCCATTCATTGGCTTGGTGGGCAACCGTCGGATCATCAGCCATAGCTGCCCCAAAGCCCACACAATTAGGGATAAATTTACTGTAAGTCACCCCGCCACTGACGGCTGGTTCTTGGCCTTCTGAGGGAAAGACCTCTTTAAATTGTTTGAGTAAGACTTGAATGGCGGGACGCTTAGCATCGACCAAGGTCCACGGCACATCAAAAGTGGTCTCAAACTGAGCTTCTGGAAAATGAGTCTTAACTTGATCATAGAGTTGATCACTGGTCCAGGCATCAGGATAGCGGATATCAACTTCCATCTGGTAAGCCCCCTTGCCATCAACGACTAAGGTTCCTAAGTTAAAGGTTAAGGCCCCCATTTTTTCTGTTGCTGAATCAATTCCTAAACCAGAACCATCACTTGACCCAATGCAGTCAAGAAGCTCGCTAGCGTTGTGGTCGCCGTAGGCATTAGCTGCAATATCTAAGGCCCGGACAATGGCATTGGCCCCTAATTCAGGTACCGAAGAATGGGCCGCCTTCCCCTTGACCTGGATAACGACCAATTCGCTGTCGCTAATCACCTTGGCTGGCCAGCCCTTGGCTTGACAATAGGCTTCAGCCGCCTCAGGGTTATTGGCCTTGAGGGCGATTTGGCAGGAAGAAGCCACTACATTGGCTCCTTCCCCACCCTTGATGCTATGGACCAAGGAATCTGCCGGCCATTGCCCACTAATGGTCCAAGTGAGCGCTCCTTTTTCCCCAATGGAGAGTGGAAAATTCCCATCAGGAGTAAAGGCAAAGCTCGGCTCAGGGGCCTGTTGACGGAAATATTTCATATCATCCATATTGCATTCTTCATCCGTCCCGTAAACCCATACCAATTGATTTTTGAGCGGAATTTGATAGTCACGGATAATCTTTAAGGCATAGTAAACCAGCATATCAGCCCTTTTCATGTCATCGCTGCCCCGGCCATAAAGGCGGTTATCCACGATTTTACCGGAGAAGGGGTCATCCTCCCAACCCGCAGCCACATCCACCACATCCAAGTGACAGGCGATTTCAACCCGCTGACCTTGACCATTATTTTTAGGCTCAATGGTTAGGACATGCCCCTGGTGGTTTTTCGTCTGAAAGCCATCTGCCTGGGCCTTTTCTTCTAACCATTCCACCGCTTGAGCAATAGCGGGGCCATAGGGGGCCCCTTCACTGGCCTGGTCCAAGTTTCTGACCGAAGGAATTTGGACTAAGTTTTGAATATCTTTTATTAATGCGTCAACATATTGTTTATAGTCAATTTTTACCATGAATTCTCACTTCCTAATTAGCGCCAAGTCAGTCCTTGTGAAACGCTTTCTTTTATTTCCAGTTTAGCACATCTTACTGACTTTGAATACCTGTAAAGACCAGGCAAATTTATGCTATAATAAGCCAAATAGTCTGACAACGGAGGCTTTTTTCAGACCTTAAAGTCTTTAGTTAAGGGCTCATTGTCAAGCAAAAAAGGAGGAAGAAAATGACTAATCATAGCTACCAACGTTTAGACATTTTACAAGACAATCTCAAATCTCAAGGCATTAGTCGCTTAGTAATTAGTGATCCCTATGCCATTTCTTATTACTACAATATCGAATTCGATCCCAATGAGAGAATCTGGTTAATGATCGCCCAAGCTGACCAAGAGCCGGTTTTAATTGCCAATGAACTTTTTGTCTTCGAAGAACCTGACAAAGGCCAGGTGGTTTGGATTAAAGACGGTGATAGTATCGTTGAAGCCTTTGAAAAAACCAAAGTATTTGAGGACCTGGCAGAAGGTGCAAGCGTTGGTGTCGATAAACACCTGATTGCAGGATGGTTACTGCCCTTGATGGAAGCCTATCCAGCCTTTAACTGGTTACTGACTAGTGATATCGTTGACCAGCAGCGGGCCATCAAATCAGAAGCAGAAATGGCAGCCATGCGGGAAGTCTCTGCCATTACCGACCAGGCGATGAAGCGGGTGATTGAAGAAGTCATTCCCTATGGCTATAGTGAGATTGAAGCTTGCGATCATTTGAAGAAAATCTTTGTCGAAGAAGGAGCCAACCAAGGTCTTAGCTTTGACCCGATCATTGCCTATGGGCCTAATGGAGCTGACCCCCACCATGTGCCTGATCACTCTAAACCAGAATTAGGGGACTCTGTCGTTATTGACATCGGTTGCCGCCATAACTATTACTGTTCCGATATGACTCGGACCGTCTACTATGGCCAGCCCTCTGAAGAAGCCCTAAAAATCCACCAAATTGTTGAAGAAGCCCAAGCTCGTGGGATTAGAGCAGCCCAAGTGGGACAAGCCCTGGCTGAGGTTGATCTGGCGGGACGAAATCATATCGACCAAGCCGGTTACGGTCCTTACTTTACCCACCGTATCGGCCACTTTATCGGCCGGGAATGTCATGAGAAAGGGGACGTTTCAAAAGTCAACCAGACCCCTATCCAGGCTGGGAATATCTTCTCCGTCGAACCAGGGATCTATCTAACCGGTAATACCGCAGTCAGAATCGAAGACTTGGTCATCGCCCATGAAGATGGCCCTGAAGTCATCAACCACTATCCCCGTCAAGCACAAATTGTTGAACCAAAATAAAGGATGTGAGGACGCCGTTAAAGGCTTGAAGCGGTCGTTCGTCTTGTGACTAGAACAATTTCAAGATAGTAAAACAGAAGACAAAAAGGAGGCTAGAACCTTGATTCCAGTCTCCTTTTTGCTTAGCATTATATTTAAATGTTATTAGCTTACTAAATAAAGGTAACCACCTGGCGGAAAAAGTTGACCAAAATGGGCATCACTAAAATAGCCACAATAATCGCTAGGATAGCTAAGAGTAAGACAATGAAACGGGAAGCTCCCTTGTTAGGTGACGACCATTGCCATTGGCGGCGTTTTTGCTTTTCAAAGAAAATTTCATTAGTATCTTGGTCATGAAGTTCTTGGTCATCAAAAGATAAGTCACGAAAATCATCACTATTGAATTCGGTGGTTGCTTGGTTGTACAAAGGATCATTCACTTCACTATTGCCCTTAGTTTGGTTTTGTTTTTCTTTTTCATAAGCTTTTTTTGCTCGTCTGTAATCCCGGCGTTTCATCCACACACCACCCTTAAATAAAAGCTGTGACTTTAAACATTAGTATAGATTAGTTTACCTTTAATCTCTTGGAAATTCAACACAGGCCCTATCAAGGCAGACAGAAAAAAATCTCTACTTGCACTCTTCCTTGAAATCACTTTCTTAGATACAAATTGACCCTTGTATGCTATGATACTAGAGAAATCAAGAGAACTAGGAGGTTCCTATGTCAAAAGAAAAAAGATTATTTACTAGTGAAAGTGTCACAGAAGGACATCCTGACAAGGTAGCCGACCAAATTAGTGATGCTATTCTGGACGCCGCTATTGCCCAAGATCCTAACAGTCGGGTAGCATGTGAAACCATCGTAAATACTGGCTTAGTTTTTATTTTTGGAGAGATCTCTACTAAAGCCGTCCTGAATTACCAAAAAATTGTTCGTGATACCGTGACTAAAATTGGTTACCGGCGTGGTAAGTTTGGCTTTGACGCTGAGAATTTATCAGTGATGGTGGCCATTGACCAACAATCTCCTGATATTGCCCAAGGGGTTGACATTTCCCTTGAAGCCCGAAAAGAAGACGATAGTTTGGCCGCTGAAGAAGCCATTGAGTCCCTAGGCGCTGGCGACCAAGGCTTGATGTTTGGTTACGCCTGTGATGAAACTGAGGAATATATGCCTCTGGCCATCACTCTAGCCCACCGCCTAACTGAACGTTTGGCCTATGCCCGCCACAGTGGCTTACTGCCTTACTTACGTCCCGATGGCAAAACCCAGGTAACAGTTGAATTGGATGATGCAGGCAGACCCTTCCGTGTGGACACGATCGTGCTTTCTACTCAACATGCTGAAGAAATTACCCAAAAACAAATCCACCAAGATGTTAAGGAATACATCATTAAACCGGTGATTCCAGCTTCCCTATTGGATCAAAATACCAAGTACTATATTAATCCGACTGGCCGCTTT
This sequence comes from Aerococcus tenax, assembly GCF_003286645.3. NCBI lineage: Bacteria > Bacillati > Bacillota > Bacilli > Lactobacillales > Aerococcaceae > Aerococcus > Aerococcus tenax. Next base: position 436,763 of record NZ_CP127382.2, on the reverse strand, counting down.
GTTATTGGCGGACCTAAGGGTGATTCTGGCTTAACCGGCCGCAAGATTATTGTGGATACCTACGGTGGCGCAGCCCGTCATGGTGGTGGGGCCTTTTCCGGAAAGGATGCCACTAAAGTGGACCGGTCAGCTTCTTATATGGCCCGCTATATTGCTAAAAACATTGTTGCTGCAGGCCTAGCTAAGGCTTGTGAAGTCCAACTCGCCTACGCCATTGGAGTGAGCGAACCGGTATCTATCGCTGTCGATACTTTTGAAACCGGGACTGTTTCTGAAGAGCGCTTATTAGAAGCCATCCGTGAAATCTTCCCACTGTCACCATCTGGTATTATCAATAGCTTAGATTTGCGCCGGCCCATCTACCAACCAACCGCTACCTACGGCCACTTTGGGCGCCCTAGTGATAAGGGCTACTTCCCTTGGGAAAAAACCGACCGGGTCCAAGCCCTATTAAAGGCCGTCCAATAGAATTCATTGAATACTTACGCCAAAGTAAAAAGGCTCCTGCTCGATCACTCGAGGGGGAGCCTTTTTGTCGCTTTAAAACATATTCTCAAAATGATTAATTTAATTGCTGGGGATAATTCTCCTTGAGATAGTCACAGAGCCCTTGGATGCCTTGGCTGACTTTCTCGAAAGTTAATTCAAATTTTCCGGTATACCAGGGGTCATCAATAATGCCGCCTTGGTCGGTGAAATCCATGAGGCGGAAGACCTTTTGGGGGTCAGCGTCTAGCCGCTTGATATCGGCAATATTTTGGTCATCCATCCCGATTAATAAATCTGCCTCTTGAATTATCTCTTCAGTTAAGGGGGATGAAATCAAGTCCTCCCACGGAATCCCTTCCCTCTCCAAGATTTGACGGCTGCCTGGATGGACACCATTACCTATTTCCCAGTCAGAAATAGCTGCTGATTCAACCTGAACCACTCTCTCCCAGTGGTTCTTTTTGACTGCTTCACGCATCAAGGCCTCTGCCATGGGTGAGCGACAAATATTACCCAAACATACAAAACAAATTCTAATCATATAGCCTCCCTCTACGCCTCGACAAATCTAATGCTCCTGACCCGATTTATGCTAAAATATAGCTACGATGAAAAGTCCTTGAAAGGAGAATTTTTATGATTTGTGGCGAACATCGCCCTACTCGGGTTGTTGTTTCAATTCCAAATATTGTTGATAACTACCTACTATTTAAACATGCCTTTAGCCCTAAAGCCAAGACATATGCAGTGATTAAAGCAGATGCCTATGGTCACGGCTCTATTCCGATTGCAAAAGCCCTCACTGAAGCCGGGGCAGATGGCTTTTGCGTGGCTGTCACTGATGAAGCTCTAGCCCTCAGAGAAGCCGGTATCCAGGCTCCTATCCTCATTTTAGGGATCACCGAGGTTGAAGATGCCTGGCTTCATGCCCAACACGATATTAGTCTGACCATCTCGTCTTTAGATTGGTTAAAAGCGGCTTACGCCCAACGCCCAACAGACCAAGAATTCCCCCCTTTAAAACTACATCTCAAGGTGGATTCAGGAATGGGTCGGATTGGTTTACGGGATAGTCAGGCGGGCCAGGAAATTATCGACTATATCAGTGACCACCAAGAAGCTTTTGAATTAGACGGAATTTTTACCCATTATGCCACTGCTGATAGTGATCAAGTCAAGGATCAAGACTATGTCGCTAAGCAATCCCAACGTTTTGAAGACTTTATCCAGGCCTTAGATTTTTCTCACCTTAATAAGAAGCCCCTCATTCACCGGTCCAACACGGCCCTGGCCCTCTGGTACCCAGAAAAAAACATGGACATCGTCCGCCTAGGGATTGGTTTATATGGGGAAAGTCCCGCCGGCCCCGATTTTGCCCTTCCAGATGATATGCAACTAAAACCGGCCTTCACCCTGGAAAGTGAATTAGTCTATGTCAAAAAATTACAAGCTGGCGAATCGATTAGCTATGGAGCGACTTACACCACTGAATCGGATCAATGGATTGGAACCCTTCCGATTGGCTATGCTGATGGGCTACCAAGGTCTTCCTCTGGCTTTGAAGTCTTGATCGCTGGTTACAAGTGCCCAATTGTGGGACGGGTATGCATGGACCAATGCATGGTCGCTCTCCCTAAAGAACTCCCCCTCCACGAAAAGGTCATCTTGATTGGTAGCGATGATTACGGCAACCACATTTCGGCCTGGGATCTCGCTTTATATAACCACACTATTGCCTATGAAATTACCTGTGGCATTAGCGAACGGGTCCCGCGCACCTATGTCTACTCATAAAGACAATTGACAAAGCCCTGCTAGCGTGCTAAATTAATTGTTAATAATATTCCAAACAATTATAAAATATAATAAATATACGGAGGGGTTAGATATGTCAATTTATACTGGTTCAGGCGTTGCTTTAGTGACACCCTATGAGGATACGGCAGAAAAAAAGGTTAATTTTGATGTATTCAAAGAATTAATCGACTTTCAAATTGACGCTGGTACTGACGCCCTCATTATCGACGGTACAACTGGTGAAGCTTCCACTCAAACCGACGAAGAGCAAGTTGAAGTCATTAAGTTTGCGGTAGATTATGTTAATGGACGCGTTCCTGTGATAGCCGGTGCGGGCTCCAATGATACCCGCCACGGCGTCCAATTAACCAAAGACTGTGAAGCAGTCGGTGCGGATGCCATTCTTTCTGTTACCCCCTACTACTTAAAAACCAGCCAACAAGGCCTCATCGAACACTACCACGCCATTGCTGGAGCGGTAGACATTCCTGTTATCCTCTATGACGTACCAGGAAGAACGGGGATGACCATTCAACCGGAAAGTCTTAAAGAATTAGCTAAGGTGGATAATATTGTCGCTTTAAAGGATGCAACCGGTAACTTTAACCATTCTGTCGATAACTTACATGCTGTTGGTGAAGCCATCGATTTCTATTCAGGTAATGATGATACCATCGTGCCATTAATGAGTTTAGGCGCAAAAGGGGTTATTTCTGTTTTAGCTAATATTGCTCCCAAAGCCGTTAATCAAATGACCCATGTGGCACTAAAGAGTGACTTCAAAACCGCAAGAAAGATTCAAGCCGACTACAAACCACTGATTGACTTACTCTTTGCTGAACCTAACCCTATTCCAATCAAGGCAGCGGTAGCCTTACTTGGTTTTAATGTGGGACCTACCCGCCTACCTTTAACGGCTCCGGGTAGTGAATTAGTCGAAAAAATTAAAGCTGAAATGCATTTCCTAGGCATCATTTAATGTAATGCCTTCAAATTATAGAAAAGGGCTGAGGCAAGAGTCTCAGCCCTTTTATTATCGATTTACTTGACTCGGTATTTATATTAAAATACTTTATTAATAATAGAACACAAAAAGGAGTCTCTCTTTATGTCACTCTTATCAGTTCCCTACCGGATCAAAGTCACTGCTTTAAAAAAAGACAATTTGCTGACCTATAATCGTTCCCTGTATCACCGTCAGGAAATGCTCTTTAGCCAAAAAGATTTAGAAATCCAAACGCCCAACCAAAGCCTAACTCTCCAAAGCCAGCAGGTCGTTTCCCTCCCTGCCAATATCCGGGTCAACTTTAAGACTGATAAGATCGACAAGGACCAGGAACATCTGGGCTTTCTTTTAGCTATCGGTGACCCCTACTTGGAAGCGGTCAGTGATAGCTTTATCGCTACTCCTGAAATTAATCAACTATTTGCTAAAATGCAGATTTTAAGTGTTGACCGTCACGATTGGAAATACCTCAACCAGGTACTTACTGAAATGAACCAAACCCAATCCTATGCCAAGACTCAGCTCCAACAAAAGCGACTTTTCGCCTTAACCTGCCAATTACTGGTGGACTGTTGTCATTTATTTGAGCAAAAACACCTCCACCCCCATATTCGTGACCAACGCTATGAATTAGCCACAGCCATTGCTCAATTTATTGACAGCCACTTGGCTGAAGACTTACCCTTATCGCTCATTTCCAAGCGCTTTGCTTATAGTAGTTCCACCCTCAATCGTTTGTTTGAAGAATTTTACCATTCTACTCTCCACCAATACATCATCAACAAAAGATTGAACCGCGCTCAGGAATTAATTAGTCAAGGGGAGTCGATCCAAAACACTTGGCAAAAGGTGGGCTTTAATGACTACTCCTCTTTTTATCGCGCATTCAAAAAGCACTACCACTACCCACCCCACGATCTTCGCAAACATTAAGAATTAAGGTTCAATTCCACTCTCTCAAGTCAAAAGAAAAGTGCTTCAGCCTAGCCGATCTTCCCTACAGGAAAATCGGACTAAGCTGAAGCACTTTTTATTATCTATCAATTGACGTTCACTGGTCCATGGGCCTATTCACAGTCCTGGTCACCTTTCAAACGGTAATCCAGTTCCCAAATCATCTTAACAATATAGTCTTCGGGTGAGTCGACCAAGTCCATATAGAGTCCATAATAAACATAGGCGGTTTCATAGGAATGCAGGGCCATGGCCCGACTGGCTGCAGCCTTGAGTCCATTCAGCATTTCTGCATTCGGATAGTTGTTAATACGGTAATCTTTCTTAAATTTTTGCAGGGCTTCGCCTTCAAGGGCGGGGTCTAAGTGACCCAATTCTTCTTCAATAACTGCCAAACGTTCTTTAGCCCGGGAATTATCCGACCAAGCTAAACTCAGGTAGTATAACTGAGTCGCGGTTTTTAGGTCATCTTTTTTCTCATAGAAATAAGCCAGATAGGCATAGCCCCGGGAGAAATCTTCCCGTCTTACGGCGTAGCGAAAACCATTCAAAATCGTTGCAAAGCTCATCCCATATTGTTCCATCAATTGGTAAACCCCTGCCAGATTAAAAATAGTTTTGGCATTATAAGGATTCCAAAGCAAGGCTTGCTTATAGGCTTCAGCGGCCTCCTGCCATTCATTGGCAGCCATCAGCACTTCAGCGTAGGAAGTATAGATTTTGGAATAATCGCGTTTGGTTGGACGCAATTCGAGTGTTTGAGGTTCATACCAAGTAAAAATAAATAAGTCGATCCAGTCATTAATCGAATAATATTTTACATTCGGCTTAGGCTTATATTCGATAAAGTCAGCTTCCATGGCATTGATAAAGAGATTCATTTCAAATTGGGCATCAGTGGCCTTCCCTTCATCAATTAATTCTTTCATATGTTGGATGAAATCATCATCAGAACGATCCGTCAAATCTGTCCATAAACGTAAAATTGGTTCCTCTTCTTCAGGATAAGCATCTAGGAGGACTTTCTCAATCCGCTGACGTAATTCTTCATCCTCTTGTAAATCACGGAAATGATCCTTGACCTTGCTAACAATATAGGTCATATCGTCTTTAAAGTTTCCCGTAAAGTTTTTACTTAAATCATTTAACAGACTTTGCTGTTGTTCGTCCATACTAATCTCCTCAATTTTTCCCATTTTCAGCGTTTATCACTGTTTTATTTCCTTATTGTCGGTTCTGTCATGCTCTAGCTTAGAATTTAATGTAGTCATTATTCCCTATTCATCGTCATGGGGATAACGTCCCTCTAAATGTTCAATCATTTCTTCATAAGGGCGTACTTTAACAAAAGAATCCGGTGTAAAACGGGGTTGATAATCCTTAGGGAAGTCGTCAAACTCAGCTGTGTTAAAAAGATAAGCATTGAGTTGTTCATCGTTTAGGGTGCGAAAGTATGCCATCGGAATCATTTCATCGGTTAAGCGGCCATTGCTCAAACGTTTAATATAATGAGAAATATTATTTAAATCATTATAGTAGGCAAAATATAATTCACTCTGTCGCCGATTAACTGGTGTAGAGGCAAATTCAACTAAGATTTTGAGTAGGGCTTGCTTTTCTAAAGGATTTCTGGCATCAAAACCACCATAGCTGGTTCTTAACATGTAAGGTTTATCAATATAGATCTCAGCTAATTTAAATTCATCATCATAGATTTTGAGCACACGTTCCGTTTCTGGTTCATCATTATGCTTCTTATTGACGACATAATAATTTTCGATAAAACCTAGTTCATTGAGTTTGGTATATAGTTCATCAATTCGCATGATAGAGCCCCCTTCAAAGTCGATTACTTTAATTATAACATAGCTACCTGCAAAGCTATGTCGAAATAATCGATCACGCTTAGTCTTTACCCTTTCTTCAGTCAAGTTTACAGATTTATTATACCATTAATCTTTTTCCCTTAAAGCTAGGTTCCCTTGACTAACTAGTGTATGATAGGCATAAGCAAAGGGACCTTATGTCCTAACTTTTCACCTTGAAAGGAGACTCCTCATGCCTCAACTTGCCCCCCAAAATTGGGAACCCCAGCTCTACCAGAGACTTGACCAGCTGATTAAAACTCATCAACAACCAAGGGATACTCCCCGAGCCCAAAAAAGCTATGTCGTTTTTGACTTTGACCATACCAGCATCTTTAACGATATTGAAGACCATAGTATGGTCTACACCGCTGCCCACTTAGCCTATCAATTAAGCCCTAGTGAAATGAGAAACTGCTTAAGTCAAAATAAAGCGGCTCTCGACCAAGCTATAAGTGACCGAAAACCGCAAATCAGCTTTCAAGCACTTATCGATGATATTATCGCTGACTACCAAAAGCTCTATCCCCAACGAGATGACTATCAGAAAAGCCAAAAATCTCTAGAAGACCGGCTTGAGGCTGACCCCTTATTCTTCAATTTTTTCTGTAAGATACGGACCTTTTACTTGGCTTATAACCAGCGCTTTCCAAAGCAAGCAGGCACTTCCTGTCCAAGTTTTCTCTATCAAAACTTCACTGAAGTCGACTTTGTCGACCTCGGTAAAAAAGCCCTGGCTTATGGCTTAAGGGCTCCAATTAAAGACTTCACTTGGACCTATTCACTGTCAGGAAACCCTGCTCAAGCTCTTACCACCCACTTTAGCCAGGGGCTACGCATTCCCAATGAATTGATTAAGCTCTACCAGAGCTTGCATACTGCTGGGATCGCCACTTATATTGTGAGCGCTAGTCCCCAAACTCTGGTGGAAACGGCCGTCAAATATTTCTATCCGATTGACCCACCCGAGATTATCGGCATGTCCTATAAACAGGATGAAGCCGGCATCTACCAAGCCCAATTAGAAAGTCATGCTCCGATTACTAAGGCGGCAGGTAAGGTTCAGGCCATTCAAAAGATCATCCAGCCCCGTCATCAAGGCAGAGAACCTTTGGCGGTCTTTGGCGATAGTATGGGGGACTACCAGATGTTTCAAGCCTTCTCTCCCTCCACCACCCGGGTACTCTTCAACCGTTTATTAAATGATAAGACCCAAGACTTTGTCAGCCAGGCCCAAAAAGAATATGCCAAGCCTAACCAGGTGTATTTTATCCAGGGCCGGAACAATAATACGGGAGCTTTGCGCCCTTCCCAAGAAACCATCCCCTTTGGTCAAGACCAGGCCTATCTCAGCCAAGCTCTTAATCAGTAGGCAAGGAGGGATCCACTTGGTAAGTGAGTTTTTGCCCCTGGCGGGCGGCTAATAAGACTAAATATTCTTCTAAAGTGAGCTGGTAACGCTTAATGTATTGGGCAGTGGCAACCCCTACATAACGGTAATGCCATGGCTCAAAATCATAACCCGTGACAGCCTCCTTGCCTTCTAAGTAGCGGAGGATAAAGCCATAGTCTTGCGCATGGTCCCTAAGCCATTGGGCTGAAGCCTCTTTAGCATAGTCTGTTTCCAGCCCCCGCTTAGCTTGAACCCAATCGGTCCCCAAGAGGTCTAGGGCTAAACCCGTGCTGTGTTCTGAGGCATGGGTTGGGGCCACGTAGGCATCAGTTTTAGCCTTAGCTTCCTCTAAACTTGCGCCCCCTGCCTGATACATCTGAATCATGCTTTGCCGGTTCTTTTCCTGGCTATTGACATCCCGATAGGCGGAAACAATAGTCAAGGGATAGCCGGCTTTTTGAGCGGCTTCCATTAAATGATTGAGAGGGTCTTCGATACGCTCATCATAAAGCTGACCATTGGAGGCAGTAGCGGTCTGAATATCCACTGGTTCAGTCAAGGGAAAAAGCGGATTAACCACTTTTAGCCGCCAATCACCTGGCTGGTCTTCGGTCGGAATAGCTTGGATAAGCTCTGTGAGTGAGTATTGGGGATGGTGAGCTTGGACATCTGCTAGGGTCACGCCCTGCATACGTTGGTCCTTTAAATCAGCCACTCCTATCTCTTTCTCAGTTAATTTTTGATTCAATTGGGCCAATTCATCGTCTGGGCTAAATTTTTCCTCCTGTTGGGCTTCGCTGGCGGCTTTGAAACCGGGATAATAAATATCTACTCCAAGTAGGATGATTGCATAAAGTAAAATAAGTCCCAAAATATAGGCTTTAGGGTGATTTTTTAACCAATCTTTCATTTTTTACCCTCCCTTTTTAATTATGCCTAGTATACCACCATGCCGGCTAAATATTAGCGGCTAATTGTAGGAAATTATGCTACAATTATTGGCAATGAGTTAAGAAAGTAGGTAAAGATCTTGCATCGTGATTCTCTTAAAGACGCCAAGCGAATTGTTATCAAAGTGGGTACCAATTCCCTGATGACGTCAACCAACAATATCCGCTACCAACGCATTGACCGCCTAGCTTATGTGATCTCTTCCCTTGCCCAAAGTGGAAAAGAAGTCATCTTAGTCTCTTCGGGAGCCATGGGGGTGGGCTGTGCCCAACTCAATCTCCCCAAGCGCCCCAAAAATATTCCCGACCAACAAGCCGTTGCCGCTGTCGGTCAAGTGGCTCTAATGAATACCTACGCCCGCTTTTTCTCTTATTATCATAAATCAGTCGCCCAAATTCTCATGACTAGAGACGTGATTGATTTCCATGATTCTCTAGCCAATTTGAAAAATAATTTTGCCAGTTTACTCAAGCACCAAATTATCCCTATCGTTAATGAAAATGACGCCATTGCCGTCGATGAAATGGACCATAAAGTACGTTTTGGAGATAATGATAACCTCTCCGCCTTGGTGGCTTCCATAGTTGAAGCTGACCTGCTTATCTTATTAACCGACGTGGATGGCTTTTATGATGCTAACCCGAATACTGATCCCCAAGCCCACCGCTTCTCTACCATCCATGAAGTTAATGCAGATTATCTGGCCATGGCTGGTGATAAGGGATCGACCTTCTCTACCGGTGGTATGCATAGTAAGCTGAAGGCAGCTGCTAAAACCCTAGAAGAAGGTCGTCGCTTAGTCATTATGTCTTCCGAAGAGCCCAGTCAAATCTTTGATGTCTTAAAAGGCGCCGATATCGGCACCGCTTTTATTCCTAAAAACTAATAAGATCATTAACTAAGGAGTGAAAAACCATGATTAATTCAGCTGATTTAGTACAAATGGGCCAAGAGGCCAAAGCAGCAGCCCGTCAACTCAGCAATTTATCCCGGGCTAAAAAAGACCAAGCCCTTATCCAAATGGCCCAGGCCCTAAGAAATGCCTCAGAAAATATTCTCTCAACCAACCAGGCAGAGTGCCAAAAAGCTCAAGAACAAGGACTGAAAGCTGCTTTTGTGGAACGGATGACCTTAAATCCAGACCGCATTGAAGCTATGGCCCAAGGTCTAGAAAAAGTCGCCCAATTAGACGACCCCATTAACCATGTCGATGAAATGTGGATCAATGAAAATGGTCTAAGAATCGGTAAACGCCGGGTGCCTCTAGGGGTCATCGGTATTATTTATGAATCCCGTCCCAATGTCAGTTCGGATGCCGCTGGGCTTTGCTTTAAAACAGGTAATGCCGTGATTCTGCGTGGAGGCAAGGAAACCATTCAAACCAACCAAGCCATCGTCCATGCTTTACAAGAAGGCCTTGAAGCAGTCGGCTTGCCTAAAGCTGCCATCCAGTTTATCGACAACCCTAGCCACGACTTAGCCGGGGAAATGATGACCATGAATGACTCCATCGATTGCCTAATCCCCCGCGGAAGTAAGAATCTCATCCAAAGAGTCGTCCAAACGGCCACGATTCCAACCATTGAAACCGGAGTGGGAAACTGTCATCTCTATATTCATGAAGCCTGCGATTTTGATATGGCTTTAAAAATCCTAATCAATGGAAAAACCCAAAGAGTTTCTGTCTGCAATGCCCTAGAAACTCTCCTTGTTGACCAGGCCATCGCCAAAGATTTTCTACCCCTAGCTGGTCAGGCACTGAAGGACCACCAGGTTAAAATCCATGGTGACCGAGTCAGCGCTGACTATATCGATGGCGTTATTCCAGCCACTGCAGCCGACTATGACGAGGAATACTTGGACTATGAAATTGCCATTAAGGTAGTTAAGGGTTACCAAGAGGCCGTTGACCATATTGCTGAACACTCTAGTCACCATTCCGAAGCCATTGTAACCAATGATTATGCCATCGCTAACCGCTTTATGGATGACGTGGACTCGGCCTGTGTCTACGTTAATGCCTCGACCCGCTTTACCGACGGTGAGGTCTTTGGCTTTGGTGGCGAAATCGGAATTTCCACCCAAAAACTCCACGCCCGTGGCCCCATGGGCTTAGAAGCACTCACCTCCTATAAATACACCATCTTCGGCCAAGGCCAAATCAGAGAGTAAAAGAGTGCGACAGTCACATCAAAGGACGAAGCCTAGCAAACCTTCAAAAAATTAAACAAACAAAAACGGAGTTGCCCACAATCAGGCTACTCCGTTTTTTCTATTATTTATAATTTTCTCCAACTTAAATCCTAGCTTATCCATTGACTACTGTAACATTGGTTACTGATAGTTCAATGTCATCGAGAAGATAGCTCGCCTTGGTCGGTTGCCCTTGCATAGGGATGTCATCGACTACCATAATGGCATAGTTAGGCGCCCAACTCCCTAGAAAATCACTTGGAATTTCCCAGTCCACTGGCTCGAACTGGAGGTCAAAGTCATCAATTTTAAACTCTAAATGCGCATTCATTTCCGTAATGGTCTTGCCGGTTAAATTAATCATGACAAAGGCCGTACGAGCGGTATGGTTCCGTAAATTAGGTTGGGCCTCAATAGCGAACATATTTATTTGCCCATCCATAAAGTATTCTTGGTAGTTATTGATAAATTCTTGGATTGTTTTTAACACTTGGCTGACATCATTCTTGGCATATTGGGTATTCAAGCGTTTTAATTCTTCGTTCTGCGCATAAGTCAAAGCAGCATGTATCGGTTTAGCCACGTTATCTACCTCCATTGGTTAAATTTTTCTTACTAGATTCTTCGCCTTTACTATAGTCCATTTTTTCTTGGTCACTTAGGCAAGGAGCCTTAACTTGGGAATGACGCCAGTCCCAAAGCTGCAGTCCAGCTAAGCTCAGTAAAGTTAAAGCTAATTTATTCATCTTATCGATCTCTCCCAATTGATTAAGAGCTAGGACTGTAAATCCTCACTATCAATATCTTCATCACGGTAACCATAGCCATAATAGGCATTCATCCCTTGGCCATCGGCTCCATTATAGATGGCCCCAATTACATTAGCATCAACGCTTTCCAAGAGGCGCTTGGATTTTTGAATATCCTGGTAACTGGCCACACCCTCCCGCAAGACGAAGACACTGGCATCTGTTCGGCTGGCAATAATTTGGGCATCAGTCACTGGTAAGAGTGGGGGCGCATCAATGATAACCAAGTCAAAGACAGCCGTCACATCCTCCAATAAGTCACTCATCCGTTGAGAACTCAAGAGCTCGGCCGGGTTAGGCGGGATAGGACCAGCTGGTATCACATAGGTGTTCACTTCAGCCACATATTGGGCGACATCCATGTAATCGACATCGCGGTCAGTAAGATAAGTTGTCAAACCCTTGCGGCTATGGATATCGAAGGTTTTATGCACTGTAGGTTTACGTAAATCGCAATCAATCATCAAAACGCGTACCCCATCCAAATGCGCCATGGTCGTCGCCACATTGGCTGCAATGGTGGATTTTCCTTCCCAAGGGCCTGATGAGGTAAACATTAGCGTCTTCAAATGATAAGCATCAATAGCAAATTGGATATTGGTACGAATCGTGCGAAACTGTTCTGAAATCACATGATTAGGATCGGCAGCCGTGATTAAACTCACGCCACGCCGTTGTTCCTTATTTTTTTTGTCAATTTTTCGTTGTTTGAAATTAAACATAAGACTTGATCACCTTTACTAAATTCGCCGTTTGGTCTCATCATTGTCATCCTGGCTTCTATAACGACGTTTAAAGCGGGTCACCTCAATGGACTCCTCACTCATTTGCGGTAAGACACCAATTAAGGACCAACCCATTTCTTCAACCACAGCTTGACTCCGTACCGTATCATCGTTAAGCACCCGAATCGCTTGGATGACTAGACTGACTAAGCCCCCGAGTACAGCTCCTAAGAGGAGATTCAACCAGTAATTGGGACTAACCGGTTTCTCATTATAGCTGGCTGGGCTTAATAAGGTCACTTTTTCAACAGCGAGGACTTGGGGAAGTTGTTGGATAAATTCTTTACTAATATCGGAGGCCAAGCTTTGCGCTTGACTAGCATTCCCGTCTGTCACAATCACATTGAAGACTGCCGATTTTTGATCAGCTTCTAAATGGGTATTCTCACTCAAAGTTTCAACGTCCCTTTGATGAGCTTGGGCCACTGGGTGTAAGATAAGTGGCGTATGGAGCAGGTCGTCGTAGGTTTTTAAGCCCGCTTTCTTTTCGTCCGCCTTGTCCTTATCACTGTCCTTAGGGGTGACCACGATTTGAGTTTGTGAGGCGTATTCTGCCTCTGCCCATAAGAAATTATAAGCACTGGCCACCACGATCCCAAGCAGGACCCCTAAGAAGATAAACAGCCACTGCCGCTTAAGCCCCCGGAAAAAAGAAGCCAATGATCGTCCTTTGTACTGCTTCATGGTTAACTGTCACATCCTCATTTCTTTAAAATAATCATAGCAGCCTTTCTAATTGATTAAGAAAAGGCCCGTTTTAACTTTCTAGAAGAACCAGAAACGCTTTTTCTTTTTCATTTGAAAATGGTCGATTAAAGGATCCCCATTAATCAAAGCCCTAGCATTCTGCTGGATATCAAAGCTAATGCTCTGTCCATAGCGGTTTTCCAAGGCTGCATAGGCTTGGCGTAATTGGTAGTCGTCACTAGCAGTGGAGAAACTTCCTAGCAGGTGGGCCAAACCGGCTTCCAATAAGTAATGGCACTGTTTCTTTACTTGCTTGCCCTGCCGACCCAGTAGATTTCCCGCCGTCAAGGCCGTGTAGCAACCCTGGTCAACCCACTGATAAACTTGGTCAATATCGCGCATGAGGGCCTGGTTTTCCTCAATTTGGACTAAGACTGGGCGGATATCATGCTTCAACCATTCGAAAAGTAAGGGTTCAAAGTAGCGCTGGGGATCCTCTTGATTTAATTTAACTAGAACATAACGCTGGTTGAGATCAGCATAGAGAATATCTTGGGATAAGTCATCCCAGGAAATCGCCTGGGCTAAGTCAATAATCTGACCCGGGTAGACCATTAAGGCAATCCCTCGCCGGTCTAAGTCCTCTTGAAAAGCTTCGGCGGCCTGTACTAAGTCCCCCCCAGTAGCTGCTGGATCAGTCGGATAAGAAGCAGTAGCTAGGACATGGGTCACACCACTTTGCCAAATAGTATTAGCCATGGCTAACTGCTCTTTATTAGAGTCTGTATGATCCACTTTGGCAATGTGACAGGCCATATCCACTAACATCTAGCATTCTCCTTTTTATTGACGGTTATCCTCATAAGCCAGTAGCTGGCTGTTTTCATCGTATACTACCTTAATATCAAACAGCTCATCGCTAGTCATTAAGGGCTCTAAGAATAAGCGGTCGCCTTCCCACAGCGGGAGGTCTAAGACTTCATCTTTAGGGATCCAAGCCATAACCCCTTCATCATTCTCCCTGACCTCATCACTAGCTAGGGTTCCCGTATAAACAAAAATATACATCGGCTCATCTTCGGCATAGATAAAGGTGACGACACCGCGAAATTCTGCTGCTTCAAGTTCCCAGCCGGTCTCTTCTTTTACTTCCCGCTTAGCACATTCTAAGGGAGCTTCTCCTAGTTCGAACTTTCCCCCAATGCCAACCCATTTACCCTGGTTGATATCATGTGCCTTCTTGATACGGTGTAACATTAAAAAGCGCTCATCACGCTCCAAATAGACTAAACTGGTTAATTGCATCCTTCCACCCCTTCTGTCTTACTTATTATAGCGTGTTAAGCCCTATTTTAACAGTTATCCACTAAGATATCTTCAAAGAGATCTTAAAATCCTTTGCCAAATTACCATCCCAATAACCAGTCTAATAAAAAAGTCTCCTACCTTGATGGTTAAGAGACTTGATAATTGATGCTTATTTAGTGAGTAAATAATTCTTTAAACTAGGTAATACGGCTGTGGCTAGGGTACCTGTGCCTCCGTGAGTCCCCACTACTGGGGTTAACCAATCAAATTCGATTTCAATATCTGGTAATTTCTCGCGGATTAAATCTGCCAGCTCTTTGGCCCCTGATTCATCATCAGCATGGGCAATGGTGCCTTTGTAGCCCTGAGAGTATTTCTTAGCTTCTTCGATAAAGGCATCGGCTAGCTTCATTAAGGCCTTACGTTTGGTTCTCACCTTGGCTAAGACGGAAATATTTCCTTCTTGGTCAAATTCAATCAAAGGAACGATTTTTAATAAGGACCCCAGTAACCCCTGAGCCCGTGAAGCCCGGCCGCCCTTAACTAAGTTATTAATATCACCTACTAAAGCCCAGATGGTCGTGTGTGCATTTAACCATTTAATCTTAGCCACCACTTCTTCAGGCTCAGCCCCAGCTTCCACTAAATCTAAAGCCTGACTCACCAGGTAACGGAGAGGCGTTGCTGCCCGACCAGTATCAATCACATAGGTTTTAATTTGGTCTTCAAATTCACTAGCTACCGATTGTCCGGTCTGGCTTGTCCCACTTAACACAGCGCTCAAGGGGATAAAGAAGACGGTATCATAACCTTTGTCCACTAATTCTTCATAAATGGCATAGAAGTCTTGGGGGCGGGGTTGAGAAGTCTTAGGTAGCTCTTTGGCATTTTTCAAGCGATGATAAAATTCCGGTAGGATGCTACGATCTTCACTCTCAATAAAAGTCTCTCCTGAGGAAAAATGGAGCTGTAAAGAAACATAATAAATATCAGGATGATTAAGCAAGCGATCATTGAGTGTCGCCGTAGAATCGGTTAAAATTGCTGCTTTCATTTAAACAACCTCCTTATTTAAGCTTTGCTTATATTATAACTTAAAATTTTCAACTTTGGGGAGTACACAAAAAGCGACACTATTACAGCCCAAGTGGGTGCCAATTACCGGGGGAATCAAGCCGTGACGGATAGGATATTGACTTTCATCCTTAGCAATCATTTGCTCAAACTCCTCGGCTAAAGGGCTATCTGGAGTGGTGATAAGAGCTAATTCCAAGCCTTCTGGATAAGCCGTCATCTCTTTTTCCATTAATTCTTCCATCCGTTTGAGGGCCTTCTTTTGGGTGCGAACTTTTTCGACCATTTCCAAGGCCCCATTGCGTTCGATTCGGACAATGGGAAATATCTTCAATAAATTACCTAAGAGCGCCATTCCCTTACTTGCTCGGCCCCCTTTGACAAGATTATCAAGATTGCCAACGATGACATAGATCACCATCGCCTCATCCAAGTGGTTCAAAAGGTCAACAATCTCAGCTAGCGATAATTTCCCAGCCTCGATCAAGTTTAAAGCGACTTCAACCAAGTAGGCTAGGGGAATGGAGGTTTGCCGAGTGTCCATCAAATAAACGGATAGACGGTCTTGGTAATCTTGGGCCACGCTTTGACAATTTTGAAAGGTGCCACTCAAGGCCGAAGGAAAAGTCATGATTAAAACCTCATCATAACCCTTGGCTACTAAGTCATCCATCACTTGGACCACTTCCCCCATGCTGGGCTGGGAGGTTCTTGGTAAAGTGTTCATGCTTGCCAGACTGTGATAGTAGGCAGTCACTTGGTCTCTATCGCTGGTGTCAGTCATAGTCGACCCATCAGCTAAATTAATTTGTAAATAGACTTGGTAAACATCGGGATGTTTGGCTAAAGATTCCGGTAAGGCCGCTGTACTATCAGTAATAATTGCAGTTTTCATAAGGTTTTCCTCCTTAATAAGATAAAGCTTCTCATGTGCCTTTCATTTTTAGTGCAGCAGAAAAATAGTGTCCACGTACTTTTGACAAAATAACGATCTCTCCTGGTAATAAGCTCATCATTAGGCTGATTAAGCAATAAAAAAGGGCCGAAGTTTTCCTCCAGCCCTCAATTTCAATACCGTATTAATCTCCATTATAGATGCTTGGAATGACCACATAGTCAACTGTGCGTAATGCACCTAAATCCCTACCACCTGCGTAAGAAATACTACTTTGTAAGTCTTCTTGCATTTCTTTCAAGGTTTTGAAGATGCTGCCGCGGCTTTCAATTAAAATTTTCTTACCTTCAACATTCTTATATTCGCCCTTTTGAAATTCAGAAGCAGAGCCAAAATATTCCTTATATTTTTGTCCATTTTGAATGACTTCTTCACCTGGTGATTCTTCATGGGCTGCGAGTAAGGAACCAATCATCACCATGGAAGCGCCAAAGCGGAAGCTCTTAGCAATGTCACCATGGGTACGGATACCCCCGTCAGCAATAATTGGCTTACGGGCTGCTTTAGCACACAGGCGAATGGCCGCTAATTGCCAGCCTGCGGTCCCAAAACCCGTTTTAATCTTAGTAATACATACCCGACCTGGCCCTACACCAACTTTGGTAGCGTCAGCGCCGGCGTTTTCTAAGTCACGGACGGCTTCTGGAGTAGCGATATTACCTGCAATGACAAAGGTATCAGGTAGTTGTTTCTTGATATATTTAATCATATCAATAACCGTATGGGAATGACCATGGGCAATATCAATGGTGATATAGTCTACTTTTTCACCAGACTCTTTCACTTCATCGATAAAGTCATATTCTTCAGGCTTCACCCCAACACTAACAGAAGTATAAAGTCCTTTTTGATTCATACGACGGATAAAATCTAAACGTTTTTCCGGTTCAAAACGGTGCATAATGTAGAAATAGCCATTAGCAGCTAATTTTTCGGCTAAGGATTCATTAAGGACCGTTTGCATGTTAGCAGGGACAACCGGAATCTTGAACTTATGAGGTCCAAATTGAATACCCGTATCACATTCCGACCGGCTCTCTACAATACACTTAGCAGGGATTAACTGGACTTGCTCATAATCAAAAGTTTGCATTTATTCTCTCCTAATTTCACTAAATTATTCAAACTATTAAAATAAACCTTTAACATTGTAACACCACGCCATTAAAAATCAAGGCTAATCGGCTATTTTAGAGAAAAATATTCGTTTTATAGAGAAATTTAAGGAAATAACCCTTGATTATAATCGCTAATTCCGAACATTAATCTTTTCCGTGTGTTTTCTTGAACTTAGCAATAATGGCCTGATTGACACATTCAGGTACTAAGGCAGACACATCCCCACCGAAATAGGCGGTCTCTTTGATAAGACTGGAAGAGACGAAGCGGTATTTTTCATCCGACAGCATGAGTAAGGTTTCGACATCATCCGCTTGCAGTTTATTCATCAAGGCAATGTTAGTCTCATACTCAAAGTCTTTGACATTGCGGACGCCACGAATGAGGGCACAGCAATTCAGAGATTTGGCTAAGTCAATGGTCAAACCACCCGTGAGACGCATGACTTCCACATTATCCAGCCCAGCTAAGGCTTCTTTAGCCAGGGCTAATTTCTCTTCATCGCTAAAGAGGGCTTGTTTAGTGGTGTTCACTGCTACAGCAACATAGAGGGTATCAAAAATACGGCTAGCGCGCTCAATCATATCGACATGACCTTTAGTCATTGGGTCAAAACTACCAGCGTATAGTGCATTTCTAATGCCCATGATCGACTTCCTTTCTTTTATCGGTTTTCAATTTCTCATTCAATTAATAGCTTCCCGGAGCTGGTTGAGCGGGCACTGTGTTTTCTGGTGCCACTGCTCCCCCTCCTGCTGCCGGTTGTTGGGCTCGGTTGGCTCCTAGACCTGGAGCTTGGGGAGTTGGAGCTTGAGGGAGAGGTGCGGGAGCTTGAGGCTGGGGAGCGGGAGTCGGACTAACCGGTGCTTGTGGCTGATAGGCAGGCTGCTGACTTTCAGCTTGAGGCAAACCATTTTCGCTTGGTCTCACCGTGTCCCCTGAAGCATCGTCACCTTGCGGTTGATTTTGGGCCTCATAATTTAAACCTTCTTCTCCAAATTCTTTTTCAATCAAACGGTCGAGTTTATTTTTCTCATAAACGCCCGGTTTAATGGCCATTTCTTCGTCTTCAAGAATGCCATTACCATTTAAATCCGAAACAGGGAAATAGACTGGTGGAATATTAAAACTTACCGGGTAAACAATGGCCGACTGGGTCGGTTCCAGTTCCAATAAGGCCCGAATCCGATTCGACATGCGGATGCGGTCTTCTTCCTCAATCGCTAAATACCAACCAAAAGTTAAATTCAAATCTAACCAGTCATCAAAGACTAAGTGGATAGGATTCTTAAGGGCTTGTAAATAATTTTGTTGGAGGGCCAGCATGTCATTGGGCCGTAAATCAGTCCGTAAGTTATCACCGAGAGTATTCAAAATTTCTTCATAATTAAAGACCGTATCCATGGATAAGAGTCGGTCAATAACAGCTTGAACCAATTGTTGTTGGCGTTTTTGACGGCCAATATCCCCCTCAGGATCCATTTTACGCATCCGTACATACATCATGGCTTCCTTACCAGATAAGGTCCGTGTTTCACCTTCAGTAAAGCTGACTCCATCTTGTTCAAAAGTCATGGGTGACGTAATTTCAATACCGCCCATGCCATCAATAATATCAATGAACCCTTGCATATTGACTTCAACATAATGGTCAATAGGGACATCAAGGAAACGTTGGATGGAATTAATGGAGTCCTCCATGCCCCCATTCATATAAGCATGGTTCAATTTATTGAAGTCATTAGTCTTTCCTTGGGGAGCCAGGGTATCGCGAGGGAGGCTTAGGATAGTTGATTTACCCTCTTTGGGGTTGATGGTAATCACCATCATGACATCTGAACGCCCATCCTTAACATTTTCATACATTAAAGCGCCATTATCGATCCCCTCGAGTAAAATATTGACCGGGTCGCCATTCTTGAGCGATATCCGACTATCACGCATATTTTCCCGGTCAACATTCTGATAGATGGCCCCGGAAAAATTAAAGAAGTTAAAGGCTAAGCGAATAATAAAGACGACTACAATAATTCCTATAACTAGGCCCAGTCCCTTAAAAATTTTCTTTCCTTTACCTTTATTCTTATCATCATCCGGTTGATGGTGGCGGTAGCTCCGTCGATTTTCTTGAATTGACGATTGCTTCATATTTTCACTTCCTTAGCTTTTAATTTCCTCGATTAAAATCAATTTGCAAGGAGTCGATGCCTAAGTTTTCGTCACCAGCTTCTGCTTTTTGCATGGTCAAAATCTTGGGTTTATCTGCAGTGACTACTAGAGTATGCTCATATTGGGCACACCAGGAACCATCCACTGTGCGCGCCGTCCAACCGTTACTATCCACCTTGGCTTGGTAGCCACCCATGGTAATCATGGGTTCGATACAGATGGTCATGCCTTCACGAAGGCGTTGACCACGTCCAGGGCGCCCATAATGAGGAATTTGCGGATCTTCGTGCATGGTAGGTTGAATGCCATGACCGACAAAGTCACGAACAACACCAAAGCCTTCTGCTTCTGCATAACTTTGAATAGCATGTCCGATATCTCCAATCCGGTTACCAGCCACAGCCTGCTCAATTCCCAAGTATAGGCTCTTCTTGGTGACATCTAAGAGGTGTTGGACTTCAGAGTCGACCTCGCCAATCTTAAAGGTATGACAAGTATCGGTAAAGAATCCATCCAGCGAGAGGACAGTATCTACCGAACAAATATCGCCAGCTTTTAAAATGGTCTTTTTATCTGGGAAGGCGTGGCAAATTTCATCATTGGTTGAGGTACATGATGCATAAGGGTAGCCCTCAAAACCAATTTCTTCAGGAATAGCTCCTGCTTGACGAGTACGTTTTTCAATGAAATCATTAATATCCATGGTAGAAATACCAGGTTCGATAATATCGCGTAATTCTTCCATAATGCTTGCCACTAAACGGCCAGCTTCTGCCATAGCTTGAATTTCGCGTTCAGACTTGATGGTAATCATTGATTTCTTCCTTTCATAAATTATCATAGCTAAGTATACAATAAAAGCCTTAAAATAGATGCTTATTTCTCGGCCTTAAGGGATTTATTAACAATTTATGAAATAAATTAGTTTTTTTCAAGTTTTTCTGGTCTTTTTTAAACAAATCATATACAATATCTTAAGCAAGATATGATTAGCTATGTCAATATAGTAATATTTTCTACTGATACTTTATATCCTGCAATCAAACTTTTTTTGAATACCATAGATGGGGAGATGAATTATGGGAAAACAACAAAAGCTTGAGCAAATCGCCTACCTATATATGAAAGACCAAATTATCCAAGGCAATTGGCCAAATGATCATCATATTGTGGAAGCAGCTATTTCAGAAAAATTAGATATGAGCCGTAGCCCAATCCGTGCTGCCCTAGCCATATTAGCAGATGAAGAGATTGTAGAAATGCGGCCCTACCGAGGATTTTTTGTCAAAACCAGTTTAGAGGATGTCGACTTGGTCGCTTTCCGTTTGCGTTATTTTGCAATTTGCTATTTCCGCTTAATGGACCGTGCCTTAAAGCACAAAGCCAGCGCCAAAGACTTGCCAGCTGATCTTGACCAAAACTTAAATAATTTAATCGCTGCCTTCGAAAGTGATAATTATTTAGACTGCGTCCAATGGGAATGCGCGATTATTAAGAGCTTGCTCAATTTATCCCAACATGACTTCTTAGTGGAAGAAGCCATTAAATGTTATGCTTCTGTTTTGGAAAGAGTCCATAACCACTTACAAGCTGGTGATAACAAAACACATTGCGCTTACCAAGCTAGAAATATTATTTACATTCAAGATATTATTTTCCTAGCCAAACGTAATGAATTTGACGAAACACGTACCTTAATTGAGTTATTAACCCTACACCAATATCAATATTTCAATGACCAAGAAAAAGCGGTCTTTGACCAAGCTTCGCCTTACGCCATGAAATAATGTCAACCAACCAATAACCTCTTTTAACAAGGAGTTATTGGTTTTTCTTTCATCTGATAAGCTTAAACTAGCGCTGCTTAGTCGTTTTTGCTATACTTGATGGGATTATTAGTCAAATGAATAAATTAAAGGAGAATAAGAATGAAAGCCTTAATTGCTTATGCCAGTATGACTGGTAACACAGAAGAAGCCTGTGACGTTATGGCTGAAGCTTTGGAAGATTTAGGGGTGGAAGTTGATATGGATTCCTCCTTAAACCTATTTGGCGAAGACTTTCTCGATGTGGATATCTGTGTTGTAGGCACCTATACTTACGGCTCAGAATTACCGGATGATGTCGTCGACCTTTATGAAGATTTAGAAGATTTAGATTTAACTGGCAAGGTTTTTATCAGCCTGGGGTCCGGAGACCACGATTACCCGGACTATTGCCAATCCGTCGATGACTTCTATGACCAATTCCTACAAACGGGAGCTCAAGCAGCTTGTCCAGCTATTAAAATTGAAATTGATTGCAATGCTGAAGACATTGAAACCATTGAAGCCGGCGCTCAGGCAGCGGTCAACTTAGTTAAGCAAAAACCACATTAAATCAATGTCCCCTAGCCAATAAGACAGCAAACTAGTTTATTGAAGAACGGAGAGGAGCACTATGAATAAAGTACCCAAAAAGAATCGTTCAAAATTTATTGATGATATCGAAAACCTTAACATTGATGAAACCTTGGAGAACTTAGATAAGGGGTCTCCTCACTTGAATTGGGGCTACCTATTAATCGGCCTAATCGTTCTCTTTCTCTTAGTTTGGGGCGTCTTAGAAATCTTCTCACCTAATGAAACAGAAGCCCACTTTCAAAGCCAAACTGAGCAAATTAAGGAACTCGAAAATAAAGTCAACCACTTAGAATATCGCGTCAAACAACTCGAAGATAAGGAATAAGGCTGGGACAAAAGTCCTAGGCTCTTTTTAAAACACGAACTATCTATTCAAAACGTGCTCCAAAAGTCAGCCCTGACGTCCACTTCACGAACTATGTGCGATAGTTTTGCAACTATCTACCATAGTTCGCTCCAGTGGTTCAGGGCTCTTTTGACTTTTGTCGCACTCTCTTTTTTTATGGCTTTTTAAGCTTTCCTTAAAGCGGGAGAAATTGCGAGTGCATCTTAGTCATGCTAGAATATGAACATCATGGAATAAAGAGGTATATTATGCAAAAGAAAATCATTCCCTTACTCCTTCTAGGAGGCTCACTGGTTCTTGTGGGCGGTTGTGATCAAATCCGCTTCACTGATCCTAAAAAGCCAGAGACAAAGGCCGAGGAAAAAGTGGAACCACAGGCCCAACATCCCCGTGAAGCCTTGGGACTTACGACTACTCATAAATTAAAATCCCTAAACCCCAATAAGCTGCAAACGGCTTATGAACTTAGTGCCATGAATATGGTTGGCGAAGGTCTCTTCCGCTTAGAAAAAGATGGTTCTATCAGTCCAGGGGTAAGTAATGGTGAGATTGAGCGTAATGATAAGAACGTCATCATTCATCTCAAGCCAGAGGCTCAGTGGAGCAATAATGATCCGGTAACAGCCAGCGATTTCGTTTATGCTTGGCAAGAATTGCTTAATCCTAAGCACAATAATTTTTATGCCTATAAGTTATTAGACTTAGTCGATAATGCCTCCGCCGTATCAAGTGGCGAAGTAGGTGTCGATCAACTCCATGCCCAAGCCTTAGATGACCACCGGCTAAAAATTACCTTAAAAGATCCTGACATGGATGATAAGAGCCTCAAACAAGCCCTAGCCTTTCCAGCCCTCTTCCCCCTACCGAAAAACTTTATCGGTCAAATTACCTATGACCTCTACGGGCAAAAATCAATCAATACTTTGAGCAATGGCCCTTATAACTTAAGTGGCTGGGAGAGCGGTTGGGATACTTGGACCTATGACCGTAATGAAGAATACCATGCTTGGACAGACTATCCCACTGAAAAACTCAGTGTCCAATATGTCAAAAATACTGAGACAGCTAAAAAATCCTACCAGCAACGCTTAACCGATATTTTGATTAGTCGTACACCAGAAGAGGATTGGACCGCATTAAAACGGCCTTTTAACCAAAATCTCCTCTACCATATTAATCAAGCCGGAAAGAAGAATATTCTTAATGACCAGCGCCTAAGAGATCTCCTCGCTCAAAACATCGACCGACAGGCCCTAACTGAAACTCTACCTAGTTTACAAAGCAGCTACTCCTTAGATCCCCAAAGCGAGGGTCAAGTCCAAGAAAAAACTGCTCTTGACAATGAAAAAAGTATGCAGGCGCTCTTAGAGGATTATCAATTTGAGGCCATTGAACTGGACTTGATTACCGATGACAACGCCCTCTCGCAAAAAATCGCCAAGGAATTACAAAAGCAATGGGAAAGCAAAATCCCTCACCTGGTTATTAATATCTTCCCCTTGTCGGAAAAAGTTTTGATGGAGCGGTTCCAAAAAGGAGATTTTGACCTTTATCTCAGTCAACAACAAGCCTACGATAATTATTCCAATAATGAGTTATACCTCCCTTATACGGCTCCAAACTACCAAAAAGCCTGGGAAAATGATCTGGAAGCTTTCCAAGAGTTAATGAAGCAGAGCGCTAGTGGCAGATTATCTGATGAAGACAGAAGTCAAGCTGACCAATTGATCCAAAAACATCAGATCGCAAGCCCTATTCTTAAAGGCGATTACAGCTATCTCTCAAGAGAAGAAGTCATCGACCAAGCGCCTTACTCAGACAAAGGTTTTCTCTTTGACTTTAAAAATATGGCTTATGAGAAGAGCTCCCAAACCATTCCAATCAAAGCGGATAAGAAAAAAGCTAATAACTAATGTTCTTTCTGAATTAAAGGCGAAATTAGTCATGAAATCTAATTTCGCCTTTTTGGTTTTTCTTTCATTTACTTAAGTTTCTTTAATATTTTTTGCCTTATTTTTCATAATTTTTTCATATTTTTTAACGGCATATGGTTATAATATAAAGCATTAATTAAAAAGGAACGGATTATCATGAAAGCTAAATCAAAAGTTCTTATCCTTGCTTTACTTAGCATTATTTTATTAACCTTAGGCCTATTTTCATATCGTCACCACCTAATCAATAAAAAGCACCAAGCCCAAAGTACTATCACCATGGATGCTCTCTTTATTGATGACGATCATGCCTATTTAACCCCTGATATTGACGAGGATATGATCCAGGCGGCCAAAGATAATGCCAATAAATTAGCGCCCGAGAAGAAAGAAAAAGCTCTTAAAGAAATTGCCCTCGTCGAACAAAAGCAAGCAGCTATCCAAGCCGTTGACCAAATCTACCAACATGATGATTCAGAGGCTTTTGTGGTTGGCGATAAAGTGAATCCTCGTGATATTCTAAATAATAGCGTTAGCTTGGCTGACCTCAAAAAGCTAGCTCCCCTTTTTGATTTCTCAGTGGGTGATGCCCTATCCGATGAATTAAAAATTCATTATAAAAACGCCTTAGAAATTGTCCAATTAGATGATAAACTCCAATCAATTCTTAACGACCTGCCCACCAGTTTTCAAGCTGATCAAATTAACGCTAACTTAAATAAATTTAACGAAATTAGTCAAATCCTCGAGGATACTGCGATAAATATCGAAGGTCAACCTCGTCTCAAGAATAGCCTCCAAGCAATCACTAATAAAACAAAAATCTACGCCAAGAGCCTGATTCAAGCCAATCCCCCTCTCAAAGACGATGTCTTAAATCAACTATTAAACCAACCCTTGCTGGGCCAATACCTTACCGGTAGTTCGATTGACCACCGTAAGTTGATCGCCCTAACCTTTGATGATGGCCCTTCCGAAAACACTGGAGCTATCCTAGATATTCTCGATCAATATGGAATTAAAGCCATGTTCTTCCAACAAGGCAACCATGTTAAAGAGTACCCTCAAGTGAGTCAACGAATTTTAGCTGAAGGTCATAAACTTGGCAACCATACCTATGACCACCCTTACTTCTCTAATTTAAGAGATAAAGAGGTTGTTGACGAAATTAGCCAAGGTGAAGCTGCCATTAAAGAAGCCACCGGCTTCAGCCCTAAATATATCCGTAACCCCCACGGCGCTCAAAGAAAGCGCATTGCTCGCTTAAGGCCAGACTTAACCGGTATCTATTGGGATATCGATTCTGAAGACTGGAAGTCCATGGATACTAAGCAAATCACCCAACGTGTCTTAAGTCAAGCCCACAACCATGCCGTTATCCTCCATCACGACACCATCAAAGCAACTGCCGAAGCCATGAAAAAATATATCCCTGAACTTAAAAAACAGGGCTATACCTTTGTCTTTGCTGATCAAATTCCAGAAGTTAAGAATTGGATTAACAACTAAAATAACCGCGACCAGAAGAAGACCTGGTCGCGGTTATTTTTTTATAAGCTTGTATGCCAGCACTTTTCTGAGGCAGCTCCCTCTTCTTGCGCTTGTCGCACTTTATCCTATTTACTCTTAAAAATGAAATGTTTTTGAATGAAGTAGCTCAACAAGAAGAGCATGGAATCGACAAATACCTTAATAAAGGTAGTGGCTTGAGATTGCATAATGGTGCTTATTAGAGACACTAAACCTCCGGATAAGAACATCTGCACGATGACCAAGCTGACATATTTGATAAAGCTTTGTTTGGATTCTTGCTTGAAAACGAGAAAACGATTCAAGGTGTAGTTAAAGACCGATGAAATGGTCCGGGCAATGATTGTTGCTAAGTAAATGGTCAGAGTACTTGCAGCGTGCGGCAAGAGTACAGAAAAGAAATGAAATAAAAGAATATCTACTACAAAGGACGAGACCGAAGACAGGATGTATTTCCAAAAATAGGTCTGATTAGCCATGTATTCTAAAAAGACGCTGTAAATAGCAATGGAATCCTTGATCGGGTTAAAATGACTCCCCTTATTATCATCATGATAGATGGTCTCAATAGCCACTTCTTTAATTGGAAATTTTTGCTTAGCGGCATCAATGATCATCTTTAATTCATATTCAAAGCGGTCGCCTGAAATCTCCAAAAGTCTGGCCAAATAAGTTTTAGGAATCACCCTTAACCCCGTTTGGGTGTCGGTTAAGGAAATACCGGTAACCATTTTTAAAATATAGCGAGTTAAGCGGTTACCAAATTGACTCTTCCAAGGCACTTCATTTTGAAAATCTCTAACGCCTAAAACTAAGGCACTGGGGTCTTGCTGAAAAGCTCCAATACATTTCATCATATCGGCATAGGTATGCTGTCCATCTGAATCAATAGTAATGACTCCTTGGCAGTCAGGCAGATGGTGAAGAATATAGTCAAAAGCCGTTCTCAGCGCACGCCCTTTGCCATAGTTTTCCTCATGTTTTAAGACAATGGCACCAAAATCTTCATGCGCTTGCTTAAAATAGGAATCATAGTCAGCAGAAGAGCCATCATTAACGATAATAATTGTAAAATTATCTGAATCTTGTCTGCGAATGGACTCTAAGAGTGCTATTAACTTCTCATTAGGTTCTAAAGCAGGAATAATAATTGTAATATCACTGGTTGACACGTTCTAATCTCCTTATTAACTACCTATAGCAGATAACAACGACCTTTTTGCCTATAATAAAACACCCCCGAGAAGAATCGAACTTCCGACACATCGTTTAGGAAACGATTGCTCTATCCACTGAGCTACGAGGGCAAATTGAATCAATCATATCGAGCGGCTACTTAGAAAATTACTTTCCTAAGTACCACTGATACATTCTAGCATAAAGTTTGGGATTTAGGCGGAATAATTGCCAAGCTAAGCGCTTTTTCCAGTCAATTTTCTCATTTCCCTCGAAATAAGGGCGGTAATGATTGACAATTTCCAATAGGTCCTGATAAGAACTCCCTACTTGCTTGAAGGGACTGACTTGAGCCATTTTATAGGCTGTAGATAGGAGGCCATCAAATAGGCGCGCTCCTGCCTTAGCAGTAAGGTCTGGAAAGTTGCCCTGAACGTCATCTAACATGCGCGCCCTTTCCGTCACATTATCCATTTGCTTGGGATTAAATGACTGAGCCACAATACTTTCCTCGTTCTCATAATAATTAATTCCTACATAAGAAGTCGTCATGATCCTGGTCGCCCTTTTCATGGTCGCATAGGATACCGCTGTATCTTCATATAATTTACCTTCAGGAAAACGGACATCACGGAAAAGCTGTCGCGCGTATACCTTATTCCAAGCATAAAAATCGATCCCGGAATAATCTAGCATGGCTTCGATCCCTGCTTGGCTAGAGGTCAAAAGCATCTCTTTTGACTCTTTTACCGTTTGGGATTTTACTCCAATGCGTTTGACATTAAAAATAAATAAATCGGGGCGTTCTTCCTGATAACTAGCCATAAAGTGTTCAAATAGGTCAAGCTCATAGCAATCATCACTATCCAAAAATGCCAGATAGTCTCCGCTAGCTACTGAGATACCGGTGTTTCTTGCTCCCGATAAGCCTTTATTAGCTTGGTGGATCACCTGGATACGGGGGTCTTTTTTAGCTAACTGGTCAGCAATATCCCCACTCTTGTCAGGAGAACCATCATCCACCAGAATAATTTCCAAATGCGGGTAGCTTTGATCTAAGACACTGTTTACCGCTCTCTCTAGTGTTTTTTCGACTTTATAAACCGGAATAATGACCGAGATTAACATCAGAAACCTACTTTCTTAGTATTTTCTTGTAGAGGTTTTGGCGTAGGGAATTAGGGACTAAATTAAAGACTGCCTGCCCGCCCATACGGATTAGCCAATCAAGCGGACTGGCCAGGCCAACCTGGTAGATTTTTTGGTAGGCCTTACTGCCATCGACAAAATAGTCCCAGCCGCCCCGTCTTTTAAACATATTCTGGTCTGCACGCGCATAAACTAGGGTATCGGCTAAATTGGCAGCCTTAACCCCATTTTTTAACATTCTTACCCATAAATAATAATCTTCATAACCTTTTAACGGCTGATAATTGCCTGCTTTTAGGATAGCTGATTTTTTATAGATCACTGTCATATGGTTGAAGGGATTACGCCGCTTAGCATACCCCAGGATATCTTGGTAGCTATGGGGCACGACTTTTCTGGCAGTTGGTTCCTTTGGTGATTGGTCAAATTCAAAGACATCGCTACCCAATAACTCGACTTCGGGATGTTCTTTAAGATAATTGATTTGTTTTTCGAAACGATCCGCCCGGCAAATATCATCGGTATCCATCCGAGCAATCCATTCATTACGAGCCAATTGCACCCCGTCTTGTAGGGCTAAACCAAGGCCCCGATTCTTAGGATAAGCTTGAATGGTGGTTTGCTTGGGATATTGCTTTTGAAAGTCGTCGAGAATAGCGTCGAGTTCCTCAGTTAGGGGGCCATCCTTAATAATTAATATTTCTTCAGCTGGCAGGCTTTGCTTGACCAGGCTATCCAAGCATTGCCGTAAATAAGTCGGGTTTTCCTTATGATATAAAGACATCAGCACTGTAAAATTCACTGCTTTCTTCCTCCCTTAACTTAAATACATCCGATATAAATGGCGGTAGAGTTTTGGCGATAACTGATACAGTGACCAGGCCAAACGTTTTTGCCAGGATATTTCTTCATTATCTTTAAAGTAAGGTTGGTATTCCTTAACAATCTCAAGTAAACGATCATGATAGTCTGCCTTGATTTCCTGATCTTCACACTGAGTCAATTGGTAAGCTGTGATTAAGAAGCTATCAAATAGACGTCTAGCCGCTCCATTAGCTAATTCAGGGAAATGAATGAGTACATCATTCAAGATCTTTACCCTTTCAGTGACATTATCAAACTGTCCCGGAGAAAAGGTTTGGGCAGTGATCCCTAGAGGATTGTCATAATATCTTAAGCCAACCTTATCTGTGGTAATCACACAGTTGGCTTGCTTAGCCCCCAGATAACTCACATACATGTCTTCATAAAGGGTATCAAGAGGGTATTTCATCTCATCAAAGAGGGAATGGTGCCAGATCTTATTCCAAGCATAGAAATCTAAACCATTATATTGGTGGAGGACCCTAACCGCTTCTTGGCTCTTAAATATTTGCTGACGGATGGCATTCTTAGGGGTAACTTGGTCACCAGAAACCCGTTCAAAATTAAATATGAACAAGTCCATTTGGTATTCTTGATAGGCCCGATAAAATAAGGAAAAAATATCATTAACATATTCATCATCAGAATCAAGAAAGGCCAAATAATCCCCCTGGGCTTGACTAATGCCTGTATTTCGGGCTGCCGATAAGCCCCCGTTGGCTTGGTGTATGACTCTGATCCTTTGATCTTGGGATTCGATAGCGTCACAAAGTGGCCCTGTTCCATCAGTGGAACCATCATCCACAATAATCACTTCAAAATCCTTCATCCTTTGTCTTAAGACACTATCGACCGCACGTTGCAAGGTACTTTCGACATTATAAGCTGGAATAATTACACTTAATAACATAATTTTCTATTACTCCATTTCCTGACGCTTTAGTAACAGATGAATTATATCATATCTGATCAAGAGAAAAGCTGATTTTATAGGAATTTGACTGATTCTTACAATAACTTTAAAAGTTAATTGCCATTAAGGAAACGATCAACTGGATACAGACCAACAGGCCATTCTTTCTTAGTCAGTTCTTTCTCCCACTTTTTAGTTTGCGGGAGTTCATCAAGAACCAATACTTGATCATAATCTTTCAGCATGGCTGGGTCTCCGTTATAAATCTTGGTGTTTGGCGTATATAAATAATAACGACCGGCAAAATCTGTTTTCCAGCCTCCCGAGGTAAAAACAAGGATCCGTGAATCGTTTAAGCTCATCTGCTCTAAGCCAAGTTTTTCGTATTGGTAAGGGATCGAGCGATCTTTAAAGGCAATGGTCTCGTGTTCAGCAATTAACCAATCAGAACCCAGTCCTGCCAGGTAGATCACCATTAAGAATAAGGTCACTATATTGATGAAATGAGAGTCACTCGCTCCCCTTTGAAAAGCCTTATCAAAATAGTATACCCCTACTAAAAAAACTGTTCCGAGTAAGACATAAGCGATGGTCATGGCATAACGGTCAAATTGAGCGAAGCGTAGGGCTTCATCTTTGGGCATGGAGCTAACGTACATAAAAAAGACTCCCAGGAAATAAATGATATAAGTAAGACCCATGGCTAAACACAGGTTTTTCATGGTAAGGAGGTGTTTTTTAGTCAAAAGACAAGATAAGCTAAGAATCAGTAAGAGAGTAAAGGCTAATATAATCCCAGTAGTTGCTGGAATTAATGGATCTAATAGCTTGATTAAATAGCTTTTTCCAATTTGCTTGACTAATTCAAGGCTCTCTTGGTTAAAATGGCTACTATGTTTAAAGCCCGATAGGTCATAATTAAATTTTACATAGAGAGACCAGGTTAACTTCGATAAAAAGGCTCCAGGAAGTAGGATAGCAAAAGCCTTGAGCTTATCTTTTCTGATTAAATTCTGATTCTTAATGATTAAGTAAGTCACATATAAAACAATAAGCAAACTGAAGAATAAACCGCTATCCTTAGTCAGGTTGATCATGCTAGTAAACAATAGCGTCCCGGTGATTAAATAGCCTAGCTGCTTTCGATAGCGAAAAGCATAAATACCAGCCGCTAAGGTTAAATAGGCCAAGAGATTGTCGACTAATAAATTATTCATCTTGACTGAATTGTCTAAGATAAAAAATATTCCCCACAATAAAGCAATTAAGGCCGCATTTAAGCGCTCGGCAGGTTTGGTCAGAATGCCAAAAAAAGAATACAGACAAGCCATATTAAAGAGAAAGAAACCCATGATCATCTTGGCTTGGCTATAGCCACAGAAATAAATAAAATAACTGATGTAAAGGGAAGTAGCTGGTGGATAAGACCGATAATAAATCAGCTGGTCAATATCTGTCGGTAAATGGAGCTCCGTAAACAAGTATTTGACCACTAAGCCCCAATGTGAATAATTATCAAAATGAATCAGGGGCATCCCCTTCATAACAAGAAACCAACCTAAAATCGCCACTAAGACAATAATTTCAGGAAAGGCGATCTCTTGTCTGACCCACGAAAAAAACAGCCATAAAAAATTTCCCTTCCCACGAGAATTTTTCCAATAATCAATGCTTATCAAAATGAGCAAGAAAAAGCCTAATAAATAAGTCGCCCACAGAGTAGGCAGCAATAAGTTCGCCAAGGCCGCTAAATATAAGAAAAGACTTTGGGAGATCATGACCAAAATCCAGGAAAAATATTTATTAAGCTTTAAAAATCGAATGGCGCCAGTAACATAACCAAAAGTTGATAGTGTAAATAAAATTAATTGAATCATACTTTTCCTCTATTAACAAAAAACCTAAAGTCATGCCTTAGCATAAACCCTAGGTTATTAATCAACATCTATACTATTTTTCTAACATATCTTCCATTAAAGTCGTGTCTTCGGCAAGATCTTGGTTAACCTTTCTACCAATAACTTCCTTCACCTTTCCAGGAGCAATTCCCGTACCAGGACGTTTAAAGGTTAGCATGTCTTCAGTTAAGATTGTTCCTGCTTTGACATCTTGGGTAAGAACGATAGAACGTCGTGCGTTTTTCCGAGCCGCTGCTTGAGCCTCTAAGTCAGCAACCGCTTGCCCTCTTACCTTCATTTGGAATTCGAGGCCTTCTTTCAAGACTTTCATGTCGTCAGGGTCCATGGCATGGTAATGGTCATTACCTGGCAAGGTCTTATCTAAAGTATAGTGTTTCTCGATAACTTTAGCCCCTAAGGCCACAGCCGTTTTGACGACATCCATTTGTGGATCCGGACGGGTATGGTCAGAGTAGCCGATCACATAGTCAGGAAATTCCTTAATCAGACTGGAAATAACGTTTAAGTTAGCGTCTTCAAAGGGGGTTGGGTACTCTAAGACACAGTGCATAATGACAATATCCTTATTGCCAGTGGATTCAATGGTTTCAACAGCTTGGTGAATTTCATCCATACTTGAAGCCCCGGTTGATAAGAGGATAGTTTTTCCTTTTTCTGCTTGGTATTTAATAAAAGGCAGGTTGGATAAATCTGATGAAGAAATTTTATAAATATCCATCAGGTCATATAGGTAATCCGCTGACTCAAAGTCAAAAGCCGTTGAGAAGAATTCAATACCTACTTGTTTACAGTAGTCAGCTAATTCCTTATATTCATCATATCCAAAAGAATCGAATTTTTTAAAAAGCTCATATTGTGAGGTGGTCGCTTCTTCACTGGTATCCCAATAGGAAGGTGAGAATTTTGAGGCAATGGTTTCGGCCTTATAGGTTTGAAACTTGACCGCATCCATACCCGACTCTTTTGCCTTATCAATCATTAACTTAGCTGCTTCCATTGGAGTCGTGCCGTTTTCTTTGGCAATATCATAGTAATTGACTCCGATTTCTCCGATCACATAGTAACCCTGTTCTTTTAATACTTCATGAATCCCCATTTTAATCTCCTTACTCTAAAATAATTTTTAATACACGATCTAAACCATGACGTAAATCATTGGCTAACATTTGTTGGTGCATTTGTTGACGAATTTGTGGTGTCTCAATCAACCAATTCAAAGTTCGCCCAATGGATTGGCTGTCAATGGCCTGACCTAAACCTAGGTTCATAAAGCCATTGGATAAATAGCCAAATTCATGGGTCAATTCCCGCTCATTTTGAGCCAAGAGAATCGTTGGTACTCCCATAGATGCTAACTCTAACATGGTCCGTCCTTGGGAAGAAACCGCGATATCCGATTTATTCATATAATCAGACATGACTTTGACATTTTGAATCACATCAATAGCGTATGGCATACTTTCTGCCTGGTCCTTCACTTGTTCAAAGTAAGGATAGCCAGGGCCAACAACAATGGTAAATTGAATGTCTTTGGCATTTTCGACAAAGGGAATAGCCTCCAATACTTTTTGGGTTAGGTTATTAGGATCCACCCCACCAAAAATAACAAAAATATTCTTCACTTCTTCATGAAAATCACTAGGAGAATTAATTAAGAATTCATCCCGAATGATGTAATAGGGGCTTCCCCAATAATATTGGCTACCCTTTTTCTGAGGAGCGTATAGATCGTTAATCACCGCATCAGCGAGGTCAGCTCCTGGGCCAATATCTTCAAAATTGATGATACGCAGGTCGCGCTTTTTGAGCATTTGCATATAATCAATAGACGTATCTAAAATATCATTAATTAAAATGTCAGCATCATATTCGTCAATCAGATCAAGAATTTCCTTTTCAGAATTGATTACTGTGTAGGGAAAATGACTGGCCTTTAATTTTTCCTGGGCCAGATTCGATTGCTGACTAGTCACAAAGTGGACCTTATGATGGATCAAGCCGTAAGCTAGGGCTAAGCCACGGTAGACATGTCCTAAACCAATTTCGGCATAACCCTCTACACGAATAAGAATATTTTTCTTATTCATTTCATTTTCAACCACCCACCAATCCTGAGCCGTATCGATATCGGTCGACTCCGATTCGGGAACCTGAAAAACAGCTAAGTGTTGGCCTATCCTTGAATTTTCTTCTATGGCATGGTCACGGGTAATCAGGAAAGCGCCAGTTTCAGAATAGTTAGCTGGTAAATATTGGCGATTGAGTCGCTCCTTGTAATTAGGAATAATCTTGCCTGAATCATCCTCTGTCCAAGATAAATGCGGGTGGTTAACCACACTGATCAAGGTGTCGATAGCTGGATCATTGATCATTTTGCCAATGGCTTGGTCCAGGGTTTGGGTTTGTAAGAGCGGTGAAGTCGCTTGCAGGGTAATAATCAGGTCATAATGGACCCCCTTCTTAGACTCCATCTTCTGATAAGCATCATAAATTACTGGATCTAAGGTGACTGCATCACTTGATAAATTTTCTCCTCGCCATACCACTTCAGCTTGGTAAGTTTCTGCGACGCGGGCGATTTCTTCATCATCCGTTGAGACACAGACATCCATCTGATATTGGCTATTTTGAGCATTCATAATGGCATAAGCGATTAACGGATGCCCATTAAGTATTCTCACGTTCTTGCGTGGAATTCCCTTAGAGCCTCCACGTGCTGGTATAACAGCTAATATATTCATCACTTGACTCCTTTATATAATGGATCTTTATAGGATTAATTATAGCATATCAATAAGTCAGCAATCACTTGTCAACATGGTCTTAATAATATTTTAGACCTATTTTTGAATAAGTTTTTCATTGACAACATCCTTCACGTCGTAGAAACCCGGAGCTAATTGTTGGCCAGTCAATTCCTTGACCCAGGTCTGGGTCGCTTCCTTATTATCTAAAATCAGGATCTGGTCATAATTTTTAACCACGTCTGGATTGCCCTTATAGAGATGAGTATTGGGGGTGTAGAGGTACAAATTGCCAGCATTATCGGTATTCCACTTACCACTGGCCAATACTAAGACCTTTTTATTGTTTAATTTATGGTTATCAATGCCCATTTTTTGATATTCATAGGGAATAGACTCACTGATGAAGTTTCTCTTTTCAATAGCGGCATCGACTAAATCATAGGCCAGACTGATAAAGTAAATGCCAATAAGTCCGCTATAGATGAGCTTCTTGCCATAAAGTGAATGATCGCTCTTGTCCTCGACTCGACTCTCAAAATATTTAATCGCCACTAGACTAATACTTCCTAGTCCCACAAATACCCCTGTCAGGGTATAACGATCGAATTGAGCCAGTTTAATTGCTTCATCCATTGGCATAGCGGTCAAGTACATGGCCATGGTACTCAAATAGTAAACAAACAACACGGCAAAAAGAATTCCAGAAAAAGTCATTAGCCGCTTCTGCAAATTCTTCTCTCTGATGGTCACTAAAAGCATCACTAAAACTAAGACTACTATCAAAACCAGTCCCCAAGTTGAAGGCGTCCAGGGATCCAAACTTTGAAGGATAAATTTAGCCACAATTTTGGCCTTAAGATGTAGTTGGCTCCAATCAAAGTGAACACTATGGCGAAATTGTGAGGTATCATACATTAACCTTACATAGAGTTTCCACATAGCAAAGGGAAGTAGACTCAGTAAAACAGGTAAATATTTTTTTAGAGAAAATGGCGCTTTATCCTTGTCGTACTTGGTCAAATAATAGCAATAAACAGCAATAACTAAGACAGCAAAGAAAATCCCGCTCCCCTTAACCAGGCCTAAGAAGCCGGCAAGGAGAATAACAATTAGCGAACTAATCTTTCTATTCTCCCGATAGTGGTATAAACCAGCAAAGCCAGCCAAGGTCAGATAAGCCAGCAAGTTATCCACTAGCAAATTATACATTTTAACGTGGTCATCCATTAAATAAAAGACTGCGATTAAAAAGAGGACCAAAAAGCCGGTGATTTTATTTTTCTTGACATTAAAGGGGGTAAAAAAAGCATAGAGGGCAGCTAAATTGACCATAAAATTGCCGATAATCATATGGCCTTCGCTATAACCCAGGAAATTAACCACATAATTGATGTATAGAGAAACTGCCGGTGGGTATGACCGATAGTAGATAATCTTGTCTAGATCAGTCGCTAAGCGCTGTTCATTGAAGAAGAATTTAACAATCAGCCCCCAATGGGAAAAGTTATCCCAAAAAATAAGAGGCATCTCCTTCATAAAAATCACCCGAATTAAAAAGGTTAACAAGAAAATAAAGCTAATCCAGGAAAATTTTCTTTTGAAAAGGTCAAGGAAACTTTCCTGGCTAGAGCGACTTTGCTGAAATAGATAAACAGCTAATAGGATAAAACCTAAGTAATAAATAAGATACATGGTCGGTTGCAATAAGTTCAACAAGGCAAAAGCAAAAATCGTCAAACTTTGACCAGCAATTACTAAGATCCAAGACAGATAAGGCGAAACGGCTAAGCGCTTCTCTAAGCAGGAGACATAGCCATAGGTCGACAAGATAAATAAAAATAGATTGAACATAGGAATCCCTTTCTAATCCAAACGCTATGGTAAATATAAAAATGTCTGCTTATTTCCCAATTAAAATAAGCAGACATTCCGATTAAGTTATCTTTCTTTAGTTATGATTCCAAGTTTTGATGTCAGGGATTTGCTCAGGAAAGACAAACACATAGCCCCGCTTCTTCAGTTCCGGAATCACTTTCTTCAAGGCATCGGTTGTCGCCGTATACCTAGAATGCTGTAAAATAACAGAATGGTGTTGCATATTTTTCATGATCATATCATAGATATCATCGGGGTCCGTTAATTGCCAGTCTCTGGACGTGGTATTCCAATAACAAGGTTTTAAGGGGGCAACTAATTGAGTCGTCCGCGCTCGATCTTGGCCATAAGGCGTTCTAAATAATGTCGGCGTTACTCCCGTTGCTTGTTTAATGATATCTTGGGTACGATTAATTTGGTCTAAAATTTGCTTATCTGTTAATTTAGCAAAATCAGGGTGATCATAAGAGTGGTTTGCCACATGGTGGCCACGTTTAACGATCTCGCGGGCTAATTCTGGTTTCTTTTCGGTATTATTTCCTTGTAAGAAGAAGGTTGCCTTGATGCCGTATTGTTCACAGATATCCATGGCATTTTCGACATTATCATCAGGACCATCATCGAAGGTAATAGCCACTAAAGGCCGATAATCCACTGGCGACCCTGTCAGCACACTGGCTAATTCATCCTGCTTAAGTAATTTTTCTAGGGACTTGCTATAGCCATCCTGGTTAGCCGTCTGTTCTTTTACTGATAAAGCGTAGTCCATTAAGCGCTTTTTAAAGAGGTCAGCTTGACCTTCCTTATTGGTATGGTCGATATAATTGGATATTTCCTTAGCAACCTGGTTAAAAGCATCAAGGTCTTTATCTAAGCTTTCAATCATAAACTTCTCTGGTAAATGATCAATTTTATTTTCAATCGTCTCATTCGATTGGGCCACCTGCTGTAAAAGTCCATAGTTAGCTTTTAAATCTTCCACTAACTTGTCTGAGTAGTCGAAATTAAAGCGATCTTTTTTCTTATCAACCTCTTCAGCAGAAACTCCATCTTCAATGACCCAATCCTTGTTGACCTGGTTGCCTTCAATAATCGGCTTATCATCAAGAACAGAGTCATTCAGGAATTGAATGGCCTTCCGCTTGTCAATCGCCCGATCAATGAGCTCTTGTAATTCCTTCGCATGGTCACCATAGATGTGGCGACTATCATATTTAACCTTCTCTAAATCCTCCAAAGAATAATTCGGATTGATATAGTCATGCTTATTATTAAAATAAATTTCATTAACTTCTTTTTCAACTTTGGCCACCGTAATATGGTGGTTATAGTATAAAATTCCAGCCAAGCCTAATAGCAAAACCGTTAAAATACTGGTTATAAATAAAGCTTTTTTGTTCATTATATTACCCTTCTTCACCTAAAGTTTGATCCTGATATGTGCTTAGTCTAAAGAAATTATTACTATTATAATTTTTTTAGTCTTTAGCTTCAATAAGGCGAAATAATGTTTATAAATTTACTTTTTAGATCTTTATTGATTGCCTGGCTTTTTTGTGCTTGTAATTGGGAACGGTGGACATTAAGGAAACCGGCATAGGTCCAAAAAATTAAGCCAATGGTATCGCGGTTGGCTAACAAGATATGATTTTCCACCATATCTTCAGCCAGCAAGGCGATAATGGTGACTAAGATCAAGGCATATATTTGATTGTTGGCATCACTGAAATCAACCTTTGCTGTCATGAGATAGCCTACATGATAAATTAAATAGAATAGCGCAAAGGCTGCAATAATAATTAAGCCGACAAAACCAGCCTTAGTAAAGACTGCAATATAGGTATTATGCATGTTTCCTCTAGCACGTTTGATCTCGCTTCTATCTAAGGTGGTGAGCTTGGTCATATCAACCTGGGAGGTAGCTTCTTGGTCTTTAATATTGCGGTATAAGTCAATATCACTTAAACCGAACAAGAAATTTTGTGCAGCCGCCTTAATCCCGGCTTGCCAAATGGTAAAACGTCCTGCTGAAACTTCAGCGTCCCCTTCATCATGTTGAATACTTACGGGAGC
This sequence comes from Aerococcus tenax, assembly GCF_003286645.3. Lineage (NCBI taxonomy): Bacteria > Bacillati > Bacillota > Bacilli > Lactobacillales > Aerococcaceae > Aerococcus > Aerococcus tenax. The sequence continues at coordinate 398,281 of NZ_CP127382.2, read as the reverse complement.
GATAACCGTACTTTTATTTCCCCCAGTCTTGCTCTCACCATGTCTCAAATCACTCCAACTGATTTGCCCAGTAACTAAGCGGGCAGCTGTTTGGGTCGTTGCTGGAATATAAGCTAAAATGCTTTCCGCTTGATGTTCCACAGCGACAAAGAGAAAGAGACCCAGCCCTGCTCCTAGGATAACCTTGCCAAGGCTTTTAAAGTTGTCTTGGTGTCTAACAAAGAGACGATAAATGGCATAACAGGTGATAACTAAGCCAGCAGTTAAGAGGGTTAGCGTGGTACCCCGCGAACTAGCTAGGACAAAATATAAATATTGAATAATGGCATTAAAAACATAGAATGGCTGGAAACTCTTCCAACTTGACCGCTTCAAGATATTATTCATTAAACTAGCTACCACACTTAACACACCAATAATCGACCCCATGTTAGGACTGGTGTAAAGGCCAAATAGGCGATTTTCAGTGAAACCTTGCCGCATCCAATTAATCCCAGTACCATCTAAAACCCAGTAGCGAATGTGAAAGGCAAAGAGCAATAGGGAAACAAAACCCAAAAAGCAAACGATACCGATAAAGATGTCGTTAAATCTTGCCATCCATTTTTTACTTGTTTGGTAATCTTCACTAGGGTTAAAGGCATAGATCAGGAAGAAAGTTTGGGCCACATAGAACCAGTTAATCGCTGAATCGGGAAATTGATAGGTTAAATTCAAGAGGACCGAAATCGCAAAAGAGATTAAAAAGGCAAATAAAAAAGGCCAAAACTTTTGCTTAAACATTATTCGCCTGGTCAAGAAGTCCTTAGCCAATAAGTAAATCCCCCAGACAAAAACAATCTTCATGGGAACGTTCTCGATATCAAAACTGCTAGGAACTGCATATATAAGATTAATAATCAAAGTAATTATTTTAAATAAATGAACATTATTAATTATTGAAAAGATTTTATTAGCATATTCTTTCATTGAGCTATTGATCTCCTTTAATTTTAATCTCATATAATAAGTCTTCTAACTGCTTGCTGTTTTCAGGCACCTGTAACAAAGGTCCATAAATTTCCTTGAAATTTTTAGCCATGGACAAGCTGTTGGTTAAAATCATTTTAGTCGGCTCATCCACCTTTTCCCCAATCGCATGATCAACCAGGCCGGCCAACATAATAATCGGCATCCTTTGTTGATAGAGTAAGTAAGGTGAGAATACCGCAGTTGAATTCATTGCTGCTAAGGTCAGGTCGGAATGGTCTACAAACAAGAGAAAGATTTCCCAGGGCATGGTAGTTTGTAAATAATTCACCTGCCCATATTTATTTGCTTCCGAGCGAGGGTGTAACTTCACGTAGATCCTAATATTTAAGGAATCACATATTGCTTTTAAGTGGTTAAACAAGGTCAATTCATCGATTTGTGCCCCATCTTTTTTGAAGGGCTGGTCAAAATAAATTAAACTCCCCTCGGCGACTTGACTTATTTCCTCATTATAGGCTTGAGAAAAAATTGCCTTGACCAAGGGAAAGGCGAGATTACTTTGGTCAAGAACAGGAATTTTTATCAAGTTTCCTGAGAAATCATGCCACTGAACCAAGTCTGGTTGGTAGGTATAACAATTTTCCCATTGGCCGTGAAAAATGGAATGCTTATTCAATTTCTTTTGCAAGGCATCATTGGCATTTTTGATTTCTATGGGTTTGGCGCCCAGATAAATCCCCATGCCATCTTCATAATAATGCAAGTGAAAATCATGACCTTTAGCAGCGAGGCTGCTATAGAGGAGGCGGCCAAAATAATTATCCCCCGGTAAATAAATATGGTCAAAATCATCTAGAGGGATCAAGTTCTTATTCCAATAAAGACGAGAAATTTTCGCCAATTTCCCGCCTAAGTTCTGGTGGTTGATTTTAATCACTTCTAAGCCCTGGCCTAGCTTCCTGCTTATATCAATTAATAAATCAGCGTTAGCGAATTCGTTATAGATAAAGAGGGTCAGCTCTTCCCCAGATAAGCAATTCTTCCAGATATTAAGGCTATTGATAATATGAAGCGGTGTCCAAGCAACAATTGCATGTTTCATTAATCTAATCTCCTGAATTTAATTTTTTGCCAATAAAATCAGTGAATAAGGCCTTTATGGTAGGAATTTCTCTATAGACGAGTACGATAGTAGTCACTAGGTAGAGAACGATCTTATAGAGAAGATTTTGCCAAATCAGTGGTCCAGTTGGGTGGGCAATATCATAAAACAAGCCCACTCCGCTTACCAGAACTAATATAGCAATATAAAGCAACATATTTTTGATTTTAAAATTCACGGGTTCAATTTTTCTAGAAAGGACATAAATAATGATTGCGATTACGGTCCATTGGATCAAAAGCACGATAGCTGGGGTTAAGAGTCCTAGGTACTGGGTCAGTGTTGCGGTTAACAAGACACTCAGTAAACTCCCTGACAGGGTAGCAATGAAAATATACCTGGTCGCCTTGGTATTATAGAAGAGTGTATTGACGTAGAAGAGGTAGACTGAGCGAATTTGATAAGCCACCAGTATAATAGGAACCAGGGTCCAAGCTAGTAAATAACCATCGGCAATAAAAATTTGGACAACCTCCTTAATAAATAAGGACATTCCCAAACTAATGATTAAATAAATCCGACTCAAAACATCTGCAAATTGAATGGCTTTTTTCTTGTGCTGATCGCCCAAATCCATCAAGCTATAGAACCACGGCACATAGGCTGAATTGACACTATATTGCATGGTATCAATAATTAACATAAACTGTGAGGCCGTCGTATAGAGACCCGCACTGGCAGTCGACACCTGGTTGTTGAGAAATAGTCGTGAGACAAAATCAGCAATTTGGGTCGACATCAAATGCGGCAGGAGTGGAATCGAATAGGAAAGGGCCTCTTTCAGGTAATTCCATTGGAAATTAAAACGGATGATGCCACGCTGATATAAACTAATCAAAGCATACAAACCAAAAGTAAAGCCGGTGATCAAGTAACTTAATAATTGCCCAGTGGCTCCCCATTGGAAAACGACAATAAAGAGAATATTACAAGCCACCATCATGGCAAAATTGAGTAAGCTGTTAATGGCATAGGCCTTGGCTTGTTCCATAGTCTGCAATAAGGTCTGATAAATATTATAAATCGGGTTAACAATAACGGTAATGATCCCCATAAAAATATAAGGATAAAAGGCGATCCCATCAACAAAGGGTTCAACCAGGATATCCTTAAATAGGATAATTAAGCCCCCTAAAAAGAGGCTATTACCCATAATAAAGAGCATAATGGTCCCGTAAAAGGATTGTAATTGGGGCCAATTTTCCCGATAGCGGTAAAAATAACGTTGAACTGCACTATTTAGAGAAAAAGTGAACAATAAGGTTAATACCTGGGTCAATGAATTAACCACACCAACAATCCCATAGTCTTCAGGAGTAAGGTATAAAGTATATAAAGGAAGTAAAATAAATCCAATCGCTTTTTGCAAAATCGAGGTGATCGAATAAATTCCAGAATTTATTAATACACTCTTTGCTGAAGAGGGTTGCTTCTTTGACATCACTTCGTCTCCTTTTTCTTCATCAAGTCACTATTATACCCTATATTAGAAGTAAAATAAAAAAGGGACAAGACTTTCTAATTGTTTTAAATAAAACTTTAGAAAGCTTTGTCCTAACAGTACATTGCTAATTATTCTCCCTAGTCAAACAAGGACCCTAATTCAATTCCCGCTACATCTAAATTATCAGCTGTCTTTTTAACCTTGATGAGGGACTTATAGGGATAATCGATATAGTTCTTTTGATTATCGGCTTCGCCAAAGACCACCGCTCCGATGGTATGGCAGTCAAATTCTTCAACTAAACTGAGCATCCCATTCATGGTGCCGCCCCCATTCATAAAGTCATCAACAATTAAAATGTTTTGGTCGGCCGAGAGATTATTTTTGGTCAAGGCCATTTTTTTCACTTCGTCATTTCCCGTCACATAGGTCACTGAAACAGTAGACCCTTCTGTTAATTGGGCTTCCCGTTGAACGATGACAAAGGGAACATTCAAAAAATTGGCGACTGCTTGGGCCATGGAAATCCCCTTGGTTGCCATGGTCATGATCACATCGATAGACTGTCCGTAATAAGCGGAAGCGATGATGTTACCAATATGACGTAAATCATAGGGATTGCCTAAAACGTCAGAAAAATAGAAATAACCGCCCGGTAAAATGCGTTGCTTATCAGTCAACTTAGCGGTTAATTGATTCATATACTCCATGGCCTTGTCTTTTTCCACTTTAGGGCGGAAAATAACACCACCACTGGCTCCAGCAATCGTTTCAACAATACCAATATTAGATAACTTAAATTGTTCAGCAATAATGCCGACATCTTCAGAAATGGATGACTTGGCTGCTTGATAGCGGTCAATAAAGAAGGGTAAGGAAATCGTTCGATAAGGGTTATTCAACAAATAATGGGTCATATCGACTAAACGATGACTACGCTTCATTTTCATACTTGTACTCCTTTACTTGCTAGCTTATTACATTATAAGCAAAATCAGAACAAATTCAAGAAATTTCCGTCGAAAGTCTGTTTTTTACTATAATTGTTTTTATATAATAGGAAAACGCCCATGACTTAACAATGGGCGTTTTATTATTGGAGTAATCATAGAAACCGTTTTCTCTATCTTCTTACCAAGCGTAAGACAATACTTTCCAAGGCAAAAAGACAGACAAAGATAAAGGCAATCGTCGCTCCTGGAGGGGTGTCTAAGCCATAGGAAATCAGCAGACCCGAAAACATACCCGCTAAGGCGATGATAATTGCTAGAATAATCACACTATCAAAACTCTTCATCAAGCGCATAGCAATGGCCGCTGGCATGATCAAGATGGAAGACACCAACAAGGTCCCAGCAATCGGCATCATAATGGAAATAGCTACCCCAGTCACGATGGAAAGCACCATGGAAATCAAGCGCGTAGGTAAGCCCGAAGTATAGGCAATACTCTCATCAAAGGCTTCCACATAGAGGACCCGCTTAAAAGCGAAATAAGCAAGGAGAACAATGACTGCTAAAGCAATTAATAAGCGGACTTGTACAGGCGAAATAGTGACAATCGACCCGAATAAGTAGGCCTCGATACTGCTGGCTGATTCGACCCGTGACATTAACAGTAAAGCCAGGGCCATACCACCCGACATTAACATGGCAATGGAAATATCCGAATAGTTTTTGTAAACTCGGCGGAGGTATTCTAAAGCCATGGCCGCGATAACCACCACTAAAATGGTCGTATAGATCGGGTCCACCCCTAATAAGAAACCTAAAGCCACCCCGGCCAGGGAAACATGAGCCAGGGTATCCGACATCAGGGACTGTTTTCTTAAAATAAGCAATAAACCCAATACCGGAGCGAAACAGGCTATGGCTCCACAGGCGATGAAGGCTCGGACCATGAAGTCATACTGAAACAGCGCCATGGTGACCCCTCCTCTCTAGTTAGATGAATGTGTTTATCGAAATAATCTTGTAAATGGATATCCTCGTGGGTCACCATGAGGATGGCTTTACCATGGCGTCGGGTATTGTGTTTCAATAAAGTGTAAAACTCTTCCCGTGAGGCCTTATCCATCCCGGTAGTAGGTTCATCCAGGACAAATAAGTCAGGATCCGTGGCAAAGACTCGGGCCAAGACAATCCGTTGCTTCTGACCACCGGATAATTCCCCCACTTTTTCTTGGGCCTGTTCCCACATGCCTACTGAGTTAAGGGCCCGCTTAACGTGTTCATGGTCTTCATCAGTCAGGCGTTTAAACCAACGATCTTGTTGGTAACGGCCTGAGAGGACAAATTCATAAACTGTGCTAGGAAAACCAGCATTGAAGCTAGCCACCATCTGGGGGACATAGCCAATTTGTAATTTATTACCATAAATATTGTTTTTACTAATCGTCACTTTTCCCTTGTCTGGTTGTAATAAACCCAGGATATTTTTCAACAGGGTGGACTTGGCTGCCCCATTCTCCCCAGTTAAGATCACAAATTCACCGGGGTCAACGGTAAAGCTGATATTGTTGAGAACTGGCTCACTATCATAAGAAAAGCGCAAGTCTTCTACTTGGATATAATGCATGCTAGCCTCCTATCTAATTAATGGTTAATTTTAAATGCTCGAGGTTTTCCCGCATCAAATTAATATAGGTATCGCCTGAAATCGGCTGGTCAGAACTGGCTGATTCGAGAGCATTGAGACTGGAAACCTTAACCCCAGTTTCCGCCGCCAAAGTCTCTGCGAGTTTGGAAGAAGTGTTTTCTTGGAAATAAATCACCGGCAGATTATTTTGTTTAATATAATCAATCACTCCTGCCATGGCTTGTGGTGATGGCTCCGCATCATCACTGACTCCCGTTAGAGCAATTTGCTTTAAATTATATTCATCAGCCAAATACCCAAAAGCGGCATGGGCGGTCACAAAGGATTGATCGGGATGATTAGAAAAGGCAGTTTGATAGTCATGGTCAAGTGCTTCCAACTTCTCCAGGAAGGCATCGGTATTCTTTTGATAAACTTCAGCCTGATCAGGGTCAACTTCTTTCATGGCGTCACAAATGGCTTGGGTCTGGATCATGGCATTTTTAGGGCTAAGCCAGGTATGGGGGTCATATTCATGGACATGGAGACCGCCTTCTTCATGGTTATGGTCGCCTTCATGGTCATGATCGTGATCGTGGTCATCTTCAGCCGTTAGGACCTCCCCTTCAATCGTTTCTACCGCTCCCGAAATGGGTTCAATATTGTCAGCGGACTCGACGACCTTGACCCGGTCAGTATCAATACTATTTAAACTACTCTCTACCCAAGCTTCCATATCATCGCTATTATAAACAAAGACATCCGCCTCTTGTAAGCGGGCCATATCCTTGGCACTGGGTTCAAAGTGATGGGCCTCTTGCTTTCCTGATATCATCACCTGGACATCAGCTTGGTCACCGACTACCGCTTGGGTTAATAGCTGCATGGGATAAAAACTGGTCATCACAGTGAGCTTGCCCTTACCGTTATTATCTGCCGCTTCTTTGCCTTGGCTACAACCAAAGCTAACCAGTAAAGCCAGCAGACTTAGGCAAAAGCCTATCTTTTTAATCATCGTTTTCATGACAAAGCCTCCTTACAAATCGTAACTCTTACGATTTAATATAGCACACATCCTCGCCAGCCGCAAGATAATCTCTCCTATTTAAAATAAAAAACCTGGGGCTTTTGCCCCAGGTGAGCCCCAATAAAAGTAAGCAATCTTAACTAATATTTCTGAGATTTTGATTCATTCTTACCACATAAACCTCTTCGCAAAAGCCTTTTAGGCCATTATAAATCCGTTTAGCTTGTTGTTGCTGGCGGGTAAAGCCAATAATGGTCGACCCACTCCCCGTCATGGTTACTCCTTGGGCGCCAAAATTTTGCATCCGTTCCTTTAAGGCCTTTAACTTGGGATAATAACTAAACGTAATGGCCTCCGTTACTGGACCTGCATGGGTGGAAAGCTTTTGGGGATGGTCTTTTAAGGCTGCTAACATTTTGGGGGTGGAAATGGAAAAAGCAGGTTTAGCTAGGACCAGCCAGCTTGAAGGTAAGGACGGTAAGGGTTCATAATTTCTTCCCGAACCGGTCATCCGACACAATCCCCCTCTTAAACAATAGGGAGCATCACTATCAATGGTTACGGCAATATTCATGAGTTGGTCAAGGGACCAATCCAAATGCCAGAGACGATTTAGCCCGCGGATGACCGCCGCTGCGTCACTCGATCCGCCCCCAAGTCCGGCTGAAACCGGAATATACTTGCGGATAGAAATGGTTACGCCCCGATCTACTCCGGCAAGATCCTTCATTTTTACAGCGGCCTGGTAGGCGTGGTTACGTTGGTCCCGGGGCAAAAAATGTTGATTAGACCGGATAAAAACCTCACCACTATCGTTTTCCTCAATGGCCAGGTAATCAGCTAGGTCAACTGAGGCCATGACCATATCAAAGTAAAAGCAGTCATCCTCTGCTTGATAGTAGATATCTTGGGCGAGATTAATCTTAGCTAAAGCTTTTTCTCGAATAGCCATTTTGCTTCACCCCTCTCTTTTACTGGTCTAATTATTCTTATTTTAACATGACTACTTGATTCCTCAACTGAGAAGGCAAGAGATAAAGAAAAGAGGTGTAAGTAGCATGGTTTTGCATGCTGCTTACACCTCTTCTCAATCACTAATTACGCACAATATTAGGGAAACTCAATTTCGATGCTTTCAGTTAATAAGTCGGTATAGCTATAGCATACGCGCTCAAACTGATTTTCATCTTGGTCGAGTTCAACAACAAATACGGCTGGAAAGGTATCACTTAAGATCCCATTACGGATAGTGATCCGCTTTCTCCCTGTTTGTTGCGTTACTTGGATCGGTTTACCAATATTTTCCTCTAAGCCTGCCTTAATACTTTGTAAATTACTTGGCATGCCATCACCCCTTGATAAACCAATTATAACACAAAGTCAATCTTTTTACAATAGCACAATAAAAGCTTCATTGTCAAGACCTCTAAAGCATTTTCTAAAAGGATTTATAAGGACGATTTTCTCCCCAAAACACCAGCTAAGATCCAATCACTTGGAGGGCGACTTCATCATATTACTAACTTGCCATTAGCTGTTTTTTTAGCCCCTTTAAGCAGAAATAATTAAAAACAAAAATGATAGCGATGTACGCTAAAATTAATAAAGCAGTGATCTCCCCCTGGTAAATCCCTTCAACCACTTGACCATAAGGGAAGACATAGCTAGCCTCCTTAAAGATAGGTGGGTAGGCAGAAATAGGGGCAACCACACCAGCCATAAGCGGTAGGATGGCGGTAAAGAGGTTGGTAAAGAGATAGATATTATCGCGTTGGACGCTTAATAAATAACCGGCGATCCCTAATCCTGCACTAAATAATAAGGAAAGCGGTAAAGCGGCTAAGCAGCGCCAAAAATATAAGCTATCCACACCAATCATCAATAAGAGGCCACCATTAATTAAAAACATGATCAGACTTAAGCAGAAAGCTGTGGCAATCTTTATCCCCCAATAGCTTAAAGACCAGGGCTTATGGACCAGGACTTCCCTAAAAATTTGGCTTAAATAATCCACCACTAAAAGATAGGCCATGGTCGACAAGCAGAAGCTATTGGCCGACAAATAAACCGAAGCCATGGCCACTTGGGGGTTAAGCGCCTTAGCATACTGTTGGTTGAGGAGGAGAATAACTAGGAGCTGAATAATCGGTAGGATCACAAAATGGATAAGGATCAATTTCTTATTCTGTAAAAAGGGTAAGGACTTCATTTGAATCCGCATTAAAATCGCCTCCCTAAACCTTGCTTACGAGCTGACCTTAAGAGATAAGCGCCTAAAGTGACTGCCAGGACCAACCACAAGACTAAAGAAAAAACATAGGCCACTAAGGATAAGTGGTTCCCCCGCCCTAAAAGGCTTTGAATCGGATAGATGATCGGAATAAACCACTGGATCCAGCTGATCCAATGACTGGCCAGGGCAAAAGTCCCCAGCAAGCCAGAAAGCAGCATGACGAGTAAGTGAAGTAATTCTTCATAAATAATTGCATTAGGGGTTAATACAAAAAAGCCAGCAATGAATAAATCCATTACGACAGCGCCTAAAAAGAGCATCAGCACCTGAACTAGCATGGACAGAGTAAAGGCTTGGATGCCCGTATTAAAAACAAGGGCTAAAAGATAAGCCAAGGGAAAACTCAGTAAACCAAAGGAGGCAGCTGGCAGTAATAAGCTTAATAAGGAATAGGCATCCCCCACTTGGGTGTTAATTAAATAAGGCAAGGTCCCCAAGTGACGCTGGTAGCCAATCGAACCTGTCGCTGTAGTGGCCGAAGTCCAGAGGCCAAAAACCCCACTCCTCAGCCACAAGTCAGGGTCACTAGAGTTCCCAGAAGCATAAAGGGCAATATACTGCAAGCAGAAGAAAGTCAGGGTGCTAGTAATAGGCAGCCAGAAGAAATAAGAATTTTTCATATAGACTTTTAAGTGAAAACCATACAGGCGTAAAAAGCGACCCATGTCATCACCTCAATCGCGGCGCTAAGGCCAGATAGGATTCTTCCAGGGTAGCTGGTCGGTCAATATGTTCTACTCCCGACAATTTGACGATGTCTTTGACACTGCCCTGGTACTGGATCTCGCCCCTACCTAAAAGAATAATGCGCTTAGCTAAGCTCTCCACTTCGCCCATCATATGGCTGGTCAATAGGACCGCTAAGCCTTCTTGACTAGCCAAATTCCTAATGGTTTGATGGATGTCTTGCGAAATTTCCACATCAATTCCATTAGTCGGTTCATCGAGTAAAAGTAAGGCAGGTTTGCCCAATAAGGCCCGGGCGATATGGAGGCGTTGCTTCATCCCCTTAGAATAGTGTTCCACCGTCTTATTTTTTTGATCGGTCAGTTTAACGATGTCTAGAACGCGGTCGACTTCAGACTGACGGTCTCTAGTAGGGATATTGGCCAAATCAGCAAAGAAGGACAAGTTATCTTGGGCTGAGACCTTATCGTAAAAGCCTAAATCACCCCCAAAGGAGACCCCAATCAAACCATGGTGGGGATTAGCTAAGACATCAACCCCGTTGACAAGAACCGAGCCTGAACTGGGCAATAGATAGCCACCCAACATGGATAAGAGAGTTGTCTTCCCTGCCCCATTAGGGCCAATAATCGAGAGAATCTCGCCTTCATCAATGGTCAAAGACACATCTTTGACGGCCAGGAAGCTTTCCTTTTTATTATGGAAAAGCTTATTTAAATGGCTAACTTCTAATACTTTGGCCAAATTACCATCTCTTTCCTACTCTATAACTTTTCAGTTTTAATTGTTATACATTTTATCATGGTCATTACATTAAATAAAGATTATCTTCGCTGGGCTGATGGGATTACTTCCGATTCAGTTAAATAAAAAAGAGGCCGGAACAAATGTCCTAGCCACTTATTAAAACACGAACTAGCTAATCAAAATGTGTTCCAGTCACAAAACGACCGTCCGCTTCAGAAAATTCCAACGCACAGTTCTAGTTGAGTTCGGAAGGGTGAGGGGATGTCCTTTCAGAAAAGTTGAACGACCAGCGAGTTGAGTTCGTACGCCAGTCTTGAAGTCACTTCAAAAAATGCCAACGCACAGTTTCCTGTGCTTATGGTATTTTTCTCCAGTGATTCAAGCCTTTCACGGCGCCCTCACATCCTTATAGCTGATCTTATCATCTTTTCTTCCAAGGAATCTCCCTCCCTGATCCTTCCTCACATCCTTATAGCTGTGCTTATGGGATTTTCCTCCAGCGATTTCGTTCTTTGATGTGACTGTTACACTCTCTCTTAGAGCATTTATTTAAAACCAGCCTCATTCAAAGCATCACTCAAGTGAGAGAAATCTTCAATGGTCAATTGTTCAGCCCGGACCTTGGGATTAATTCCCGCGGCTTCAATGGCTGCTTGTAAATCAGCTGGCTCTTGAAATTGGCCGGCAAAGAGACTTTTTAAGTTATTCCACAAGGTCTTGCGCCGGTGAGCGAAGGCCCCCTTGACAAGCTTAAAGAACAAGGCCTCATTTTGCGGCTTGACTGGGGGAGCTTGCCGCCGCTTCAGGTGAAGGACAGCGGAATCAACCTTGGGCCGGGGTTTAAAGACGGTCTTTGGCACTTTGACAGCTATTTCACTCTGGCAGTAATAATCTAAGACAATGGTTAAGGCACTATAGGCCTTGGTTCCCGCCTGAGCCGTCAGACGTTCGGCGACCTCATACTGCATCATCAGGGCAAAGTCAGAGACCTCTAAATCACTTTCCAAGAAGTGAAAGATAATCGGGGTGGTGATATAGTAAGGAAGATTAGCCACCACCGCTAGGCGTTTGGAATCAGGAAAATACTGGGACACGCTAGCCTTTAAATCAGCCTCCAAAATATCTTGGTGGAGGACGGTTAAATTATCATAGTGGCCCAGTTCCGCTTCTAAGACCGGTAAGAGCCGATCATCAACTTCAAAAGCTAAGACCCGGCCAGCACCTTCACAGAGAAATTCAGTTAGGGCGCCAATCCCCGGGCCAATTTCAATGACATCAGTATCTCGGTCGATAGCTGCTGCTTCCACCATTTTTTCCAGGATTTGGGGTTCCATGAGGAAGTTTTGTCCCAAACTCTTTTTGGCATCGAGCTGATAACGGTTCAAAATGGCATTGGTCCGGCTAGGGGTAGCAATCCAGGATTTAGTCATAGCTGTTCTCCTTCTTCTCTTTTTTGATTATATTCTGCGACGACTTCCAAAACGGCTGCTTGAGAAATTTGAAATAGGGCCAGACGTTTGGCTAATTGCTTGCCATTACTATGGCCGATTTTCAAACGTTTGGTCAGGTAGTCTCGTCTAGCCGCTGCATCTTCCCCTCCTAAGAGACCCAGTGCCATCAGTTCAGATGCAGTAAAGGGCGGTTGACTTTCACCACTAGTGGTTACCGTATAGACGGCACTCAAGGCCTGGTCGATAGCCGCAAAAGAGGCGTGTTCCACTCCCAAGCTGCCCTTGTGCTTGGGCTTGGCATCCCGCCTTTCCAAAAAGGCATGTTGGACCTCGGGAACATCCCGCATGATGGTACGACGGATTTTTTCCCCAGAAACATCTGGGTCAGTAAAGACAATGACCCCATATAAGTCCTGGGCCTGCTTAATTTTGTCCATGGTTTCTTGGTTGATGGCTGAGCCATTGGTTTCGATAGTTTTGACTTGGTAGAACTGTTTTAAGCGTTGGCTATCGTCCCTGCCTTCAACGACAATAACCTCTTTTAATCTTTTCTTCATTAAAGCTTTTTCCAACCAGCTTCCGTCCATTCAATGCCAAATAAGCGACAGGCATTGTCATAGGTAATCTTAGCCATGGCTTCATAAGAAGTTTGTCTGAGATCAGCCAAGCGATTGTTGACAAAGGAGATATTAGCGGACTCATTCCGGTGACCCCGTTTAGGCTCTGGGGTCAGGTATGGAGAGTCGGTTTCAATCAAGATACGGTCTTCGGGACATTCTGCTGCCACTTGGCGGACTACCTTGGTTTTCTTGAAGGTCATCACTCCAGAAAAGGACAAGTGCATGCCTAAGTCTAAGAAGCGCTTAGCATCCTCCCGACTTTCTCCGAAGGTATGCATGATCCCACCAACTTCCCAAATTTTTTCATCTTTGAGAATCCGGTAGACATCCTCCGAAGCATCGCGGTTATGGATAATCACCGGCAAGTGGGCTTCTCTAGCTATGGCAATTTGACGACGGAAAACTTTTTCTTGAACATCCAGGGGATCTTCATCCCAGTAGAAGTCAAGTCCCATTTCCCCTACCCCAACTGCCTTGTCAGTATCCAGGGCAGACAGGAGTAAGTTTTCAATGTCTTGATTATACTTGCCTGCCTCAGTGGGGTGCCAGCCATAAATACCGACCATATCTGGGTGTTCGGCGACTAGGGGAAGACCCCGTTCTATACTATCTTGGTCAAAACCAACAATTCCCATGCCTGAGACGCCAGCTTGACGGGCGCGGTTAATGGCTTGGTCCCGGTCTTCATCAAAATCAGCCGTATTAAAGTGAGTATGTGTATCAAAGAGCATGATTAAACTCCTCTCTTGTCAATGAGAAGGCTGAATAGCAATCTTCCTCAGCGATTGTTTATCCAGACCTCTCTTAGTTTTCATGGAAAAGAGATCAGGACAAAAGTCCCAACTTTTTAATGCGAACATTCTAATTAAAAAAAATGTGTTCCAAAAGTCAGCCCTGACGTCCACTTCACGAACTATGTGCGATAGGCTTTCGCCTATCTTCCATAGTTTGTTCCAGTGGTTCAGGGCTCTTTCGACTTTTGTCACACTCTCATTAGCCCAAGAGGCTCCCATTTGGCAAGGATTCATCAACAAAAATCAAGCGCAAATCGTCGCCATCTTCTGCAGAAAGAATCATCCCTTGGGAGACTTCCCCTTTCATTTTACGGGCTTTTAAATTAGCTACAATAATGACCTTCTTACCAATGAGGTCTTTGGGTTCTGGGTAGAACTCACGAATTCCAGATAGAATTTGCCGGTCTTGTTGGTCTCCGGCATCTAGGCGGAATTTCAAGAGCTTGTCAGCCCCTTCAACAAAGTCACAGTCTTTGACTTCAGCCACCTTAAGTTCAACATCATCAAATTTTTCGAATTTAATGGTCTTATCCTTAGCGTTAACTAATTCGGTTTCCTCAGGATCCCAGTCTTCATCATCAGCTGCTGGAGTAGACATTTGTGAGCGGATATAGTCAACCTCTTCTTCCTTATCTAAACGTGGGAAGATGGGCTCTCCTTTAGCAATCACTTGGGTAGCTGCTGGGTAGAGACCAATTTCTAAGGAAGCGAAGGAATGGTCACTATCAGAAATCCCCAACTGTTCAAAGATCAACTTAGGGGTTTGGGTCATGACTGGTTGGATCAGAATAGCAATAATCCGCAGCGCATCGACTAAGTGATAAAGAACGGATTGTAATTCCGCTTGCTTACTGTCATCTTTAGCAAGTACCCAAGGCATGGTTTCGTCAATATACTTATTGGCCCGCGAAATAATCTTCCATGTATTATCTAGGGCTAAGGAGAAGTGGAAGTTATCCATATTACCAAAGTAGGCTCTGACATTGTCTTCGATAACGGCTTCCAAGTCAGCATCATAGTCAGTCACTTGGCCAGGATAAGCACCAGCGCGTCCCTCTTGATACTTATTCAACATGGAAATGGTCCGGTTCAATAAGTTCCCCAAGTCATTGGCCAAGTCAAAATTGATTCGGTTGACAAAATTGTCAGGAGTAAATACCCCATCCGAACCAAATTGCACTTCCCGCATCAAGTAGTAGCGTAAGGCATCGAGTCCGTAACGGTCAATCAGCATTTCAGGGTAAACCACATTGCCCTTAGACTTAGACATCTTGCCGTCTTGCATCAATAACCAGCCGTGACCAAAGACTTGTTTTGGTAGGGGCAGGTCAAGAGCCATTAACATAATTGGCCAATAGATGGTATGGAAACGAACAATTTCCTTACCCACTAAATGGACATTGGCAGGCCAGAATTTTTGGTAGCGGGAGTCATCCTCTGAACCATAGCCTAAGGCGGTAATATAGTTGGCCAGAGCATCGATCCAGACATAAATCACGTGTTTAGGATTAGAACGGACCGGAATCCCCCAAGAGAAAGAAGTCCGGGTCACAGCTAAATCTTCCAAGCCAGGTTTAATGAAGTTATTAATCATTTCCTTCTTACGGGATTCGGGTTGAATAAAGTCAGGATGGTCTTCATAGTATTGTAAGAGGCGATCAGCATACTTAGACATCTTAAAGAAGTAGGACTCCTCTTTAACCAGTTCAACCTCGTGGCCAGAAGGTGCCTTCCCACCAATGACCTTGCCATCGTCATCACGGTAGACTTCCGCTAATTGGGTTTCGGTAAAGTATTCTTCATCAGAAACCGAATACCAACCCTCATATTCTCCCAGGTAAATGTCCCCTTGGTCTAAGAGTTGTTCAAAAATGTCTTGGACAGCTTTGACATGGTAGTCATCGGTCGTGCGGATAAATTTATCATTAGAGATATCTAAGCTCTTCCACAACTTTTGCATGCCCTCAGCCATCCGGTCGACATAGGCTTTGGGAGAAATTCCTTCTTCTTCAGCCTTTTGTTGAATCTTCAAGCCATGTTCGTCAGCCCCAGTAAGGAAGAAGACTTCATGGCCCATTAGGCGTTTATAACGGGCAATGGTATCAGCAGCAATGGTTGAGTAGGAATTACCAATATGTAGTTGGCCACTAGGATAGTAAATCGGGGTGGTTACATAAAAAGGTTCTTTAGTATTAGTCACGAATGAGTGCCTCCTTTAATTATTTCTAAATCAGTATAGCATAAAGCGGGTCGCCTTTAGAACGGATAGTTTATGCTAGTATGAGCAAGTTTTTGTATAGGGACTTCTTAATCGGCAAAAGTCATTAAGAAATATTTCTTCTTACCCCGACGCACGACAATGTATTTATCTTCGATGGCATCAGCAGGTGAAATCTCATAATCAATATCTTGGATCCGCTCACCATTAATATAGATGGCCCCATTTTTAATGTCTTCACGGGATTGGCGGCGTGAGCTCTCTACTCCGTTATCCACTAGCCATACTGCTAAGTTAGCCGTCTCTCTAGGCACTTGGCCTCCAGGCATATTATTAAAGCCCTGTTCAATTTGCTTGGCACTGAGATTCTTAATGTCTCCTGAAAAGAGGGCTTCAGTAATGCTTAAAGCATCGGCTAAACCTTCCTCCCCATGAACAAAGAGGGTCATTTCCTTGGCTAAAGTCTTTTGAGCCTCCCGTTTATGAGGTTCAGTGGCGACTTTTTCGGCTAATTCAGCAATCTCTTCTTTTGACAGGAAGGTGAAGTATTTCAAGTATTTAACCACATCAGCATCATCTTGGTTAACCCAAAATTGGTAGAACTCATAAGGGGAGGTCTTTTCTGGGTCTAACCAAACTGCCCCACCAGCGGTTTTACCAAATTTCGTGCCATCTGCCTTCAACATGAGGGGGATGGTTAAACCGAAGGCCTTAGCTTCAGGGCCTTCTACCTTACGAATTAAGTCTAAACCGCTGGTAATATTGCCCCATTGGTCGGCCCCACCAATTTGTAAACGGACATCTTCTTCCCGGTATAAGTGTAAGAAGTCCATGGATTGAAGGATTTGATAGGTAAATTCAGTAAAGGAAATCCCGTGTTCAAGACGCGACGCCACCACATCCTTAGCCAACATGGTATTGATATTAAATAATTTCCCATAGTCACGCAAGAAGTCTAGTAAGGACAAGTCCTTGGTCCAAGCATAGTTATTGACTAAGCGGAATTGGGCGTTAGGATCCTTGAGGAAGAGTTTTTCCATTTGAGCAGTCAGCTTACGGGCATTTTCATTAACAGCCTCCATGGATTGTAGTTGCCGTTCTTCACTCCGACCAGATGGGTCACCAATCGAACCAGTCGCTCCTCCAATTAATATCACCGGACGATGGCCTTGTAATTGGAAACGTTTTAACATGATAAAAGGGATCAAGTGGCCAATATGCAAGGAATCCCCAGTAGGGTCAACCCCACAATAGAGGCTGATCGAATGGTTTTCAACATAGTCTTTTAAACCTGCTTCATCGGTTTGCTGGTTAATTGCGCCACGCCATTCTAATTCATCAATAATATTCATGGAACTACTCCTTCTTGTCTCATTTTAGTCTGTTTAAAGTTCTGTCAATTCTCTTATTAAGCAATAAAAAAAGTCCCTGCCAATTAGACAGGGACGATTGTTACCGTGGTACCACCCAAGTTGCTTAAAAAAGCCACTCTCGCGCGATAAGGTAGCGCCACCTAGCAATTCCTCTAACAAGTGTAATTCATCATTAACAGGTACTAGTTTCCACCAACCACTAGCTCGCTATCCAGGCAACTGTTAATCACTACTGGGCTTGTCTTGCTTAATATTCCTCATCAGTATAGGTAATTTCACCCTAATTGTCAAATCCAAGTCCCGGTAAACTTAGAGTAACTTGCCATAATGTTTAACATAGAAATGTTTGACCAAGGTCACTAGGACCAAGTAAGAAATCACAATAGCCACCAGTAAGAGCCAGAAAGATCCGGGTAAGGGAGCTAAACCTAGATAGAAGCCTAACTTGGTCCGAGGCAGTAAACTACCAAAGATAATCCCAATGGTCGTGATCGTGGTAAAGATAAAGGATGGCCGGCTTTGAATAAAGGGTAGTTTTTCCGTTCTTAGCATATGAAGAACCAGGGTTTGTGACCATAAGGAAACCACGAACCAACCTGAATGGAACAAGGCTTCAAAAATAGCTTGTTGTCCCGTCGATAAGGTCCAATAAGATCCGTTTAGGACTTGAGGAATAATCCAATGATAAAGCGCCACAAAGGAAAGCACATCAAAAATGGAAGAAATTGGCCCAAAGTAAATCATAAAATTCTTCACATGCGAAGCGTCCCAGTTCTTAGGTTGCTTCAAGTAGGAGGCATCCATGCGGTCCCAAGGAATGGAAATGCAGGCAATGTCATAGATCAGGTTCAAGACTAACAGTTGGGTCGGCATCATGGGCAAGAAAGGTAAGAATAAGGAAGCCATCAAGATGGAAAAAGTATTCCCAAAATTTGATGAAGTCGTAATATTAATATATTTCATAATATTTCCAAATATTTCCCGACCAGAAACGACGCCCTTTTCTAAAATCATCAAATCTTTTTCTAAAAGAATGATATCGGCTGATTCCTTGGCAATATCGACTGCAGTATCAACAGAAATGCCCACATCAGAAGTCGTTAAGGCAGCGGCATCATTAATCCCGTCACCCATAAAACCAACCACATGGCCGTTATCTTGGAGAATTTGGGTAATTTGGGCCTTTTGTTGAGGAGAAATTTTGACGAAGACTTGGTAGTCTTCCACCGCTTGGGCTAAGGCTTCCTCGTCCATGGCTTCCAGGTCGATCCCATTAATGATACTATCTGCCGAAATTCCTACTTGACGACACACCGACCGGGTAACTTCTTCATTATCACCCGTTAGGACCTTCACATCCACTTGGTGGTCAGCCAGTGCCTTGAGGGCCGGTTGGGTGGATTCCTTAGGTGGGTCAAGGAAGGCTAGGTAGCCAATCAAAAGCATATCCGACTCATCTTCGATGCTAAAAGCATCCACTGCTGGTGGGTTGGTTTTTTGAGCAATGCCGATGACCCTTAGACCGTCTTCATTGAGATCTTTGACCTGTTGGCGGATTTCTCGCCGGAGGTCATCCGTTAAAGGAATGGCTTGGCCTTGTTTGAGGACCAGGGAGGAAATGGCTAGCATTTCTTCCACCGCCCCTTTGGTAATTAGTTGCCGTTTCCCTACCTTATCTTCGACAACGACACTCATCCGCCGCCGTTCAAAATCAAATGGAATTTCATCGACCTTGTGGTAGTAGTTAGGGTCCAGGTCCAGTTCCCGGTGGGTGGCTTCGATAATGGCCACGTCCATCAAGTTCTTCAAACCGGTTTGGTAGTAAGAATTCAAGTAGGCATGGCGGAGGACCCCACTGTCTTCATCGCCATCACAGTTCAAATGCATTTCTAAAACAATTTTGTCTTGGGTCAGGGTCCCGGTTTTATCGGTACATAAGACATCCATAGCGCCAAAGCTTTGAATGGCGTTTAAATTCTTCACAATGGTCCCACCCTTGGCCATGGTTTGTGACCCCTTGACCAGGTTAGTGGTCACGATCATCGGAAGCATTTCCGGAGTCAAGCCGACCGCAACCGAAATCGCAAAGATCAAAGCATCCAGCCAATTCTTCATATGGATACCATTAATCAGAAAGACTACCGGAACCATCACTCCCATAAAACGCATTAAAAGAGTAGAAATTTTACTAATTCCGATGTCAAAGTTGGTGACTTCTTCTTCAGTGGTCACGGTTTTTGCGATATCACCAAAGAGGGTCTGCTCCCCGACAGCAATCACTAGTCCGACTGCACTACCGCTAATGACGTTCGAGCCCATAAAGGCCAGGTTGGCCTCATCAACCACAGTCTCAGCATGATCAGTGGCTTGGGCCATTTTTTCTACCGGATAGGATTCCCCAGTCATGGCTGCTTGAGAAACAAAGAGGTCCTTACTTTCAATAATCCGCAAGTCAGCAGGAATAAGGTCCCCTGCTGATAATTTAACCAAGTCCCCGCACACAATCTCTTCGGTAGGGATTTCATTGAAATCGCCCGCGCGTTTGACATTGGCAGTCACTTTAACCATTTCCTTCAAGTGTTCTGCCGCATCATTGGATTGCTTGGATTGGATAAAGGATACGGTCCCAGAAATAAAGACCAGGACCAGAATAATCACTGAACTAATGCAATCGCGACTATCCGCCGCTGCAAAGACATAGTCAGTAAAGAATGAAATGATAGCCAGACCAATTAAAATTAGGGTAAAAGGGGTGAGATAGGCTTGGACAAGTTCTTCCATTAAGGAAGCTTTGTCCCCATAATCGATCACATTTTCCCCGTATTCTTCTCGCAAGGCTTGGACTTGATCATCGCTAAGGCCGTTTTTATCAATTTTATAGTAGTTAAAAAGTTCGCTTATTGAATAAGCAGCAAATTGCCGGTAACGGCCTTGGTTTTCAAATTTTTTCATCATTATGCTCCTTTCTGTGGGAGCCTAAAGCTTAATCAGAGACCCTGGTAATGGCCTCAAGAGGTTAAGCAATAAACTCCCTTGCTGTCGACTTTCCGCTATCTGTTCTTGCTCTTCCTCCATAGCCATCACCTCCATCTTTTCCTTGGCAAAATAAAAAGAGCCCCTACCCAAGAAAGTAGAGACTCCATTATTAATAAGCTCAGTTGATTGAGTTGCTTCGTCTGAGTTTTAGCACTGTATAACGTAAAGAAAAATTTCTTAGCTACCTGGAGAAAGCCTTATTTCGACAATCTCTGTTTTACCCATTGGCGTCTCTCGACATTTTTGGGCGATAGCTTATGTTTATACAGGAGCCTCTGCCTAACACTTCGGTATTCAAATTTTCCACATAGTATAGTACACTACTTTTTCTTTATTTGCAAACTCTTTTTTACAATTTGTCCGAGCATTAACACTTTACTAGACATGCAGTGGCTCTCAATCGCCAAATTTAGCCAAACAAGCTAGCTTATTGTCCCTTACGTTTTTCAATTGCTTTAAGGAGGGCTTGGTCCAGATTTCCAATCCGGTCTAAGAGAGCACTTTGTTTTTTAGCTAAAAATTGGGCGCTGGCCTGGTCTTTAATTAAGGCCAAATTGTTTTCTACATTATGGTTAGAGCCCTTAAAGGCAGTCAACAAGTGGTCCCTTGCCACCTCAACGTCAGCTAAGATGCTTGGCTTAACGAGGCGAGCGACGTTTTCTAGTAGGGCCAAATCATCAACCACTAAGGCGATGACTTGCAGAGGTAAATGCGTTGCTTGAATCAAGGTCACTTGGATTTGTTCGCTGCGGGCTTGTTTTTCATCCTCACTACTTGCTTTTTGCTTGTAAGCCGCAAAGAGCCGGGCAGAGACCTTTTCGTCTTCGCGGGCAAAATGTAAGAAGCTGTCGCTATCTCGGTCCATTTGATGGGCTAGGTCAGATAAGTTAGCCGCGGTATTGGCATCCTTGGAAAAGTCAGTCCGGTCCAAAGTCACCTTAGCCGCCATACTTGCCAAGGCACACGCAAAACTACCAGTGACACAGGAAACTGCCCCACCGCCTGGGGCAGGTGCCTTGGAAGCCACTGCTTTAATTAATGATTCTAATTCCATTTCAACGCTCACTCTTTTCTTTTTATTTGGTTAAATAATCAAACATTACTCCCAAACTCATTAGGAGACAGGTAAATCACTTGCTATCCTATCAAGCATGTTTTTCTTATTTTAACCAAAATACCAGGGAAAGGCATTAGCTTTTTTAATTATTTTTACTTATTAATAATACTATAGCTGAATGCAGGCTCTGACATAAGAAAAACTTTAGAAATTATGAATAATTTTTTCTTGTGATCTTATTTTACATGTGTTATATTTTCTTACATAGAAATCGATTAACTAAGCTGTTAAGAAGATTGGAGTTATAAAAAGATGAAACAAATTAGCGAAGAGCAAATCCGTTCCGATATCAAAAAAGAAAATGTCCACTTTCTCCGCCTCGTCTTTAGCGATGTCAACGGCACCCTAAAAAATGTCGAAGTGCCGATTAGTCAATTAGATAAGGTTTTGGATAATAAACTGATGTTTGACGGTTCTTCCATCGACGGTTTTGTTCGTATCGAGGAATCCGACATGTATTTAATTCCCGATTTAAATACTTGGTTAATCTTCCCTTGGACCGCTGGTGACAATAAGAAAATCGGCTTACTGCTCTGTGATATTTATTCCACAGACGGCACGCCCTTTATCGGTGACCCCCGCGGTAACCTGAAACGCTGTGTCCAACGTCTAAATGACGATGGCTTTAAGGAATTCAACCTCGGTTTAGAAGCAGAATTCTTCCTCTTTAAATTAAATGACAGTGACGAACCAACGACTGAAGTTAATGACCATGGGGGTTACTTTGACCTGGCTCCCGTTGACCTCGGTGAAAATTGCCGCCGCGATATCGTCCTTACCTTAGAAGAAATGGGCTTTGAAGTGGAAGCCAGTCACCATGAATGTGCCCCTGGCCAACATGAAATTGACTTTAAGTATTCTGATGTGGTGGATGCTTGTGACAAGGTCCAAATCTTCAAATTAATTGTTAAGTCAATCGCCCGCAAGCATAATCTCTATGCCACCTTCATGCCTAAACCTGTATACGGTATCGCTGGTTCAGGGATGCACTGCAACATGTCCCTCTTTGATGAAAACGGCAATACCTTCTACGATGAAAACAGTGCTGACGGCCTTTCCGAAACCGCCCACCTATTTGTTGCTGGGATCTTAAAACACGCCAAAGCCATCACTGCTCTGGGGAACCCAATCGTTAACTCCTACAAACGCCTAACTCCTGGTTATGAAGCCCCAGTCTATATCGCCTGGTCTGCCCAAAACCGGTCACCATTAGTTCGAATTCCTGCAGCCCGTGGCAATTCGACTCGGATTGAATTACGGTCAGTAGACCCTTCCGCTAACCCATACCTCGTTATGGCAGCTTGCATCTATGCCGGTTTAGACGGGATTGAAAACAAACTCCCTGTTCCTGAACCCATTGATCGAAACATTTACAACATGACTTCAAAAGAGTTACGGGAGTCTCATATCGAACAACTGCCTTCTAACTTAAAAGAAGCGGTTAACTTCCTCAAAGAAGACCAAGTGGTGCTCGATGCTCTCGGTAGTCATCTATCCAATAACTTTATTACAGCAAAAACCATTGAGCACGATGAATATGAAACCCAAGTCACCCAATGGGAAGTTGAGCGTTACTTAAAAGCTTACTAATCAAACCGTTTCCAAAAAGAAAGCGTGGCCAAAAAATTGGTCACGCTTTTTTAATATCAAATTATTCTTAGAAAGAGCATTTTCTAATGTCTTCTTGCTGCTTAATCTCGCCGGCTGCCACCGAAAAGAATAATAATCCGTAGGAGGGAGAGTAAGGTAGAGACTGTCCCAGCTACATAAGTGAGAGCAGCCGCTCTTAAAGTAGACTTAGCATAGGGTAATTCTTCCTGACTCAGAATATTCATTTCGTCGAGACAACGAATGGCCCGTCTAGAAGCATCAAATTCAACCGGTAAAGTCACCAATTGAAATAACAAGGCCAAGGAAAACAAGGCAATCCCAATATTAATCAGGGTTTGATTCATTCCAAAAAGGACCCCGAGTAACAGGATAGGCATGGACAGACTGGAGCCGAAGTTAACCACGGGAACGATTTTTTCCCGGATCCGCATAAAGGCATAGTTATCAGCATCCTGTAGGGCATGGCCGCACTCATGGGCAGCAACACCAATGGCTGAAATCGAGCTCTCTTGGGAAACTTGGTCCGAGAGATAAAGAGTCTTATCACGGGGATCGTAGTAGTCCGTTAATTTCCCCCGCACCGAACTCACACCCACATGGCCAATTTGGTTGTGGTCCAACATCATCCGAGCCACCTGGTCAGCAGTTAAGCCACGGCGGTTAGTATAGCGGCTATATTTATCAAAAGTTCGGTTGACATTCCAAGAGGCAATCCCGGCAATAATGGCACCGATAATTAACAAGATAATGGTAGGATCAAACATGTAGAATAAAGGAAATCCAAACACTTTTACATCTTCCTTTCTGATCTTTATTGACTATTATAACAAGAAAGCCAATAGATAACTATAAAAAAGTATTAAGGAAAGACGACTTTAGCGATTAAATCAATGACTTCATCCTGCTCAGGAATAGCCAAGAAATGGAAGTTATGGGTCAAATAATCAAAAGCATAGAAATCGACCGCCAGTCCCTTTTGCTTTAATTTCCGGTAAAAGGCTAAGACTTCTAAATATTGGACATCTTTCTTACCCATAAAGAGATGGACCTTGGGTAAGGCCCCTGCCTGGTCAGCGTCTAGGGCAATAATCCGTCCCTCACTCGCTTGCCAAAGACTGGCAATGGCTTGGTAATCAGAAAAGGTCATCAAGTAATCTTTTTGTTCCTCATCTTGACTGCTAGTGATGCTATGTTTCGTCGTTACCCAAGGTGAAAGTAAAATCAGCCCTTCAAGGATAAGATCACTACTGCTATCTCTTGCAATGGGTAAGGCAAATAATGCACCAGTATCTGAAGCCATTAAATAGAGGTCTTCATCGGTATAATCCAGACTAATTTCATCCAGTAAGCCCTCTAAACGCTCCACTTCTTCATCAAAATAAGCGTAGGAAAGGGGTTCAATATAGGGGATTAATAGGCGCAGCTGATTATCTTCAGCAAAATTTTCCAAAAACCGCCACTCCTTAGGCGAAATTGCTTCAATCCGATGGCCCCCATGGAAATAAACCACTAGCTTATCTGGGCGAGAGTTTTCTGGGCTGAGCACATAGGCTTTCCCATTTTGATAGCTTGAGAGTGAGATATTCATGCCATGTTTCTTGGGATAGTTTAAATCTCCCTGTCGAGCAGTCTTCAACTGGTCCTCTAGGAAGTGGCGGTAATCAGCCTCATCGGCATTTTTTAGCCGGTCTTTGAGCCGGTAGAAGTCCTCTAGGAGCCGACTCTTTACGCTCCGATCTTCTTGGTAAAGGGCATGATAAGCATAGCCCGCTAAACTGGCAACCACCGTTGCTGCATAAGCTAATAAACGTTTCTTTCTTGACATGAATGCTAACCTCTTTCTTTTAGCCCTTAAACTTACCTATTATTATACAATCAAAGCGCGGTCAAGGGCGATAGCCTAGGACAATGTTATCAAAATGTTAAGCTTTCTTTTTGAATTGACACGAAGACTATGGAGCACTCGTTAAGAGCAAATTGAGCTAAAACTCGGTGTAAAAAGGAAAATGAAGATGAGTAGGAAAGCCTTTCTTTTTTTGTTATACTGAAAACAGTTTTATTTTATTTATAAGAAAAGGATGAGAAATATGGTAAAGAAATTGGGACTATTGCTAGTCATGGTCTTTACTCTGGTCGCCTGTGGCAAACAGCCTGCCGAACAGTCGGCCCTAGAAAATATTGAAACCATTACTAGCCAACTGAATCAGATTCAAGCTCAGGAATCTGAACTGCAAAGTCACTTTGAAACAGATATCAGCCAGGACTCTTCATTGAGTCGCTTAGGAGACAAAAATAGTCAAACAGGGAAGAACCTCAAACTACGTGAAGAAGCCACCCAAAAAGCCATCAAGGAGCTCACTGCCCTAAAACAAGTCAGTGAAAAAGTGGAAGATGAAAGCTTGCGTCAATCTCTTAATGAAACCGCAAGTCAAGTGGAACAATACCTCAATGACTATCAAAACTTCTTAGAAGAAGAAGACCAGTATTACCAAGAAATTGGCGAAAAGGACGCCACCATCGACACCTTTGAGGATACCATGGCGGCCCTTAATGAAAAACATGTCAATTTGCAAAACCAATTAAAGAATTTAGAAAGTCAGCTAGAAAAGAGCCGTCAAGCCTTGCAAGATGTGCAAAACAAAGACCAAGCCCTAGCTAGCCCGTACACTCACAAAGGAGGTTATGACTTTGTCTAAGCAAGAATATCGTCGTCCTCCCCATAGAAGACGTTGGTTACAGATTTCTGCTGCTTTATTGTGTTTATTAGCCGTTCTCTTAATTATTGTTTTCTTTAACCGCGATCGCTTTCAAAATCAAGCAGCCCAGTCTTCATCCACCAATAACACTAACCAAGTCGCTAAGGCAGAAAAAGCGGAGGTTAGCGACCAAGAATTACAAATCAATGAAGGTAACCAGGCCTTACTCCGAGTCCCTAGTGTTAAACCCGAACGCTTCTACAAGGCCAGTCAGGTCAACATTTCCTACCCTAAAGAAGGGGTTCGTGGCATCTACCTGTCTGCCCACGGTATGGGGACACCAAGTATTTTGGAGCGTAACATTAACTTACTTGATTCCACTGGCTTGAACAGTGTAGTCATCGATGTCAAGTCTGACTGGGGCTCAATCGCTACCCAGTTGCCAACCGATAATGACTTGGTTAAGAAGAACGAAGAAATTACCTTTAATGGTCAAGAAATGATGCAAACCTTTGAAGAGAAGCAAATTTATCCGATTGCCCGCATCACCACCTTCAAGGATACCTATGCTGCCCAAGCCTACCCGGATTGGTCCTTTAAGAAATCCAATGGTGAAATCTGGTCTGATGCCGGTGGCCAAACCTTCCTGAACCCTTATAACAAAGACGTTTGGGCCTATGTGGTCGACGTGGCTAAGGGTGCTGCCGAACTTGGCTTCAAGGATATCCAATTCGACTATGTCCGCTTCCCAGAAGGTTTTGAAAACTTTGGAACCAGCCTGGTTTACGATATGGGGGATTATGCGCATTATGGTAAAGATAGTGTCGAAGGCCGCTGCCAGGCCATCACCGACTTCTTAGCCTATGCTCAAAAAGAGCTCCGTCCCTATGGTGTCGATGTCTCAGCTGATATCTTCGGTTACGTCACCACCATTAGTTCAGCCCCAGGCATCGGTCAAGACTTTACCGATATTGCCAATACCGTCGATGTGGTTTCTTCCATGATTTATCCGAGTCACTGGAGTAATGGTGACTTTGGCTTCACGGCACCTGACCTTGAACCTTATGGGGTCGTTGATAATTATATGGACGTCGAAGACCTCCGCTTAGAAAATATCGATGGCGACCATGCCCATTCCCGTCCTTGGTTACAGGCCTTTACCGCTAGTTACTTAGCTAATGGGACTTACCAAGAGTACACCAATGTTGAAATCGAAGAGCAAATCCAAGCCCTCCGTGACCATGGTGTTTACGAGTACCTACTCTGGAATGCCGCTAACGACTACCCAAGTAATGTCGATTACTAATTAAGAAAGCAAAAACACTTGTCCGAAAAGGGGCAAGTGTTTTTTTACTAGTCTTGTCTTAGTTTTTGGATAAAATGGTTAAGTTTTTCGACCGCTGCTTCTAGTTCATTCAAGGAATAGGCATAGGAGATACGAATATGCCCTTCACCACCTTCGCCAAAGGCTGATCCAGGAACAACCGCTAATTTTTCTTCATCTAATAATTTCAAGGCAAATTCTTCACTGGATAGACCAAATTCACTAATATCCGGAAAGGTATAAAAGGCTCCTTGGGGCTCAAAGCAAGGGAGGCCCATGTCCTTAAACCGGGCCATCAAAAAGTTCCGCCTTTGTTGGTAGGACCGCCGCATCACTTGGACATCATGGTCGCAGTCTCTTAGAGCGACAATCCCTGCATATTGAGAAATGGTTGGAGCAGCCATAATGGTAAACTGGTGAATTTTTATCATTTGTTCCATAATCTCATGAGGGGCACAAGCGTAGCCCAAGCGCCAACCGGTCATGGCAAAGGATTTAGAAAAACCATTGATGTAAATGGTTCGCTCTTTCATTCCTGGAAAAGCAGCAATCGACACCAAGTGTTCTTGATTATAATTTAATTCAGAATAAATTTCATCAGTGATGACATAGAGATCATGAGCCTCAATCACTGGAACTAAGGTAGCCAGCTCTTCCTTAGTCATACTTGCTCCAGTAGGATTGTTCGGGAAGTTAATAATCATTGCCTTGGTTTGAGGAGTGATGGCGGCTTCTAAATCTTCCGGAGTCAGAATAAAGTGTTGATCAGCCCTTAAAGTCACGGGAACAACGACACCATCAGCTAGTTTGATTGAAGGGGCATAGGAAACGTAGCTAGGGTCAATACAAATAACCTCATCACCAGGATTAATAATCGCCCGACATACCATATCAATAGCTTCACTTCCCCCAACAGTCACCACGATTTCTGAACTGGGATCATAATGCAGGTCATGTTTAACATCGATATATTGACTAATAGCCTGACGTAATTCCATCAAACCGGCATTGGCTGTATAGTAGGTTTTTCCTTCACGAATACATTGCATGGCTGCTTGTCGGATAGGCATGGGAGTCATAAAATCGGGTTCCCCCACCCCTAAAGAAATGACATCAGGGATTTCATTGGCAACTTCAAAGAAACGGCGGATGCCAGAAGGGGCTAGTTGGACCGCTTTATGACTGATTGACTGGCTCATTGGCTAATCACCAACCGATTTCTACCATCCGTCTTCGTCTTAAATTGGGTCCCGTGGTCCTTATAGCGTTGCATGACAATATGGGTGGCAGTCCCTTGAACGTGATCTAGGGTGGCTAATTTATTAACAAAACCTGATATCCTATGCATGGGGAGGCGCTTAGTTAAGACCAGATAGTCATAGGCCCCACTCATTAAATACAGAGCTTCCACTTCATCGTACTGACTAATCACATCAGCGACTTGTTGGTAAGAAACGCCCTTATGCAAGTTCACTGTGATTTCTATCATGGCCGATGCATATTCATTATCCGTTGCATCCCAGTTGACCATGGCTTGGATACCAGAGAGGATATTAGCGTCTTTGAGCACCGTCTTCATCTCTACGACTTCATCTTTGCTTAAGGAAAGCATGTCGGCCAAGGTTTGGTCACTTAGGCTGGCATCTTTTTCTAATAAGCGTAATAATTCATGGGCTTTTTCTTTATTCATTGTCATCGCCTCTTTCATCTTCAATCGCTTTACAAATTTTTGATAGAACTATTTTAGCGCATTATGACCTCCTTAAAGCTTATTTATTTCTTAAAATAAAATTTTAGTTTTCGCGCAATTTTTTAACATTCCTTAGCCTCCCCTTAAGGAAAAGCTAAAAGATTATCTTTTTAGCCATGTTATAATAGAATTAACAATTAAGGAGGTTTTTCGAATGAATCAATTGAAACGTGGGCTCTTGGCCGTACTCGCTTGCCTAATGGCCATAACCCTCTTCATTCCCCAAACAAGTGCCCAGGCAGCTATCAAAGAATCTATTTTTACTTATGGTGAGTCCCTCAACCAAGGTCAATTCCAGGAGACTCAAAAGCTCTTAGGGGTTGATGCCAATGCCCGGGCTGTCCAAGTGAATATTAATGAATTGAATGGCCTATTACATGATAATTACCCCTACTACCAAGTTTATTCATCCGCTTATATTGCCCCAGCCAAGCACAGTGGGGTCAATGTAGAAATCGTCACCCCTAAAACCATTACCGCCATTACGCCCTTACAATACGAGAACGCAGCCCTAACAGCCGGAGCAACCAATGTTGATATTAAAGTCGCTTCCGCTGTTCAAGTGGACGGTTCCGGTGCCTTGGCAGGTGTCTATAAGGCCTTCCAAGACAGCGGCCAAGCCTTAGATGGCAAGGCAGTTTCTGTCGCCCAAGAAGAATTGCAAACCGCTTCAACCATTACTAAGGAAAACCAAAACAAAGAAAATTATTCTGACGAAACCTTGAATGCTGCCATCGCTGATATGAAAAACCAAATCCAACAAGCCAAGGAACAAAATGGTGGATCGATCGATGGCAATACCATCCAAGTCATTGTTAATAACGTCATCAATAATTACAATCTTAATGGCGTCCTTTCTGAAGAAAATATTCAACAATTACGGGACTTAATGACGAAATTTAGCCAAATCGAACTGACTGAGGAGCAAAAAAACGCTCTTTCCAACTTTGGACAAACCTTAAAAGAAAAGAGCGGCCAATTAGTGGATTCCGCAAAATCCGCTTGGGATAATATGGACGAGACTGATAAAAATGGAATCACCGATTTCTTCCACAGTCTCTGGCAAAGCCTCTTAGGCATCTGGGATTCAATCTTTGGCACCAATTATGCCCAAAATAACCAAGGCCAATAAAATTTTATAGTAAAAACCAAGCCACTAGGCCCTGGATAAGTTTACTTATCCACAGAGCCTAGTGGCTTTTTTGACTTTTGTCGCACTCTATAGTTGAGTTTGGACGCCAGCCTTGAAGTTGCTTCAGAAAATACCAACACACAGACCTACTGTGCTTATGGTATTTTCCTCCAGCAATTCAAGCCTTTAGTGGCGTCCTCACATCCTTTTCAAACCTGTTCCAAAAGTCTGCCCTGACGTTCACTTCACGAAACGTCGACGAATTCTCTGCGTGAATTCTTTCGACTTTTCGCTCCAGTGGTTCAGGGCTCTTTTTGACTTTTGTCGCACTCTTCTTAAACCTGCTCCAGCCACAGGACGAACGTCCGCTTCAGAAAATTCCAGCGCACAGTATTCTGTGCTTATGGTATTTTCTTCCAGCGATTTCGTCCTTTGTTGTGACTGTCGCACTCTATTTATGATAGGGTTCGTGGTGAATAATGCGAAAGGCCCGGTAAATTTGCTCGCTAAGCACCAAACGCATCAATTGATGGGGAAGGGTCATCCGACCAAAACTGAGTAAGAGATCGGCCCTTTGATTGACCGCCGGACTAGTCCCCAAGGATCCGCCAATGACAAAGACAATGTCGCTCTTGCCATAGGTCAGGCAGTGATCAATTTGCTGGGCCAATTCTTCCGAACTTAAGTCCTGACCCTTGATAGCAAGCACAATGACATAGGCTTGGGGAGAAATCTTAGCCAGTAGGCGTTGACCCTCTTTTTCGATGATTTGCTGGTTTTCCAAGTCGCTGGCATTGTCTGGGGTAGGCTCATCCTTAACCTCAATCACTTCTAATTTCCCATAGCGTTGCATTCGTTTTTGATACTCAGCAATCCCCTGTTTCAAATATTTTTCTTTCAATTTTCCCACGCTGAGAATGGTAATCCGCATCTCAAGTCACCCTTTTCTTCAAATTCTCCTTCATCATAGCATAACTCCTCCTTTTCACAAGGACTTATCCACAGTTTCCTCCACAAATCCACAAGTTGTTAATAATAAAGCCTATTATGAAGGGGTTTTTACCCAGAAATTTCGACCTATCCCAAGTTTTCACTTTTTATACACATAATTGCCCACATGAAAGAAGCCCATTGTGACGGGACTTATCCACTTTTCAACAAAGTTATCCACAGTTTCACAAAGTTTTACCCTGATCTTGTGCATAAGGCTTGGGGATTATGTTGATAAAGCCAAGGCCAAGAACAAAGAAAAAGCCCCAGTTTTCCTGAGGCTTAATTTACTATCATTATCCCAAAAATTTTAGTCAACTAGGCATTATGGTGGTCTTGAGGCCGTAATTGAATGGTAGTGATTTGCTTCTTACCATTGCGGTAATATTCAATTTCAACCTTTCCATTGGGGTCTGAACCATAGAGGGCTTGACGTAATTGAGTAGTATCCTTAATTTCATGGTCGCCAAAGCGGGTAATCACATCATACTGCTTCAAGCCTGCTTGGTCGGCAGGAGAATTAGGGTCAACCTCCATCACGACTACCCCGTCCTCAACCGCTTCAGGCAATTTCAGCATTTGTTTTTGCCGTTCCAGCGGGAATTGGTAGAGACTAGCCATGCGCAGGCCAAGTCCTGGCCGGGTTACATGGCCATCTTTTTCTAACTGGCTAATAATTGTGGTCACGTCATTACTTGGGATGGCGAAGCCCATACCTTCAACTTGGGCGGTGGAAATCTTCATCGAGTTGATCCCAATCACTTGGCCGGCAGAGTTCACCAAAGCGCCCCCTGAGTTACCTGGGTTAATGGCTGCATCCGTTTGAATAGCAGTCACGGTCCAATCACTTTGCCCGTCTTCATCTAAGTCGGTCGGCACTTGCCGGTTCAAACCAGAAACGATACCTGATGTTACCGTTGAAGCAAAGTCAGACCCTAAAGGCGAACCGATAGCAATGGCTGGTTCCCCCACCTTCAATTGGGAAGAATCCCCAAATTCTGCCACAGTTTTAGCATACTCAGCTGGCATGGCCAAGACAGCCAGGTCAGTCCAAGGATCAGCCCCTACCAGGTCAACTGGCACTTGGGTCCCGTCAGCAAGGATTATCTCCAGGGCATCGCTCCCCTTAATCACATGGTTGTTGGTAACGATATAAGCCTTATCGCCATGGACCTTATAGATGACACCCGAACCTTCTGAGGCGGTTTTTAGTTCATCACTATTGCGGCTGGGTTGGGTAAAGCCAAATAAGTCATAAACTTGGTTGTTAGGACGGGCCAAGTTCACCACAGAAACCACCGAGCCGGCAACCTTATCCACCACAGCAGAAACATCAGATTGAATCTCCACACTGGCTTGTTGGGTCCCTTGTTGCCCCTTATTTTCGTTCTTATTTTGGCTTTCGGCATTGACCTGGCGTTCCACCATGGTTTTCACTTCATCTTCAGAAACCTTATCTTGGTTGGCGTAAGCGGAAACCCCACCCACTAAACCAGCACCGATTAGGCCACTGATAATAGCGGTTCCCCATTTGGAATTAATAGCGTTTTTAGTATCATCTTTTAAATTATGATTTTTATCAGGATTAACTTCTTTAGGCATATTTTTCCTCCACTTGTTATAATTGTTCACTTCAAGGATTTTAACTATCTTAGAATGATTATTTGAAAAATATATGAATATTTTCTCATTAAAGGGTAAATAGATCGGTAGGTTGGTAATGGTGGGTCTCATAAAGATCAAAATCATAGCCCACCCCGAGGCCGTTCTCCTTTAAAATCGCCGTATTGGTTTCAAGGGCCAGGGCATTTAAGTTATTTTCCCTGGAAATATGCCCCAGGTAAACCCGTTTGGTTCGCTCACCTATCATTTTAGTCAGGGCTTCCGCCGTTTCAACATTAGACAGGTGACCCCGGTCAGAAAAAATCCTTTGCTTTAAACGCCAAGGATACTTCCCCATTCTTAACATATCATTGTCATAGTTACTTTCAATCATTAAGGCATCAGAATTGTATACCAGGCCAGCTAAACGATCGGAAACATAGCCTAAGTCTGTCATCATGGCGAATTGCTTACCATCCTTTTGAAAGGCATAGAACTGCGCATTGATAGAATCATGACTGACAGGAAAACTTAGAATATCGACATCTCCAAAGCTAATCCGTTCCCCCGGCTCCATAATTATCTTTTGGTCGGCGTCTAACTTGCCACATTTCTGCTCCAGATAGGACCAGGTATCGGCATTGGCATAGATGGGGAGTTGGTAGCGCCGGGCCATAATGCCTGCCCCCTTGGAATGGTCAGAATGTTCGTGAGAGATAAAGATGGCATCAAGGTCCTTGGCGTCCCGGCCAATTTTCTGCAGCAATTCCTCAATACGCTTACCACTTAAGCCCGCATCAACTAAGATATTCCGCTGTGGGGTTTCAATATAAGTCACATTTCCTGTTGACCCACTGGCTAACATACAAATGCGCATGGTAAAATCTTTTTGCTCTGCGTCTTTGTCCAAAACATCCAAACTTCATTCTCCTCGTTTCTTACATAAAATCTTTTAATTGGTATTGGTTCACAGCATCTAAAGCCTGAGCTAAGTTGCCGCTTAGCGACTGGTTGGCTTTTTTCGCTTGCTTAACCAGTCGGTAGTTGTCCCCAGTCACAAAGCTGTAGAGGTAGTCCTTTTGACTGTAACCCAAGGACTGGTCGCGACCCTTGAGAGATTCGAAATAAGTCTTCCAATATTTGGCAAGTTCTTGCCCCTGGGCATTATAAATCGGCAGAGTATAGCGCCTCAGTAAGTAGATTCCCACTAAGCAAAAGGCCAGGGCTAAGAGCCAAATAAGGCCCGTATTTATCTCCCAGATCAGCCAAATCACTAAACCCGCTAGGACGATAAAGACAGTGACATAAAGCCACCATAAAAAGCCATAAAAGCGACTTCCAACCTTATCTAATAACTGCAGGTCCTGTTTTCGTTTTTTATCCAGCTTGCTAAGGGCATGCAACAAGTTACGGTAGTTCCTGGTCTTGCCCTTCTTTTTCAGACCCAGACTATATTTAAAACTGGCAAAATCAAGATCTCCACCCTCCTGTTGCTTACTAAAAGCATCCAGAACAACTTGTTCATAGGGGTCATCACTTTGACTAGCTAAGACTTTAAAGTAAGGGTAGAAGCGGTCATCTGCGTTGACAAAACGTAAGGATAAGTGCCCCTTAGCTACTAAGGATAAAAGAATCAGCCACAACTTATCATGCTGGCTGTAATTCTTCTTCAATAGTTCGCTAACTTCGACTGGATTGAGCTCATGGCTGTGGTTGACTTGCTTAGCATCAGCTGCTTGCCGAATCTTTTGCTTGCGTCTGAGCAAGAAGTAAGTGTAAAGGATCAATAAGACGACTAAGGCTAAACTGACCCCCATCACTATCCAGTAGCGTTGGCGGTACCAGGCTTGTCTGGCGCCGATATGCTTATCAATCTCTCGGTTAATTTGCTCACCCTTAGAGACGGGGCCTTCCCCTTTGATATTAGGCATCACGTCAGCTGGAAGCACCATTTGTACGTTCAACTTACTATCCGCTCTCAGATCTCTGACTTGAACTTGTAAGGTCGACTCATCTAGCCACTTCTCTTGGATATGGGCTGGACTAGCTAGCCAGGTCTTATAGTGGTTTTGGTCCACCGCCTGGGGAAATTTAAAGGTAATTTGAGCGGAGTGGATATCGAAAGGCAAGAGCAAAAAGTCCTTTTGCATAATCACTTGATTGCCGTACTTAGTCCAGACATCCTCAATATTGGCAATATAATTCACAATTTCATCGTCGCCGGACATGGTATTGTAGAGGTCCACTTGGACATTATTGCCGTTTTGGTGGAGGTCAAAGGTTCCTACCGTGTGGGAAGTACTCTGAACAAAAGGAAAGGCTTCGCTAGCTGAATCCATCCGCATATCAATATTTAATTGACGTAGGTGGCCGCTTTCGCCTGTACTAATCACATGGCTTAATTGGTCGACTTGCTTATCAAACTGATAGCGAACTTGTTCGTGCTCCTTAATATCCCCTTGCTGGTCAAATTCCACCTTAACCTGGTAATCCGCAACTGAAATTCCTTGATTATCTGCTGCCAAAACCGAATCAGGAAGCAGGCAAAGCAGGCCTAAAAGGATGCTTAAGATAAGAGTTGGGAATTCTTTTTTCATGGCTTGATCTCCTTCCTAGGTGCCTTGACGATTTTGGCTACCCGCCTTGTCGCCATCATTGGTGGGATTAACCGGCTGAGAAGCGGGAGCATTTTGGACGATCGTCCCATTAATGGCATCAACAAAGGTGGTTTTAGTGGTATGGTCATCCAACTGCATCATAATGGCCCAAACCGGTTTAAAAACAATAATATCATCAACTGATAAAGTTTGCTGGTAACAAATATTGGCTGACAAAATATTGGCCTTGGAAGGGATCTCATTATAGAGATATAAATTATCAATGGCATTCTTTTGGGTGATCAATGGGCGTTCTTCCCCTTGCGGACTCACGTCATGGACATGGCTCAATTCATAGGAAACGATTTCATTTTGATCATTTAAATGAAATAGTAATTCAGCACTAGAATCCATGGCCAGTTTGTCGGCATAGGTATTTTGCCCATAGTAAATAATTTTACGTTGGCGGTTATAGATCAAGAAGTGATATTCTTGGCCATGCTCAATCGCTCCAGAAGCTAACAAGTCCTCAATCGGCTTTAAGGCTTCTGGGGACAACTGGGTAGGGTTTTCCACATTGTTCTCTGTCAGCGCGGGTAACTTAATCGGATTTTTGAACTCGCCATAGAGTTCCTCAGTCGAATCCCGCCATTCTAACTTCTGTTCCTTGGTCCGGTCTCCTCCATCGGTGGATAGGCGACTTTGTTTGCCTGCGATCAGCGGCAACTGGACGTCATCTGAAGAAGGGCTAAAGTTCATGGTCACTTCATTATTCTTTAATTCCTGTTGGATATTAATATTGGACTGGATGGAAGTCGTCTCCATAAAACTCTTACCAAAGAGAATATAGGCAAGAAAGATATTTAAGGCGAGAAAGACAATAATCAATATATTTTCAATTTGACGAAAATTCATAAGACTTCCTCCCTCTAACGGCTCTGAGCCTGATTCATTTCTTTAAAGACTTCTTCATTATTACTATCAACTTCTGCTGGTTGGGCCTCCTGGTCGCTGCGATTGTGTTTGATATAGACCGGAACGTCATTTGCCGTATTCCGTATCACATAAGCCTCATTTTTAGTCATGTCGACCAGTTCATCTAGCATGAAATAGGTCCCATCTTTTTCAATCATCCAACAAGGCACTAAGGAAATTAAACGATTGGACTTGGAACTAGGTACCCAGTAATAGCCAATATTTATCGAATCAATATCCTTACTGCTAATATGGTTGACTTCAAGCAATTTCATAATACTGGTAGCCGGTTGCATTTCAAAATTTTCCGTCAAATCATTCAAAGGCGTTTGAATATTGAGTGCTGAAAATTTAGCTTGCAGGGTATGGTCCTTAGGAAAACCAATTCGGATCCGTGAAACAAAATTAGACCCATAAATAGGAATACCGCCAACGACTTTTCTAAAGGTGACATTCTTTTCTTTATGGTTATATTGACTATAGATCCAGTTATCATTATTGGCCTGGATGCGTTGGAGGTCATTGTAGGCTTGTAAGATGACCGACAAAGGATCAGTATTAAGCTCGTAATCAACGGTCTGGTTGAATAAAATTTCAAAATTACTATTATTAATCACTAAGCCCTTGTTTTCAGTATAGTAGCGAGCAGACTCAACATCACTATAGTCATTGACTTGGTCAGGAAGGTTAAATAAGAGTTGCAAGTAGGCCGCATTGGATTGACGTTCCAAAATATAGGATAGGGCCTTGACCTCAACTTTGTCGTCGAGCAAGTAGTGGTAAGGGGTTTTCAAATCAACCCGCTTAACGGCCTTAAAACCATTCTTATTCTCATCGATACTGGTCTTTAAGTCATCAAAGTTAGCCGGCGCTTTTAAAGGCAGACTATAGACCAGACCCTCTTCCCGGTCAATCAAGTAAAGCATTCGGCTATCCCGCGGGTAGGAGATAAGATTGATGGGAATTTGTCCCAATTCACCACTAATATCATCACTAGTCAAGCCCAAGAGTTGGAGGGGGATTTGATCAGCGTACTCCAGCTCGATCATTTCCTTATTATGACTTTCTTGGATATAGTCAGCCAGCGATTCTTTCTTGAGGCTGTCCAAGTCAAGCTTATCCACTTTTAACTGGGTCATCTTCTCATTAAAGTGGGTTAACAAATTGGCTTCCCGGCTTTGCCAAAAGCCTTCTCCGTCAGAGTAGACCAAAGAAACTGGCCGGAATACTTTTAAGAGCGGCGTCTTATCCCCCGGATTAGCTATTTGAGTCGGGGTAAGGGCAGTGGTTTTTGCTTCCATTCCCTCATCCCCTGACCAATTACTAGATAAGTTAGTGAAAGGCCCAATAATATTAAGGGAGAAAAAGATACTCAGTAAGACTAAAAAGGTTAATAGAAAATGAGGCAAGTTTGTCCAAAATTTTCGCATTATTCCCAATCATCCTCCCCCATATCAGGTTCAAAGGGCAGAGAAATAAAGAAGGTTGATCCCTTATTCTCAATACTATTGGCCCAAATTTTTCCGTGATGTAATTCCACAACTTCCTTAGCGATAGCCAGACCTAGACCTGAACCACCTTGTTGGCGGGAGCGAGCCTTGTCCACCCGGTAGAAGCGGTCAAAAACGTGTCCAAGAGCTTTTTGTGGAATACCTAATCCTTGGTCTTGAACACTTAATATGGCCTCATTATGAGTGGTCATGAGACGGACCGTAATCGTCCCCCCATCCGGTGAATACTTGATAGCGTTGTTTAAGATATTATCAATCACTTGGGTGAGGCGGTCTTGGTCAGCCTCCACCCAGATCGGTGACTTGGTTAATTCGCGTTGGATATGGTATTCTTCATTGACATAATCCTCTGATTGAATCATCATATCGAAACGGTCCAAGATATGGTTGACTAAGCCTTGGAAATCGATCAATTCCAGGTTCATTTCCTGGCGGTTAGAGTCCATCCGAGAGAGGTTCAAGAGGTCACTAATCATTCGAATCATGCGGTCGGTCTCCCTTTGAATGACACCAAGAAATTCTACCGCTAATTCAGAATCCTTAATGGCGCCATCCGCCAGGGCTTCACTATAGGACCTGACACTGGTCAAGGGCGTCCGCAATTCATGAGAAACATTTGAGACAAATTGGCGGCGGTCACGTTCAATCTTTTCATGCTCAGTCACATCGGTTAAGACCCAAACTAGACCACTGACATAACCCGACTCCCTTTGGATGACAGATAACTCGCCCTTAATAATGGATTCTTGGCCATCATCAGAAGTAAAATGCATTAAAATATCACTTTCACTATTCAATAACTCACGGAAAGTATATTTATCCCTTAAATTAAGCACTTCCATAATGGAATGACCCATAATTTCAGCTTCTTTTTTGCCGATTAATTCACAGGCCCGGTTATTGGTAATCATGACCCGGCTGCGGCGGTCAGTGGCAATCACCCCATCGGTCATATGTTTTAAGACCGAATCTAGCCGTTGGCGTTCAGATTCCGTGGATTCTTGGGCTTCGCGTACTCGAACTGATAGATAGTTAATCGACTGGGCTAAAACACCCATCTCATCATTACTATAGACCTTAACCTGGTCACTATAATTTCCATCGGCAATCTTTTCAATTTGATTGGTCATTTCTTGGACTGGACCGGTAATCCCTCTAGAGATTAAGACTGCCAGTAAGATAGAAAAGACCAAGGCCAAGCCCGATGAAGTGATATAAATCAAACCCGTATTTTGCACTTGGTTGTAGACACTTTCAATGTTGACCGTCACACTTAAAACCCCGATCAAAAGACCGGAATTATCCGATGAAAAAATAGGGACAACATATTGTTTAATTCGTAAGTTCTCTTCATTATCATACATTTCCTTACTCAGGCTGGTGTTATTATAGAGAACTGTACGGATCATGTTATCAGTCGTTTGTTGGCCCACATTGGCCTGGTTGCTGGGGTTAGATGAAGCAAGAATCTGTCCCTTATCATCAACCACCAAGGTTTCTAAAACATTGCTAACATTAAAACGACGCAATGAATTAATTAATTGCGCCTGTTGGTCACTCGTCTTATTATCTTCATTTTGAATAATAGGGCGAACGCTATCCTCCAAGAAGCCAATTTGCACATTCATTTGATCATCAAAGCTGCTCATCATTTCCTGTTCCAATTGTTGGATAAAATACGCCCCGGCAAATTGCAAACCAAGTAATAAGAGCAAGATAATGACCAAAGGAATCTTTAAATGAATCGAATTAAGAAAGGAAATTTTCGATTTTTCTTGTTTTTCCTTCATGGCTTCCTACTCCTGGTCATTATCTTGGAGATAATACCCCACCCCACGGCGGGTCATGAGTAATTTGGGATGGCTGGGGGTGTCTTCAATCTTCTCACGTAGACGACGCACGGTCACGTCCACGGTCCGAACATCGCCAAAGTAGTCATAGCCCCATACCGTCTGCAAGAGGTGTTCCCGGGTCATGACTTGGCCTAAGTGCTTGGATAGGTAATGAAGGAGTTCAAACTCACGGTGGGTCAGGTCAACTTCCTTACCATTTTTAGACACATAGTAGGCATCTTCATGAATGGTTAGGTTACCGACATTTAATTCATTACTTTCTTCTTTTTCTTCTGCAGCCTCAACGTTAACCTGGGAACGGCGGAGGTTGGCCTTAATCCGCGCTGAAAGCTCCCGATTGGAAAAAGGCTTGGTCACATAGTCATCGGCTCCCATTTCCAAGCCGAGCACCTTGTCAATTTCCTCACCCTTAGCGGTTAACATAATGATAGGAACACTGCTGGTCTTACGGATCTCACGACACACTTCCAAGCCGTCTTTTTTAGGCAACATTAAGTCCAAAACAATAAGGTCGGGTTGGTAGCTGGCAAAGCTTTCTAAGGCTTCTTCGCCATCGAAAGCTGCCAGGGTATCATAGCCTTCCTTTTGAAGGTTGAAAGTAATGATATCTGAAATTGGTTTTTCATCATCAACGACTAAAATTTTTTTCATTATTAAAACTCCTTAAGTGTAACAGTTACAGTAGAGGACGATATGGCTAGAAGAAAATCCATAAGCATCGTATGACTGGAACCCGTTTTAGTTTAAGAACTTCAATTTTCCATCTAAATTTCCCTATTTCCACCAATCTAAGTCAACCCCTGCGGCAGGGTCGACAAAGAATGGTCAATAGATTACTCTCTAATTTATACATTATACCGTGAAAAGGGTGAAAAACCAATGCCGGCCCTTTTATTTCTGACTTCTCGCATGGCTTCTAAGCAAAAAAGCGAGTCTTGGTGGTGCCAAAAGCTCGCTTATAATCATGTATCATCCATAAAAATTGACTAAATAAAAAACGAGTGGGGTAAACACTCGTTTTTTATTACTTGATTTATTAGAAATGGATGTAGGATGAGGCTGCTGCAGAACCAGCATCAACGGTACGGTAAGTCACGTTTGGTGAACCACCGAAGTTCATTTCTGAAATACGGATGGAACCATCTGGGTTAACCCCTTCAACAAAGGCAACGTGGCCATAACCAGATGCACCTGCAACACCGGCTGGGAAGGAAACCACAGAGCCGACGGTTGGTGTATTTGATACTGGGATACCATGATTACTTGCAGTATATGCCCACTGGTTAGCGTTACCCATAGGACCAGGAACTGGTTTGCCTAAGGCATGTAGGCGGTTAATGACATAATAAGTACATTGTCCTGCTGGAGCTAAACCACGTGGGTCAACACTCCCATCGTAAGCAGATAAGACAGTAGCATTGTTTGTGCTTACTGGTTGGGCTTGGACTTGAGTATTAGCTGCTTGGTAAGTTTGGGCTTGTAGTTGAGATTTTTCAATTTCAGCTTGTTTAGCAGCTTGGGCTGCCTTTTGTTCTTCAGCTTCCTTAGCGGCTTGAGCGGCTCTTTGGGCTTCGGCTTCCTTGGCAGCTTGTTCTGCTTGGGCTTGCGCTTGAGCGGCCTTTTTCGCTTCAGCTTCCTTAGCGGCTTGAGCAGCTTTTTGAGCTTCTGCCTCTTTGGCTGCTTGTTCTGCTTGAACTTGCGCTTCTTTAGCAGCTTGGGCTTGTTCTGCCTGAGCTTTTTCAGCAGCTTCTTTTGCTGGAGCAGCTTCACTAACTACAGTTTCTTCAACTTTTACTTCTTTGGCTGGAGCTGGGCTAGCGACTTCTGCTTCAACAACTTCTGTTTTAGGAGCGACTTCAGCTTCTGCCACTTCTGGACTTGCTGGTGCTTCAACTGGACTGACGTTTTCTTCTACATGTCCTTCATTTGCAGTCACTTCAGGAAGTTCAGTAACTAATTTTTCTTCTTCAACAACTGAAGCTTGAGGAGCTGCTTGGTATTCAGCAACTGGAGCTGGGCTTTCTTGTAAAGCCACTTTCACTTGTAATTGTTGACCAATTAAGATTAAGTCCCCTTGTAAACCGTTCAAATCACGAATGGCTTGAGCAGTGGTGTTAAATTGAGCAGCAATTTTGTTTAAAGTGTCTCCAGCAACAACGGTGTAAACGCCATTAGCATCTGCAGTTTGGCTAGTAGTGGTTTTTGCAGCAGGTGCTGGTGCTGGTTTTTCAGCTTTAACTTCTTTTTTATTAGAAGCTTGAGGTGTTTCTGCAGAAGGAACGTCTAAGGTTTCCCCAGCGAAGATAAGGTTAACATCTTCAATGTTGTTACCGTCACGTAATTCTTCAATAGTGGTATTAAATTGAAGTGCTAATTCAGATAGAGTGTCTCCTACCTTAATGGTATATTCAGCCGCATCAACATTTGGTGCGATAACAGCAGCTAA
This sequence comes from Aerococcus tenax, assembly GCF_003286645.3. Classification (NCBI taxonomy): domain Bacteria; kingdom Bacillati; phylum Bacillota; class Bacilli; order Lactobacillales; family Aerococcaceae; genus Aerococcus; species Aerococcus tenax. The sequence continues at coordinate 356,276 of NZ_CP127382.2, read as the reverse complement.
GGCCGCTGAAGTCAGTACAGATGTTCCTAACATGATTTTCTTTGTCTTTTTCATAATTCTGTTTTACCCCCAGAAGTTTTTAAAATTTATTAAAATCTATTTATTCACAATATCTATTATATATGCTGGGGAATTTTTTTGGGTAACAAGTCGATTACAAATTATTTCATTTTCGCCTTCTTAGTGAAAAATTAAAAGCTTATCTTTTATAAGCCATATCTTTTTAAAGAATTATTAAATATTGCTATGGCCCCTTTCCTGGGGTACTTTTTCCTTTAAGTCAATTTTAGAGAGAAATTATTCACTGGCTCTGTAATATTTTTGTAATATACTTTGTAATATTGAAACATTTCCTGTCTTTTTTGCGAAATAGACCGATACAATTCAGGAATTTTCCTCATTTTATTTGGAATTAGCCTGACTTTTCTCAATCGCTCTGAATAGCTCTAAGTGAGATTTTTCATATCGTCTTGACAGCCTTGCTATAATGGAAGTGATATCGTCTTGGACGATTAACTCTCTAGAAAGAAGGCTGAAAAGTGAAAACAAGTCCATTCAAAGCCAATAAATTGCAGACCGAAGTGGCTAAGTCACACGCCCTCTCAATCATCGAGGCCATTGCCGTAGGAGCCTTAGCGGGATTCTTCGCAGTCCTCTACCGCTATTTATTAGGCTATGCTTCCCAGTGGCACACTTGGCTCTTTAGCCAAAATCATTTAAGCTTTATCGCTATAACTATCATTACGGTCATCCTGATGGCTGGGGTTACCGGCTACTTATTAAAACAGTCTCCCCTCTCTGGAGGCAGTGGCATCCCTCAGGTGACGGGAGAATTACTGGGACAATTTAATATGCCGGTTCTTTCCTTATTATTGTCAAAATTTGTAGGGGGGCTTTTTGCCATCATTAGCGGGATGTCTTTAGGACGTGAGGGTCCTTCGATTCAAATCGGAGCGGCTGTGGCTAAGGGTTACAGTAAAAAACGCCAGACCAGTCCTGAAGACAGTCGCCTCTTAATTACCGCCGGAGCCGCTGCCGGTTTAGCCGCTGCCTTTAATGCTCCAATTGCGGCAAGCTTATTTGTATTAGAAGAAATTCATAAGAGTATTTCTTCCTTTATCTTAATTCCCGCCCTGATTTCAGCCATCCTAGCTGACTTGATCTCTAAATCGCTATTTGGTTTACAGCCCTCCTTTGCCCTAAAAACACCAGAAAGCTTTCCCTTAAAACTTTATTTTGCTCTCATCCTTTTGGGGATAGCCTCTGCTCTTATCGGCTATTGCTTTTCCAAGTCACTTTTAGCCTTGCAAACCACCATGCAAAAGTTTTTTCCAAAAATAATTCACCGGGTAATGGCCGGTTTCCTATTGGCTGCTTTAGTTTCCTATGGTTTTTCTTGGATCACCGGGTCAGGACATGAACTGGTTTTTGACTTTATCGCCCAGCCCTTTTCCCTGCAGCTCCTCTTAATCATTCTCTTTGCCAAGATTTTCTTTACCGCCTTTTGCTATAGCACGGGGGTTCCGGGCGGAATTTTTCTTCCTACATTGGCCATTGGTTGTCTCAGTGGGGCTAGCATTTTTATGCTTATTCAGCTTTTTCTTCCTATTAATTCAGCCTTATTAACTAATTTCATGGTTTTAGGCATGGTTGGAGTTCTAACGGCTGTGGTACGGTCGCCATTAACTTCTATCATTCTCGTTGTGGAAATGGTCGGCAATCTCAACAACCTCCTGCCCTTGGCCATTGTGGCTGCCCTTGCCTATATCATCTGCGAAAGACTGGGCCTGGCGCCTATTTATGAAAGTCTTTATGAACGGATGCAGGACAAAGCAGCGACAAAGCTCACCAAGAAAAAAATTAGCCTGACTTATCAAGTGAGTGTCCTCTCCCAATTTAACCAGCTAGCCGTTAAAGACTTAGCCTTTCCGCCTAGTGCCCTGCTCTTAAATATTGAACGCAAGGGGCAAAGTATCACCCCACATGGTGATACCACACTCCAAGCCCTAGATACCGTAAAGGTCTTGTTAGATGAAGACGACTTAGCCGCTAGTAAAAAATATATCCACTCTATGAATAAAGATTAAAAATAAGAATGTGAGGACGCCGTCAGAAACTTGAATCGCTGGAGGAAAATACCATAAGAGCCTGGGACAAATGTCCCAGGCTCTTTTTAAAACACGAACTATCTATTCAAAACGTGCTCCAAAAGTCAAGACCGCTACGTATACTATATCTGTAACTCGCTGACACTTCGACCAACTATAGCAACTGGATCGAGTAGGACTCTGTCCGTTAGTCGGACAGAGGACCTCTCACACCACCGTACGTACGGTTCCGTATACGGCGGTTCAATATCTTAAATAGGCAGACTCCGCCAGGAGGGTTAATGATTTTAATCCCCACTGACGGAGTCTTTTTGTTGTCAGAGCGTAGTGCACCTCCGGTGTCTTGGATAGACGCCAATACTTCTTGCGTGAGAAAGCAATACGCTTCGCGCTTTCACTATCCAATCCCAACCGCATGAGGCGTATAATCTTCGTTCGACAGTTTTTCCATCGCTTCAAAATGAGTTGCCTTAGGCGATGGTTTAACCATTGTTCTATCTCTTCAATATAGGTTTTAATATAGCCTACTCCAAAATAGTTGATCCAACCTTGTGTGACTTGGTTGATCTCTTTTACAATGGTTTTAAAGGTACCTGGTCGCTTTCGACTTGTCAGACGTTTTAACTTTGCTTTGAATTTCTTCTTCGCTTCATTCGTCGGACGAAAACGACAACCCTTTCGGGTAGGCTTGATAAGGCAACCCAAGAATTTTAAACGGGTTGGCGAACCCACTTGACTTTTCTCATGGTTAACGGTTAATCGAAGATCTTTTTCAATGTAAGTAGTAATACTTTTTAGCACACGTTCTCCTGCTCGCTTAGATTTGACGAAAATCGCAAAGTCATCTGCGTAACGTACAAAACGATGTCCACGACGTTCTAATTCTCTATCCAATTCATTTAAATAAACATTACATAGAAGCGGTGAAATAACACCCCCTTGAGGGGTACCCGTATGACTGTCAATAAATTGACCAGACATATCAATAACACCTGCACTCATAAAACGTCTAAGAATACGTGATATCGCTGGATCTTTTACCATTTGTTCCAAGTAATGAATCATTTTATCTTGATTAAAATTATCGAAACAATTCTTTAGATCGCAATCAACCACAACTTTATAGCCTGTTTCGTAATAGTCGACACATTGTTTCAGTGCACTATGTGCACTCTTGCCTTTACGAAAGCCATGACTATAAGGTGATAGTTGAGGATCTATGATTGGTTCAATCACTTGTCGAATGGCTTGTTGAACAATGCGATCCCTGACCACAGGAATACCTAATCGACGAACTCCTCCATTGGCTTTGGGAATTTCTACCCGCTTGACCGGTTGAGGTTTATATGTTGCATTCATCAATTTCTGTTGTAAGGGTCTAAGATACTTTCTTACTTCAGCTTCCGCAGCTTCTGCGGAAACACCATCAATACCAGCTGCTCCTTTGTTCTTACGAACTAATTGAGCTGCTCGCATGAGGTTTTCTTCTCTGACAACGAGACTCATTAGAGACCCATCATGTCTTTTCATATATTCAATAGCTCTACCACTAAGCACATCTACATACTTTTCAGGTTCCACCTTATTCCTCTGTAGGCTGCGTTGCTTCCGCAACTTTTCTGCTTTTCCCATAATTGAGCTACCTCCCATCTAAATAAACATGGATATTGTTCAGTCCTTCGTTTCCTCTGGAAACTACTATGACTTCGGCTGACTTCTCACAGTAAACCTTTTTCGACCGGCTTCTTATAAGGGGACTCCTGCGCCGTCTGTGAGATCTCCCTGGGTAAGAACGACAACTTTCTACTCATGTCACTGCTTCATCTACTGTCTCAGATTCGTGCAGTATTGGACTTCACTTTGTCTGGCAAGCTCATCCATCTTTTGACAGCCTTTCTTTATGAAGTTTCTGTACGTCAGTGCAAGTATTTGCCTCCAACTTCCTTCAGATTCCACCTCACGGTGGACACCCTTGTCATTGGCTAACAGTTCCTACTGCAAAGGCCTGTAGTGGACTTTCACCACCGAGTTGTCGCCCATGCCAGGCGCACCACCAAGAAAAAGAGGCTAGGATAAATCCTAGCCTCTTTTAAATGATAAATTTATCTGTACTTCTTATTCTTTGTCGTCTGAAAAGCTATTCTTAACCCCATCAACTGCTCCCTTTACGGAGTCCTTTACATCGTTAACTGCTTCTTTAGCTTGGGCAGATAGGTCTTCAGTCTTGCCTTCGTTTTCAGTTCCTTTGTCATCAAATACTTTTCCAGCGGTTTCTTTGACTTTACCCTTAATTTGATCAAATTTTTCTGACATAACTTTTCCTCCTTTTATCTTATATTCCCATTTTAACACGATCAAAGAGGTCTTTAAAATGATATGGTTAGCCTATCGTTTTCGTCACCCCTTCTTAAAAATGAGTTGACAAGATTATCCCAATCTTTGTAAAATATAAAATGCTTCTAGCTATTCGTTAAGATTATTCAGAAAGGAAGATACTTGCATGACAACCAGTCAAGCGGTTTTAGATCAGCTTATGGTAGCGCCCCTTAGTGGCCAGGTCCTAGCCGACCAACTCAACCTCTCCCGTAATGCAGTATGGAAGGCGGTTGAAAATCTACGTAAGGAAGGCTTCGTCATCGAATCTGGAAAGCAAGGCTACCAGATTCAGGCCCTACCCCAACGGCTAAACGAGAGTCTATTGACTTATTACCTGGACCAAGGGGAAGCCAAGTGGAAGCTCATTCTTTTAGATGAAGTGGGGTCTACCAATGAATATATCAAGGCCTATAAGAGTCAACACCAAGATGACTTGGTTATTTGTGCTAGTCAAAAACAAACAGCCGGAAAAGGACGTCTAGGAAAAAGCTTCTATTCTTCCTTAGAGGATGGCTTGTATGTCAGTTTGGCTCTGAAACCCAATTGTTCTAGTCCAGCTGAAGTACCTCTCTACACCCTCTTAGCGGCCAGTGCCGTGATCGACACTTTGGGGAGTTACTTAGCTGAATCCATCCAGGTCAAATGGGTTAACGATCTCTTCTACCAAGGTCACAAGGCAGCCGGAATCCTTTGCGAAATGGTCTCTGACTTAGAGATTCCTAGCGTGTCTTATATTGTCGTCGGTTTGGGTTTAAATTTAGCCGGTGACTTGTCTAAAGTGGCTGATATTAGGGAAATTGCTGGGACCTTTTTTGGAAAAGAGTTGCCTAAAGACTTTAATATTAATCAATTCTTAGCTGACCTTATCCAATGCTTTATGACCTACCATCACCACTTTGCCCAAGGTGAATTTCTAGACACCTATAAAAAACACCTACTGGGTCTGGGTAAAGAAGTAAGCTACCAAGAAAACCAGGTCAATAAAACTGGGAAAATAAAAGGGATTAATGAACAAGGCCAGCTCTTAGTGGAAGATAGCGCTGGGGACATCCACGCCCTAGTCAGCCCCAATATTCATTTTGGAAGTCAACAATTCGTTAGCGACTAGCTAGAAGCAAAAAACTTATTAAGCAAAGATAATTTTTCTTACTTAATAGGGACAGCGGCTCATAAGCCCTGTTAATCGATCTTTGCATAAGGAGAAAACAAAAATGAAAACCAAAGAAATTACTCGTATTGCTTTAATGATAGCCTTATTGGTTATCGCTTCTCAGTTAACTATTCCGATTGGGATTGTTCCCTTTACCCTACAAACCTTTGCAGTTAATTTAATTGCCTTATTTTTAAAACCTAAGGAAGCCTTTCTTACCACCTTGCTCTACTTGCTGGGTGGCTTAATCGGCTTACCATTCTTTGCTGGCTTCCATGGAGGCTTCCAAAGTGTCCTAACTCCTTCCTTTGGCTTTATTATTGGCTTTCTTGCTGCCGCTAGCCTGGTTTCAACCTATTTAGCTAAGCAAGCCAATCCAGGGCCTAGAGAATACCTCATTGCCCTAGTCATTAATTACTTAGTGACCAATTCAATTGGTTTTGTCTATATGGCCTTTATTTTAAACAGCTATATGGGCAAGGGGCTTTCCATCGGTGGACTTTTAGCCATTGGGATCACTCCCTTTATCCTGGCTGAAATCCTCAAAAGTGCACTGGCCTTTATCTTAGCCCTGCGTTTACGTCCACTCTTAAAACGCAGAAACTTACTTGACTAAAAAAAGAGGCTGGGACAAAAGCCTCGAAATAAAAAGAGGCTGGGACAAAAGCCTCGAAATAAAAAGGGATAAGAAGTTAGTTTTCACTAATTTCTTATCCCTTTTACTTAAAATTAGGTATAAAAAAAGCACCCTGCTATAATATTAGTAACCACACTAAAGATTAAGGGGTGCTTCTTGTGTACATACAATATAACATGAATCAAACAACACTTCCACTAGAATTATCTGCATGTATCGATCCAGATCATATTGTATTTTCAATCTATAATTTTATTGAATCTCTGGATGAAAAACATTTTGAAAGCTTCAGTACCCAGGACGGACGTCCTGCCTATCATCCAAAACCTTTAATTATGGCGCTTTTATATGCTTATAGTAAAGGCGTATTTAGTGGAAGAAAAATAGAAGAATTAATGGTTGAAAATATACCCATGCAGTGGCTAGTCGCTCAACAAGTTATTAGCTATCGAACGATTAATCGCTTCCGTTCCTCAGAAAATTGTAGATGTTTATTAGAAAATTTATTCGTTGAGTTTACCACTCAGTTAAAGTTAGAGAAATTAATTCATTTAGAAAATTGCTTTATAGATGGAACTAAAATTGAAGCGAATGCCAATAAATATTCTTTTGTTTGGAAAAAGGCAACTGAAAAATATGCAGAGCAATTAAAAGTGACTTCACGTGAATATTACTTTAATGAAATTCAACCGATGGTTGATGCTGGCATCCAATATGATGAAAATTTAGATCTAGAAGAAAATATGCTTCAAGAGATATCTAAAGTTCTTAAGGAAGAAATCGATAAACTCACTGAAGATATTGAGGAAACTCCTGTAAAAGGGCCAGATCAACGTAAACAAGAACGTCGTCGTTTGAAAAAACATTACCGTAAAGTGAGTAAAGATTTTCTACCCCGCAAACAAAAGTATGCCAAACAGTTTGAAACATTTAACGGAAGAAACAGCTATTCAAAAACAGATCCTGATGCTACGTTCATGCGAATGAAAGATGATCATATGATGAATGGGCAATTGAAAGCGGGATACAATATCCAAGTAGCGACTGAAAACCAGTTTGTCCTTCATTATGATATTTTCCACAATCCGACGGACACGCGGACTTTACAACCCTTTGTTGAAAGTTTTCCTAATTTCCCGAAATGCATTATAGCTGATGCTGGTTATGGTAGCGAAGAAAACCTTACTTATTTAGATAACCATAAAATTAACCATTTGATTAAATATAATCGGTTTGATAAAGAGCAGAAAAAGAAACATAAAAAATCAGCTAAAAATATGGATAATTGGAGTTACGATAAGCAAAGTAATACTTTTACACATCCTGACGGCACGGTTTATTTCTTTAGTCATCTCCAAAAACGAAAAAATAAAATGAGTGGTTATATTTCTGAAATTCAGGTTTATAAGCCTTTGGACCCAAAAAATGCGCCGCAAAAGGCGCTTTACTATAATAAAAACTATCAGGAATTAAAGAATATAGAAACACAGAAGCTTTTATCTGAAGAAGGATCTAAGCTCTTTTCCAAACGGAAAATTGACGTTGAACCAGTTTTTGGCCAGATAAAGGCTATTTTAGGGTTCACTCGATTTAACCTCAGAGGGAAAACAAGGGTTAAAACTGATGTTGGATTGGCCTTCATGGCCAATAATTTGAAAAAATATAGCAAAATAAAAGCAATAAAATAAGAGAATCTACAAATCACGCTTAAGTAATTTGTAGATTCTCTTTTAGTTTTAGAGTTCGCAGACTTTTGTCCCAGACTCTTTTTTCATTTATAATTAATTCAAGATAAGAGAGACTAAGTCCTCGATAGGAAGCTTGCCAATATTATCTTGGTAGTTGCCAGCTTTTAGTCCTGCAGCAATTCCAGCTTGGTCATAAGTCTTTCCAATCATGGCTTGATCGACTTGGTCCGGTTGGCCAAAACTCATATCTCCATAAGTCTTGAAATCAGTAATAAGTCCATCATTAATATTAAAGTTAAAAGCCACGGTGCCTACCCCAGGGTAATAGGCTGTCTTATAGTAATGGAAGCCAGGATTTGACCCATAATTCCACTCATCCTTCCCATAAAAATCAGCCACCCGTTGGTCA